>CAYMSD010000008.1:10610-20103 GCA_964393015.1 uncultured Klebsiella sp.
CCGCGAACGGCAACCCCGACTTCGGGTCTTCCTCGATCGGCGTGGATCACTACATCGGCACGGTCGAGGACACGCTCGGCGGCGATGGCAAGCCCGTCTTCCGCGGATGGACGGTCGGCGGCAAGTGGCAGACCCTGAAGAACAACTTCCCGTTCCGAGACGCGACAGGCCGTCAGATTCCCCCGCAGCTCTACCGCCCTGCGCTCGGCGACACGGCGGGCGTGCTCCAGGACGACAACAAGCCGTCGGTGACGAGCGCGGCGAGCCTTGCCGCGTGGTTCGCGGATGGGCCGAGCACGAAGACCTCGAAGGCGTTCGATCTCGTGTTCGCGCACGACGGCCTGGGAACCTACGCCGCGCATCTCTTCTCCGACCCGAGCGGAAACACATGCAGCCCGGGCCTCGAAGGCCTCGTGCCCTACTTCACCTACGAGGCCAGCGCCTCGTTCACCTACCAGGACCACGACGACGCGGGCTACACCCCCTGGATGATCGCAAAGGCCGACGACGACCTGTGGATCTACATCGATGGCAAGCTCGTCTGCGACATCAGCGGCATCCAGAGCCAAGAGCCGGAGCAGCACATCGACCTCACGCGCCTCGGGCTCTCGAACGGCGTGGACTACGAGATCAAGCTGTTCTACGCGGCGCGCAAGCACAACGGCTCCGTCCTGAAGATGGCCACCAACATCGTCCTCAAGGACGGCGATGCCGCTGGAAACGGCGGCGCCGATACGCCGCTGGAGCGCCTGCGCGACGCCCTCGCGGCGGTGCAGCAGCGGCTCGCGGACGGCGAGTTCGACCCCGCGGACGCGAGGTACGGCACCCTCACGCCGCCCATGCGAAGGAACTTCGGCGCGGTGGCGATGAACAACGCGCCGACCACGCCAAACTGACGACGACCGGCGGACTGCGAGGCGGAAGGGAACACCACATGCGATCGAACGAGGTGAACGACATGCATGGCGCTCGAGGCGGTTCGAATCGGCGAAGGCTGCGTCCGGGCGACCGTGGCGTGGCGATCGTGATCGCGCTGGTCGCGGTCGGCGCGGCCACGCTCCTCGGGCTTGCGCTGGCCTCGCAGAGGGCGCTCACGACCGACGCGAACGACTCGATCAGCCGCACGGCAGCCGCGCGCGCCGCCGCGGCGGGCGCGCTCGACATCTCGCTCGAGCTCGCGTCCGACGCCTCGCTCTTCGCGCGGAACGGAGCGGGCGCGGACCCCCTGCCGCTCTTCGAGCCCGTCCTCATCGGCTCGAACACCTACACGGCGCAGATCATGGACCTCGATGCGGCGGAGGCTGTCTCCGTCGACTCGACGGGCTTCGAGCTTGTCGCGTCCGCGACGGTGCAGGAGGTCGTCCAGTCGGCACGCGCCGTCGGACGGCTCCAGCACGCCGACATGGTGGCGCGCGTCGACCTCGACCTCTCGGAGTTCGGCCTGCTCGCGACCTCGGGCGTGGATGGCGCGATCACCCTCGGCGAGCACTCGAACCTCTCGGTGTGGGAGACGGCGCCGTTCGCGGCGCTCGCGGAGCCGATCGTGATCGGCTCGACGGGCCGCCACGCGCTCGCCGTCGCGCGCGCGACGACCGCCCGCGCGGAGGGACATGTCGCCCTGCGCGACGGTCCGTTCGCAGCCGACGCGGTCGAACGCGCACAGCAGCTTGCGGACGGCATCGCCCCCGTTCCCTCCGACATCCATGCACCCGATGTCACCCTTCCCGCCCGACCGACCCCGGACCTCGACATCGCGGCGGGCGCGGACGCGGTCGCGGCGATCGGCGGACGCCTCGCCTCGGGCGACACGGTCGTCTCGATCACGGACGGCCTGGCCCTCTCGGGCGACGACGGCACGCTCGTCCTCGATTCCGCAAACCTCGAGACCGATGCATGGCTCCAGCTCGATGTCGGCGAGAACCTCGCGCTCTCGGCAGGCGCCCTGATCGAGGTGCGCGTGCCCACGATGATCGTCGTCCGCGGCGACTTCACGCTCGACGCGTCCGCCATCGAGGTCGCGCCGGGCGCATCGCTCGTCGTCATCGTCGCGGGCGACACCGCGGCGACCGGTTCATCGTTCGTCGGGCCCGCGCGCGAGTCGGCGACGCTCGATCGCACGCCCTCCGCGCCGTACCCCGATGGCGGCGCGCACGCGGCGGTCGTCATGGCCGCGGCGGACTCGACCGTCACGCTCGGCGGAGCCTCGGTGCTCATGGGACGCGTCTACGCGCCCGCGGCCGATGTCAGGCTCGACGCGGACGCGACGATCTTCGGAGCAGCCGTCGGCGAGACGGTCGTCCTCGACGGCGGCGCGCGGCTCTTCTACGACCCGAGCCTCGACAGCGGTCGCGGCTGGCTCAACCCCCAGAGCGGGATCTGGGGCGCGGACGCGCGGCCCAAGCCCGCGATCCTCGATGTCTCTTCGTTCACCGACGAGGCGCTCCGCACCCTCTGGGAGTCGTCCCAGATCGCGGTCGAGCCCATCGCGGGGCCGATCCTCGTGAACGCGCATGTGGCGATGGCGGGCGGCGTCTACGACGCGGAGGCCCACCGCCCGAGCGGCGTCGGCGACACCGACGACGCGCCCTCCGACGCGATCGTGATCCGCGGGACGATCCGCGACTTCCGCGAGTCGGGGGAGATCGGCGGGCACCCTGACTTCGAGTCGGCGCATCTCGCGAACAACTCCGCGGTCGGGCTCGTCGCCACCAACCTCGGGCCGGACGGCAGGCCCGTGCTCGTCTGCACGACGGGCCAGATGCTCAGCCCCACCTTCCGCGATGCGCTCGGAAACAGGATCGCGCCGCACCTCTACTCGGCGGCGCGCGGAGATGTGGCGGGCGCGCTGACGCCGCGCAGCGCTCCCTCGATCACGAGCCAGGAGACCTTCGCGCAGTGGTTCCGCGATGTCCCGGGCGTAAACGCCTCGATCCCCGTCTCGCTCGCGCTGCTGCGCCAGCCCGACGGGACCTATCGGTTCGACTCGGGCAGCCACCCGAAGTACCGCGCGTCGGACGGCCTCGACGGCTTCTTCCCCATCGAGGGGCGGCTCCTCGGCAACGCGGCGCCAAGGGCGAAGGACGGAGTCGTCAAGGACCGCAACTTCCACTTCACCATGGAGCTCGAGCTCGAGTTCGAGCACCAGGCGGCGGCGAACCAGTACTTCCGCTTCCGCGGCGACGACGATGTGTGGGTGTTCATCGACGGGATGCTCGTCATCGACCTCGGTGGAACGCACAGCCCTCTGGAGCAGTACATCGACCTCAACCGCCTCGGCCTCGCCGACGGCTCCACCTGCACGCTGAAGATGTTCTTCGCGGAGCGCCGCCGATGGGGCTCGAACTGCCTGATCGACACCAACATCGCCTTCGAGACCGTGCGCGAGCCCGAGGCGACCGACCCGACGATCGCGCTCGAGACGGTCCGGGCCTCGCGCACAGCCGTGCGCGCCAGGCTCGCCGCGGGCGACTACGAGGAAGGCTTCGACCGCTCGCCCGCCAAGCGCCCGCACTATCGCCGCGAGTTCGGAGCCGTGCAGTTCGCGCCGTGACGCGGGCGGCGGTCAGACCACGAGGAGTCCCCACGATGAACCACCGACGGATCCATCCTGAACCCCGACCATGGGCGCGCCCCGCGCATGCCCGCGCACGCAGCGCATTCACCTTCATCGAGGTGCTGGTCGTCACCGTGATCCTCGCGATCCTCGCGGTCGTGGCCATGCCGAACCTCCTGAGCGCCGCGACGCCGATGCCCGAGCCCGTGGGCGAGGCGATCGAGGCGGACCTCCGCCGCGCGCGCATCGAGTCGATCTCGCGGCTCGAGCCGATGGTGGTCGTGGTCGGCGCAGCGCGCGACCGCTGGTGGATCGCGCGCGCGACGGAGCCGAACGAGCCGCTCGCAGGCGCGATCCGCGTCTTCGGGAGCGGCACGCTCTCGCCCTTCATCGGCCACACCCTGCAGATCGCGATCGGCACCGAGTCGCCCGACGACAACGAGAGCGTGACGATCGCGACCTTCGACCAGTTCGGCACGCGCGACGCGGGGCAGGTCACGGTCACGCTGCGAAGGTTCACGCTCGAGAAGGAGCCGTCCGCCGTCGCCAACTGGGTGCTCGAGCCGCAGCGGACGCGCCTGCGCCTCGGGGATGACGAGACGCCCATGCCCGGGATGTGACGCGACGCGCGCGGGGGGACGCAGATGCACGCCAAGCGAGACCAACGACGACAAGCCCACCCTGGCGAGCGCCCACGGCGACGCGGCGTGGCGATGGTGCTCGCGCTCGTCGCGGTCGCGACGGCCGCGCTCCTCGGGGCGGCGCTTGCCGCGCGCCGCGACGACTCGGCCGCCGTGGGCGACACGCTCGTCCGTGCAAGCGCCGCGCGCGCCGCGGCGGCGGGCGGCCTCGATGTCGCGATGGCGCTCCTCGCGGAGCCCTCGCTCCTCGGCGGCCAGACCGCCGACGGCAAGACGCGTGTCCTCTTCAACCCCGTCGAGATCGGCGAGGCGAGCTACCGCGCGGAGGTCCTCGACCTGCGCACAGAGCTCCCCGCGACCGCGGACTCCGAGGCCGTCGCCGTGATCTCGCGGGTCGACCTCGGCGACATCAGCCAGTCCGCCCGCGCCGTGGGGCGCCTGATCCGCCCCGATCGGCGGCACCGCGCGGACCTCGACCTCTCCGAGTTCGCGATCTTCACGACCGACGGCACGCCGAACGCGATTCGCGTGCACGACAACTCGCGGGTGTCCGTGTGGCCGAACTCCCCGTATGCGGCGCTGCGAGAGCCGCTCTTCGTGGGCGATCTCTCGAAGGACGACACCGTCGACGCCGATCCCGACAGCCTGGTGCAGGGCTGGGTGCGGGTGCGGCCGGGCGCACCGCCGCGGACGAAGGACGAGAAGGACATCGAGATCGCGGGCAAGGTGCGCAGCGTGCCGGGCCTCATCCACATTCCCGCGCCGCCAGCGCCCTTCAAGCCTGCCTATCCGACGCCGCTTCCGCCGCCGCCCACGAGCAGCATCACGGGCGACTTCCTCCACGGTGCACCGCTCACGCTCGTCGGCGAGATCGCGGTCGGGCTTCCGGCAGGCGCAGGCATCCTGATCGACATCGACGGCGCGCTGACCCTCTCGGGCGTCCTGCGGATCCTCGAGCCGACGGCGCTCATCGTGCGCGGAGACCTGAACGCGCTGGTCGGCGCGCGCATCGAGGTCGAGGGTGAAGCCACGCTCGCGATCATCGTGTTCGGCACGACCAGCCTCGAGGGCGCCTATGTGGGCGACCATCGCGGCGCCGCGCCGCCCCGCGACGGCACGGCCGACTATGGCCGCGGCGCCACATGCGTGCAGCTCTTCGCGACGGGTGCGCAGCCGGTGCAGGTCTCGGACGATCCCTCGACGAACACGCCGTCGGTCTTCCTGGGCGAGATCTATGCGCCTCTCTCGTCCGTGCTCATCCGCCACAGCGCCGTCTACGGCCGCGTGCTCGGCATGAGGGTCGGCCTGATCGACGCGGGTCTCTTCTACGACCCCGTGCTGAACTCCGGCAGAGGCTGGCTGAACCCCGACGGCGGCATGTGGACGAGCTCCGACACGGTGAAGGGCGACCTTCCCTCGCTCCTCGCGCGCTTCGAGAGCAAGGGCTTCGCGGATGTCGTCGAGCTGATGTCGCTCGATGTCGACCTGCCGCCCATGTTCGCGGTGACGGGAGCGAACGCGGCCGCGGCGGACGAAGCCTCGCATCCGATGTACCGCTCGGCCATCGAGGTGCGCAAGGCCCTCGTGCGCAGCACCCACCTTGTGGGCGGCTATGTCACGGAGGTCGTCACCGACCCGAAGACCATGCTCGACGAGTTCACGGGCAAGGAGCACCTGCGGCCCGAGTGACCGCGCGGCGCGTGGCGCGCGTCAGCGCAGGCCGTACTCCTTCAGCTTGCGGTAGAGCGTGCGCTCGCCGATCCCGAGCATCTGCGCCGTGAGCTCGCGGTTGCCCGAGGTCATGGCGAGCGTCTGGCGGATCGCCTCCTTCTCGAGCTTGTCGAGGCCGACGCCCGCGAGGCCCGAGCGCGTCTGCGCGGGCGCGTCGCCCGCGTCGTCGCCCGAGCGGATCTCGTCGGGAATGTCGCGGAGGTCGATGCGGTCGCCCGAGGCCATGACCACCAGGCGGTGCATGAGCTGGAAGACCTCGCGCACATTGCCGGGCCAGTCGTAGGCGACGAGCCGCATCATCGCGGGCTGCGTCACGGTCGGGCGCGCGCGGCCGAGCTCCGCGGCGTACTTGCCCACGGCGTGGTTCACGAGGAGCGGCACATCCTCGCGGCGGTCGCGGAGCGGCGGAATGTGGATCTCGGCGCCCTTCAGGCGGAAGTAGAGGTCCTCGCGGAACTGCCCGTCCGCCGCCATCCTGCGGAGGTCGCGGTTGGTGGCGCTCACGAGACGCACATCGATCTTCCTCGTCTCGTTCGAGCCGAGGCGCACGATGTCTCCCGTCTCGAGGACGCGCAGCAGCTTCGGCTGCATCGTGAGCGGCATGTCGCCGATCTCGTCGAGGAAGAGCGTGCCCTTGTCGGCATACTCGAACACGCCCTCGCGGTCCTTGTCGGCGCCCGTGAACGCGCCGCGCACATGGCCGAAGAGCTGGTCCTCGAGCAGGCTCTCGGCCTGCCCCGCCGCGTTGAAGGTGACATAGCGCCGCGACGCGCGCTTCGAGAGCCTGTGGATCGCGCTCGCGACGAGCTCCTTGCCCGTGCCGGACTCGCCCGTCACGAGCACGGGAAGCGTGCTCGGCGCCAGCTGCTTCACGAGCTGCACCACCGTGCGCATCGCGGGGCTGTCGCCGAGGATTCCCTCGAAGCCGTACGCCGAGTCGACCTGGCCCTTCAGCGACTCGTTCTGGCTGCGGAGCATCACGGTCTCCGCCGCGCGGTGGACGAGGTTGCGCAGCACGACGAGGTCGACGGGCTTCTCGATGAAGTCGTAGGCGCCGCCCTGCAGCGCGCGCTTCGCGGTCGGGATGTCGCCGTGCGCCGTGACCATGATGGTCTCCGCGTGCGACTGCTCGCCGCGGGCAAGCGCCAGAACCTCGAGCCCCGCCGTCTCGGTCTCCATCACGAGGTCGGTCACGATCACATCGAAGTGGCCGTGCTTGATCTCGTCGCGCGCGGCCTCGAGCGAATGCACGGTCGTGCACACATGGCCCGGCTTGCGCAGCGCCTCGGCCATCGCCTCGGCGTGGTCGCGCTCGTCGTCCACGATCAACACCTGCGCCCGAACCTGTGACTCGCTCATGCCTGTGGTCCTCACTTCTTCTCGATCGGCTCGACGACGACCTCGAGCGGATAGACCGCCCGCACCCCGCGCGCGGGGACCCACGGGGCGTCCTCGGCGACGGGGTTGATGACGCCGAAGCCGCTGAAGCTTGACGCAAAGCTCACGCCCCCGCCGACCCTGTTCGGGTACATGGCGACGATCGGCCCGTCGAGGCGCACGCGGCACTCCGCGACCGCCTCGCGCCGCACGGGGTCGTAGGAGATCACATCGATGCCATGGTCGTGCGCGACCCACACGCGCCCGTCGGCCGCGACGAGGCCGTTCACGCGCCCGCCGAGCGACGGAATGTGCGACTGCGATCGATCGCCCATGCGCAGCGTCACCGACGCGAGGTCGGACTCGACGCGCGCAGAGCCCCACGAGGTCTCGACGAGCGCGAGCGGCCTGTCGGGCGACGCGATGGGCGCGTCGACGAGCTCGGCGTCCTCGCCGATCAGGTAGAGCCAGGTGCCCTCCCTGCTCGCGGCAAGGATGCGCCTGCGGTCGCTCGCCGCGACCTCGAGGCGGCCGGGAAGGCGCTTGGTCCAGTAGAAGGTGTCGCCGGGCCGGTCGCCCTCGGGGAGATAGCGGTAGAGCGCGCGCCCGAAGGTGCCGCCGATCGCGAAGCGGTTCCGCTGCACCTTGGCGATGTCGCGTGCGCCCTTCACGGGCACGGAGATCGGATCGCCGAAGACGATCTCGGTCGCGCCCGTCTCGGAGGAGACGCGCGGCACCAGCTTCCAGGTCGCGACCTCGAAATCGTTGATCGCGAAGAAGCGGTCGTCGAAGAAGCGGATCGAGTGGACCTTGCCGCGCAGCGCGCTCGACGAGCGCTCGCGGAACTCCTCGTCCATCAGGCCGATCTGCGCGCCCTCGGACGCCTGCAGGATGAAGCCGAAGCCGCCACCCGCCTCCTTGGGGAGCGGAATCAGCGTGCTCGCGGCGCCGAGATAGGCGCCATCCTCGATGCGGACGATGCGTCGGCCGACGCAGGCGATCGGGCCGCCCTTCGCGGGCACCACGCGCCCAGCCGTGCGGCCATCGAGGAGCCGCGCAGGCTGGACGGGCGGGACGGGCAACCCCTTCTCGTCGAACGAGGTCCCCTCCGGAGCCGCCTCCGCAAGACGCACCACGCCGCCTTCGCCCGAGACGAAGACAGCGCCGTCGATCACGGAGACGGCGCGTGGCAGGATGCCGAGCTCTGGGCGTCCCCATCGGCGCACCAGCTTCGGGTCGCGCACGACGGAGAGGTCGAGCTCGAGCACGAGGTCGTTCTCGAGCACGGCGTACGCGAGGTCGGGCGTCAGCGCGAAGTCGCTCACGACGCCCGTCGTCCCGCGGGGCGCAAGCTCGATGTCGACGAGCTCGCTGCCGCTCTGGGCGTCCATCAGGATCAGGCGGTTCTCGAACGACTGGAACCACACGCCGCCGTCGATCACGCTCTGGCGGTGCGTCCCGCCGAAGGACTTGGTCACGCGCATGACCTGCGGCTTCGGCGGGAGCTTCAGCTCCTCCTCGTCGAAGACGGGCGTTCCCGGCGGGTCCGTGTTGCATCCGACCGCGGCGAAGGCGGCGAGCCCCGCCACGGCCGCGAGGGTGCGTCCGAATCGGCGCAGGAAAGTCTTCGGTCGGCCGAGCATGGTGGGCTGTAGAGTATCCGCCCCGAGGGCGCACGGCGCGTCCTGCGGATGGCTGGACCAGCACGCGGAGACGGCCTCGGGCGCCGTCCTGCGCAGAGGAGCGCGCGATGACAGGACACCCAGGGCAGGCCGCGGCGGATGCGGACGCGAACGCCCCCCGCTCGGAGCGGCTCGAAAAGCTGCTCGCGCTTCTCGCGGCGGAGCCAGACGACGGCTTCGTCCTCTATGGCCTCGCGCAGGAGTGCCAGAAGCTCGGACGCCTCGCGGACGCGGTCGCCTACTACGACCGCACGATCGTGGCCGACCCGAAGCAGTGCTACGCGTTCTTTCACAAGGCGAAGGCGCTCGAGGCGCTCGGAAGGCGCGGCGACGCCATGGCGACGCTGCGGCAGGGCCTCGCGCAGGCGCGCGCGGCCGGCGACCTCAAGGCCGCGAACGAGATCGAAGGCTACCTCGACGAAGTGGAGGACGGGCGATGACGCGGAGCGCGACGAAGTCGGCGAAGAAGGCCAACAAGAGCAAGGCCACCACGAAGAAGGCCACCACGA
>CAYMSD010000008.1:20203-57807 GCA_964393015.1 uncultured Klebsiella sp.
CCACCACGAGGAGGCTCACGAAGTCCGCGGCGCGCGTCGACGAGATCCGCATCTCCAACGATGGCGCGCGCTGGACGCTTCTCCTCTCGAACGGCGTGCGCGTTCCGCTCGCGGCCGCGGCGGCGCAGGCGGGCGGCGTCCGCATCGGCGCGCGCTGGACCGACGCGCTCGCCACGCGCATCGCGCGCGCGAGCGAGGAGCAAGGGCTCATCACCCGCGCGATGGGGCTTCTGTCGAAGGGCTTCGCAGGCGATCGCGCGGCGTTGCGCGCAGCCCTCGGCGGCGATGGAGCGGCGACCCGCGCGGTGCGTTCCCTCGTCGACAACGGCTGGATCCGCTGACAGGCGGTGGTGCGAGCGCGCCGATACCATGCGCGGATCCACGCGGAAACACCAATGTCTGACGGCGAGCAACGCACCCCTTCGCACTCCCCCGCGCCCGCGCCGACGGACGGGCTTCCAGCGGGCTACCCCTTCCGTCCGACCGACGAAGTGTCGCCACGAAGCCTGCGCCACCAGCTCGCGGGCGACCGCGACTCCGTCTATCTCCTTGATGTCCGCACCCCGCCCGAGCGGGAGATCTGCTCGATCAAGGGTTCGCGGCTCCATCCGCTCCAGTCGCTCGAGGCGCGTCTCGACGACCTGAAGGCGGAACTTGACGACGACCTCGCGCGGCCGATCGTGGTCTACTGTCACCACGGGCGCCGCAGCCTCGCAGCGACCTACATCCTCCGTGCGGCGGGATTCGCGGATGTGCGAAGC
The DNA here is from genome assembly GCA_964393015.1 of uncultured Klebsiella sp. Taxonomy (GTDB): domain Bacteria; phylum Planctomycetota; class Phycisphaerae; order Phycisphaerales; family SM1A02; genus QWPT01. The sequence continues at coordinate 20,965 of CAYMSD010000008.1, forward strand.
CTCGCGGGCGGCATCGACCTCTGGTCCCGCGACATCGATCCGTCGGTGCCGACCTACTGAGCGCCCGCGCGCACCGCCGACACGAGACACAGCGCATGCTCTGGCAACGGCTCATCACAGGCCCGCTCCTCATCGCGACGATCCTCGGCCTCGTCTGGCTCGACGGACGGCTCGAGGAGGCGTCGATCGCGCGCGGGCTGCCGCCGGGGCTCGTGCTGCTCGGTCTCTCCGCGCTGCTGTCGCTTGCAATCGCGCGCGAAGTCGCCCGCTTCCTCCGCTCCGCGGGCCTTCCCGCGAGCACCGGGTCGTGCGTCGTGGCGGCGCTCCTCGGCCTTGGGGGAACCGTGGGCGCCGCGCTCGTGAAGGAACCGATCTCGGCCGCGGGCATCGTGGCGACGGCGACCGTCCTCATGCTCGTCATCGCGCTCCTGCGCATGGCCCGCGGGCGCGACCCGCAGGGCTCGCTCATGCTCGCGGGCGGCACGCTCCTCGCGGGCGTCTACGGCGGCGTCCTCCTCGGCTTCTGGATGCTCGTGCGCCTCGAGCACTCCGCGTGGCTCCTCGTCGCCGCGATCCTCACCACGAAGTCCTGCGACACGGGCGCCTACTTCACAGGCATGGCGTTCGGCCGCCACAAGATGATTCCGTGGCTCTCGCCGAAGAAGTCGTGGGAAGGGCTCGTGGGCGGCGTCGTCACGGCGACCGCGGTCGGGGCCGCGTTCGCGCACTTCTCGACCGCCCTTCCGAGCGCGGCGGACCATGTGCCGATCTGGGTCGGCGCCGTCGGCGGCGCGCTGGTGGCGCTCATCGGGCAGGCGGGCGACCTCGCGGAGAGCGCGTTCAAGCGCGACGCAGGGCTCAAGGACTCGGGCCGCATGATCCCCGGCATGGGCGGCGTCCTCGATGTCCTCGACAGCCCGCTCCTCACGGGGCCCGTCGTCTACTGGCTTCTGCGGGCCGTTTCGGCCGCGTGAGGCGCGAGAGGCGCCCCGCCTTGCGCAAAGATCGGCGGAATGCGGGAGAAACCGAGCGGCGATTCCTGCTAGCATCGTCCGCTCACCATGGCGCTTCTCGACAACCTTCTGACACTGCATCGGGTCGACAGTCAGGTTCGCGCGCTTCGCTCGCGCGTCACCTCGGCGGAGACATACCTCAACGCCCAGGAGCGCCAGCTCGCACTCCTCGCAAGGCAGAAGACCGAGCTCGAGACGCAGCTCAAGCAGCTGCAGGCGAGCGTGCACGCGCTCGAGGTCGAGCAGTCGACCGCGAACGAGCGCGTCGAGCGACTCCGCGCCGACCTGAACACCTCGACCAACGACCGCCAGTACAAGGCGATCCTCAACGAGATGAAGGTCCTCGAGGGCCAGCGCGACGAGATCGTCAAGCGCGCCGTCGAGGAGATGCAGCGGGTCGACGAGACCAAGAAGCGACTCGAGACCCACGAGGCGACGATCGTGGAGCGGCAGAAGGTCCGCGAGGTCGCCAAGGGCAAGTACGACGAGTGCATGAAGGATGTCGGCGAGCGGCTTGCGGAGCTCGAGGCCGAGCGCGGACGCGCCGCCGACCTCGTTCCCGACAGGGAGCGCAAGCTCTTCGACCGCGTCGCCGAGGAGACCGAGGGCGAGGCGATGGCGGAGATCACCATCGTGAGCCTTCGCCACCGCGAGTTCGCCTGCGGCTCGTGCAACATCGAGGTCCCTTTCGAGACCTATGCGCGGCTCTCGTCGAACTCGAACGAGGCGATCCAGTGCAAGGCCTGCACGCGCATCCTGTTCCTCGCGGAGGCGAACCGCCCCGTCGACCCGAAGGCCACGAAGGGCGCGAAGGCGCCGATCGAGACCAAGGCCTCCGAGGAAGACCGCGAGAAGGCCGCGCTCGCCCGCGACAAGGCGAAGTTCGAGAAGACGAAGAAGCTCTGATCGCGTGCGACGCGCACGGTCGCGGGTTCCCCACGCGAGTCTCGGCGGCCGACAGGGTCAGCCGTCGACTCCGGCGGTTTGCGTTCCGCATGCTGAAGCATGCGGGCACCCCTGGTGAGCGACTCCGGCGATCTGAACCGTGCGATGCGAAAATCAGGGGTGCCCGTGGACTTCAGTCCGCGGAACGGATGGTGTCAGCCTTCGACTCCGATGCACATCGCCTTCACTCGCGCACACGGAGCATGTGCGACTTCCCCGCCGCGAGGCCGCGCCATTCGCGCGTGGAGCCGTCTGGGAGTCGAGCCGTCACGCGCACCGCCTCCGACGCGTCGCCGAGGCCGAATCGCGCCACGGGCTCGCACTGCGAGAGATAGCTCCGCGTCGGCGAGAGCACGCGGCGCTGCACGACCGCGCGCCCACGGATCGTCGCCTCGACCTCGATCTCTGCGCCGAACGCGGCGGCGTCGTCGAGCGCGATCGCGAGCCAGCGGTTCTCTGTTCGCTGCTCGTTGAGAAGGATGCGTGCGCGCCCGCCGAGATCGACGAGGACGAGGTCGTCGTCGCCGTCGCCATCGAGGTCCCCCGCCGCGAGGCCCCGCCCGACGGCTTCCCGCTCGAGGTCGACCGTCGATCCGCGCACGGCCTCGATGTAGATGGGAGCCGCGGCGCCGCCCTCGTCCACGAAGGAGATGTTCACGAAGAGCTGCGCGCGCTGGCGGTAGGTCTGGCTCGGCTGCACGCGCGCGATGTCGGGCTCGAGGTGTCCGTTCGCCTGCACGATGTCCTCGTCGCCGTCGAGGTCGAGGTCCGCGAAGACGAGGCCGAAGGTGAGCATGCGGCGCGTCGGCGCGCCGAAGCCCTGTCCGAGCGCCTCGTCCGCAAAGGCAGGCGTGTCGCCGCGCGCGGTGGACGCGCCTGAGAAGTAGAGCGAGCTCGGCTCGTTGGCGAAGTTGCCGATCGCGACCGCGAGGCGCGCGTCGTTCGCGGGCCACGCGGCGTCGATTCCCATCGCGCCCGTCGCGGAACCATCGCGGTCGTAGGCGAAGCCCGACGCGACACCGATGTCGCGGAAGCGCGGGGAACGCGCGTCGGATGAACCGTCGTCGGGCGCGCGCTCGTTGCGCAGCAGGAACTTCGGCGTCGTGTCGTTCGCCACCAGGATGTCCGTGCGGCCATCGCGGTCGGCGTCGACGAAGACGAGCCCGAGCGCCTTCGCGGCGGGCGCGCCCGTGACGGGGTTCCGCACGGTCACGCCCGACTCCTCGGTCGCGTCGCGGAACCCGCCGCGTCCGTCGTTCAGAAGCAGCGTGACGCTCGTTCCCTCGAAGCCGCTCGGCGGCCCGTAGGCCCGGCCCACGCCGTCGAGGGTGAAGTTCACGGCGCGGTCGATCTCGGGCGACCAGACCACGTAGTTGGCGACGACCGCGTCGAGGTCGCCGTCGGCATCGACATCGAGGAAGCCGGCGGAGGTTCCCCACGCGTTCTCTGCAGGGAGCGACGCGGGCTCGAAGGCGATCGGTCCGCCCGCGACCGTGCGGTTCAGGAGCAGCGCGTCCTGCCCGACGCACGAGACCAGGAGGTCGGGCGCGCCGTCGCCGTCGACATCGCCTGCCGCGAGCCCCATCGCGTAGACATCGGAGAGGAACCGCTCGTCGCCCGCGACGCGCTCGAACCTGGGCGGCCCGCCCGTCACGGTCGCGTTGCGGTAGATGCGGATGCCGCCCTTCCCGGCCGCCGGGTCGCCGTCCGCGGGCTCGAGCGGTTGCCCCTGCGTGAAGACGAGGTCGGGCCTCCCGTCTCCATCGAGGTCGACGATCGCAACGCCGCCGCCGAGGCACTCGGGCAGCAGCTTGCCGCCGCGCGCGCCCGATTCGTGCGTGAAGTCGACGCCCGCCTCGACGGCCACATCGCGGAACGGCACGCCCGCCGCGGCCTCGGCGCGCTCCGCCTGCGAGGGCGCGGGCGGCGCGACGGGCGCTGCGGATCCGGGTGTTGGAGCCGGCGTCGGCCGCAGCAGCACGACGCCCGCGACGACCGCCGCAAGAAGCGCGATCACCACGAGCGACGCGCGAAACCCACGGCCGACGGCGCGGTCGTCGCCTTCTGCTGCGTCGTCAGGGTCCGGCGTGGGCATGCTCGTCACGCCGTCAGTGTACGAGGAAGCGCCGCGCCGCTATCCGATGATCGTGCGGCGCATCTTGACATAGTCCCACACCACGAAGCGGTCGAGGTCCTCGCCGCCCGCGAACAGGACGCGGCCGCCCGTCGACTCGGCGAGCCGGTGCGCGAACTGGACATCGTCCTCCGACTGCGACCAGCTCGGGAGCAGGAAGATGTTGACCACGATCCCCTCCTGCTTGCAGCGCATCGCCTCGCGCATGGTCTCGCGCTCGGTGCGCGGGTCGGGCGGATAGAGCATGTAGAGGTCGCTGCCCTCGAAGTGCGCGGTCGGAAGCCCGTCGGTGAGCAGGAAGATCTGGCGGTTCGGCGTGTCCTGCGCAGAGAGCACCTGCCGCGCAAGCTGCAGCGACCGCTGGATGTTCGTGAAGTGAAGCGGCAGGTCGCGCTCCGTGATCTCGGGGTCCGACATGTCGGCGCGGAGGCGGACGACAGGGTCGTTGATCGACACCATCTTCGGCAGCATCTCGACGATCTCGGCGGCGGGCCGCAGCTTCGCGACGGTGTACATCTCGATCGCCTGCAGGAAGTCGCCGGGATACTCGCTGCGGATCAGGCCGTCGAGCGCGAGCGCCATCTTCTTGCAGGCGATGTACTGGCCGCCGTAGCGCATCGAGCCCGACATGTCGAGGATGAGCGCCGTCGCGCACTTCGGCGCGCGGCGGGTGCGGTGGACCTCGAGGTCCTCGGCCGCCGGGCGCGCGCGGCCCGTGCGGGCGACGGCGTTGAGGATCGACTGCGGCACATCGAGGTTCGCGGGCGAGTCGCCGAACTCGTACGCGCGCGTCGACGGAAGCTCGACCGCGCCGTCGCGCGAGTCGACGCCGTCGTGGCGGCCGCGGCGCGCGTCGGCGAGGTCGCTGAAGATCGTCGCGAGAAGGTGCCTCTGGTAGGTGCGCATCGCGCGCGGCGAGACCTTGTAGCCCCCTAGGTTTCCATCGGGCGAGCGCTCGAGCCCCGCTTCTTCCGCCATCTTGCGCAGGAGCTCGTTGATCTGGCGCTGGAGGCGGTCGAGGTCCGCCATCTGCTCTTCGCTTGCGTACTCGCGCAGCGCGTCCATGTCGATCAGGGCGGGCTTCGCGTTCTTGAGCGCTTCCTCCAGTTGGCGCAGCAGCCTGTCGATCTTCTCGAGCTCTTCCTTCACGGCGAGCGCGGTCGGCACATCCATCTTCTCGCGGCCCGTGAACGGGTACTTCGAGTGGAGCTGCTCGACCGCGAACTGGTCGCGCAGGCGCGCGATCGCGCGCATGAGCGTGTGGGCGAGCGGCGTCGCGTCGGGCACGCGGCGGTGGATGCGCTCGAGGTCGACGAGCTGGCGCCGGTCGAGCGCCGCGTCGAGCGCGGGCTTCAGCTTCGGCGCGAGCGCATCGGGCACCTCGATCTTGGCGGCGGCCGCGTCGAAGGCGTCGCTGGCGAGGTCGCGCGCGTGCGTGGTCTCGTGGCGCTCGAGGATCCTGCGCTTCCGCTCCTCGAGCATGGCCATCAGCGCCTCGAGGCTCGGTCCAAACCCCTTGATCTGCGATGGATCGAGTTCGATCGCGTCGGCGAGCTCACGGTCGGTGAACTTCCGGCGCGAGCCGTACATCAGCATGTGGTCGAGCATCGCGTCGGCCGCGTCGCCCGAGCGCGGCTTCGTCGGCGGCGGGAACTCCAACGGGTCGTACCCGAGGTAGGTGTGCGTGATGCCGCCGTAATCGGTCATCGTCCGCGCACCTCGTAACTGACGCGGCCATGCTTCTCGACGCGCGAGATGCGCTCGGTGGCCCAGAGGCCCGCGAGCACGAACTCGACGCAGCTTGCGCGCACGGCCGCGTCGTCGGAGGCGTTCACCTCGAACGCCTTGTTCCACGCCTCCGGCACGCTCTCGAGGATCTTCGCGTAGTGCGACGACGGCAGCATGTCGCCGACCTCGATGCGCGCGCCCTTCGCGAACACCTCCGCGATGTCGCCGAGGTCGTGCGCGTCGACATACTCGGCGAACACCTTCGCGATCGACTCGGCCACGATCGCGTCGATCGCCTGCGACTCGGTCAACTGGTGCGAGCCCATCAGGTCGAGCTCGAGCTTGCCGACGGCGCTTGCCTTGAGGTGCGCGAGGTCGCTGATGCGCGGCACGGCGGGCTTCTCGCCGAGCGCGATCGCGCGGCGCCGTGCGTTCGACACCATGGTGCGGTAGTTCGCGATGGCGAAGCGCGCCGAGACGCCGCTCGCCTGGTCGACGAAGCGCGACGCGCGCGCGGTGCGCGAGATCTCCTCGACGAGCGCCTCCATGAACGGCGGCACCACCACGGGAAACTCGCCGCCGAGATCAAGGCCCGCTTCGTGGCGCGTGATCGCGATGCCGAGCTCGCGCTCGCGCGGATAATGCGTCTGGATCGTCGAGCCGATGCGGTCCTTGAGCTGCGGAATCACCTTGCCCGAGCGGTTGTAGGTGCTCGGGTTCGCGCTGAAGAGGACGAGGATGTCGAGATCGAAGCGGATCGGATACCCGCGGATCTGGACATCGCGCTCCTCGAGGATGTTGAAGAGGCCGACCTGCACGAGTTCGTCGAGGTCGGGCAGCTCGTTCATCGCGAAGATGCCGCGGTGCTGGCGCGGGATGAGGCCGAAATGCAGCGCGTCCTCGGCCGACATGCTGGTGCCGCCGATCAGTTTCGCCGGGTCGATCTCGCCGATCACATCGGCGAACTTGGTGCCGGGCGCGAGGCGCTCGCCGTAGCGCTCGGCGCGGTGCCACCATGCGATCTTGACGCGCTCGGGCGGCGTCGACGCGACGAGCTCGCGCCCCGCGCGCGTGATCGGGCGCTCGGGGTCCTCGTGGACGGGCGAGTTCGGGATGTCGAGGTACGGCAGCCACTCGTCGAGATAGCGCGGAAGGAGGCGCATCAGGCGGCTCTTTCCCTGCCCCTTCTCGCCGAGGAAGAGCATGTCGTGACCGGCGAGGATCGCGTTCGCGATCTCGGGGATCACGGTGTCGTCGTAGCCGACGATGCCGGGGAAGAGTTCCTCGCGCGCGGCGAGCGCACGGGTGAAGTTCGCGCGGAGTTCGTCCTTGACGGTGCGAGAGCGCCAGCCGGAGGCGCGGAGTTCGGCGAGGGTGGAGATCGTTGGTGCGGGCATGGCGGTGTGCCTCGCAGGATAGGCAGTCTCGTGCCTGGCACCTGCCTGGCACCTACCTGACACCGGCCAGAGAGGTGCCTGGCACCGCCGAGATTCCGCCGAGGGGACCTCGCGGCAGGTGACTGTCACCTGCTTGGCACCCACCTGGCAGGTGCCAGGCACCAGTTCTAGTGGCCCACGTCCACGCGAGTACCAGGCACCAACTCCCCCACGAACCGCCCCTCGCGCTGCAGCGGATAGAGCACCGTCGCCTCCGCTGCTGCGTTCGCCCACGGGTACCTCTCCCGCGCGAGTCGCACCGCCGTGTCGCGCGCGTTGTCGTCGGGCTTGTACCGCGCGTGCCGCTCGCGCGCCTCCGCGGCCGTCGTCTCGTCGCCGCCGAGCGTCGCCGCGCGGTTCACCAGCCACCATGCATGCGCCTGCTCGGGGTCGACCGCAAGCGACTCGCGCGCCACGGCAAGCGCGCGGCCTGCGATCGCCGCCCGCTCCTCGCCCTCGGCCACCTGTGCGCGCTCAAGCAGCGTCTCGGCGAGTTCGTTGAGGACGCGCGTGTCGATCGAGAAGTCGAAGCCCCGCTCGCGTGCGCCCGCGAAGTCGGTGGCGCGCACGCGCTCGAACCCGTCGACCGCAGCCGTGAAGTTCCCGTTCTGCTTGTCGACGAGCGCCGTGAAGTACGCAAGGCTCCAGGGCGACGCAGCGGGCGCGCCCGCGTCGCCCGCCTCGCCGCGCGCAGCCGTCGCGAGATGCGCGGACGCGTCGTCGAGCCTGCCCTCGCGGATCGCAAGCCGCGCCCTCGCAATCGCGCCGAGCGAGGGCGCCACCCGCGCAAGTTCGACGAACGCCTCGTCCGCCTGCCGAAGCGCGCCGCGCCCCGTGCCGCGGTCCGACTCGCGGAAGAGGCCGATGCCGTAGTCGTACCAGCGCTGCCAGGCGGGCACGGCGTCCGCGGAGCCCGAGGTCGCGCCGTGCACGGTGCCGTCCCGCGCGCGCACGGGCAGCGTCACGCGGTCGCGCGCGAGCACAAGCACAGGCAGGTCGTTCAGCCGGTCGTTCCCGAAGACATACGCGAAGTAGGTCGCGTCGAACTTGCGGTAGCGGACCTCCGTCTCGACCTCGATCGGCGCAGCGAGGTCCGCGGGCACATCGAGCACGAGATGGGTGACATCCGCCGCTCCCGGCGGGATCTGGTTGTTGTAGAGCGGCAGGAAGATGTCCTGCGGGTTGCGACGGTCGATGCGCGCGCCCTCGCGGTCGATCACGAAGGCGTTGAACATCTTCGACCACGGGTCGACCGCCGCATCGTCGCTCATGCCGCCCGTCGTGCCGATCTCGCCGCCTCCCGCGGTCGCGCGCGCCCAGAGCCACGCCTCGTTCGAGTCCGCCGTTCCCTGCGTGAACTCGTGGCCGATGTCGAGCGTGCGCACCACGACCTCGATCAGGTACGACTGTCCCGCCTCGAGCACGGGAAGCTCCGCGCCGATCACGCGCAGCGCGCCGTCGACCGCCCCGCCTTCGCGCACCGCGAACAGATCGACCCGCAGCGTCTTCCCGTTGAACGCAGCATGCCCCGCGACGATCGCCGCACGCGCGTCGGACGCGGTCTCGGCGCGCATCGCGTCGGGAAGCGCCTCGCGCGGCACCTCGGGCAGCATCGCCGCCGCGCTCATGTCGACCACGCAGGCGATCGCGGTGTTCGCGCTCGGGAACGCATGCGAGAGGATGCTGCGCTCGCCCCGCCCGTCGCGGTCGCGCGCGGCGAAGTCGTCGCTCGGGACGGCGGGCATGTGGCAGGCGTTGCAGGTCGTCGCGGCCTTGTCGGGCTGGTACCAGCCGAGCGCGCCGTGCCCACCGCGCGCAGAGAGGAGGAACGACCCGTAGTGGTCCTGCCCCCGCAGCCACTTGTAGTCGTTCAGCGCCTCGGGCAAGTGGACCTTGTGGCACGCGCCGCAGAACTCGTTCGAGCGGTGCACCTCGGGCTTCAGGAAGGTCCGCTTGTGGAACGCGGGCTTCGCCTTCACCAGCTGGTTCGACGCCCACTGCAGGAACGGCGACTCGCTGAACGCGAAGGGATAGTGCGGGCTCTCTTCAATCGTGTAGTCGCCGTTTCCGCGCGGGCTGTCGATCGACACGATCCCGTGGCACACCGTGCAGCTGATGCTCGCGCGCCCAAGCGGGTCGTTCGCGGCGTCGAAGGCGGGGTCGTCCCACCGCGGGTCCTCGAAGGCGCCCGAGAAGAACGGCACGGGGTCGTGGCAGGCCGCGCAGAAGTTGGCGTCGCGCACGCTTCCCTCGCGTGCGAAGGCGCGCTCGCGCGTCTCGCGCACGCTCGCCGCGTAGAACGGGTTGTTGAAGCTGCTCACCGCGTGCGCGGAATGCGCCCACGAGTGCACCACATCGGCGTGGCACTCGAGGCAGTATCCGTTCGCCATGAGTCCTTCGGCCGGAATGAAGCCGCCCGTCGCCGTCTTCGCAAGCGACGGCTCGAAGTAGCGCGAACCATCCTCGGGAACGCGGACATCCGGCTCGGGCCAGCCGAGGTGCGCCGCCACGGCGATCGCGGAGACGGCCGCAGCCACGCCCGCCCAGCCTGCGCCGACCTTCCACTTGATCCTGCGCCCCGAGAGCCTGTGCAGCACGAAGAGCCACGCGACCACGAACGGCGCGACGACATGCAGCCAGTAGACCATCTCGCGCACCGCGGGCTCGCGCACGCCGACGATCACCCCGCCGATCTCGACGCGGGTGAGCGCGACACCCGTCGCGAGCAGCACGACGGCGGCCACGAAGGTCGCGATGCCCGCCGCGATCGCGCGCGGGTTCGGGCGGTTCGACACGTTGCGCCAGTGGAGCGCGCCGAACACGATCGTCGGCACCACGAGCGCGAAGCCGAGCACGAGGTGCGCGAGGAAGTTCCACAGGTAGAACTCGCCCTGCAGCGACGCACCCGAGCGCCACTCGAGGAATGTGACGGTCGAGAGATAGACGCTGTTCACGACCAGCACGGCGAACAGGCCGAACACGGCCGCAAGCAGCCACTTCAGCTTTGGTCCGACGGCTGGCCGAAAGGACGACATCCCTGCACCTTACCCGAGCGGTCGCGCGTCTCCGCCTGTGGCGGGCGGGTCGGAGGCCGGGCGCGCCTCGGCCGGGCCTGCGGAAGGCCCACAGGCCTCGAGATGAAGCCCCGCGCTCCCCCTCGGCCGGCGTGGCGACGGAGCGAGCGCCACCACGCGGTCGCCGCGCACGAAGAGGACAGCCGACTCCTCCGCCCCCGCAGAGGACTCGCCGAACAGCCCGGCACCGCGCGCGAACCGTTCGTCGAGCTCGCGCACGCGCCCGGAGCGGCGCTGTCCGCCGTCGAGCGGCTCCTCGCCCGCGCCGTCGGACGGAATCCGCAGCGTCGCGCGGTCGGGGCCGAGCGCCTCGCGCGCCCAGCGGACAAGCACGCGGTCCACGTCGCTGTTGCCCGTCCACGCGAGCACCCAGCCGATCTCGCTGTCGCGCACGATTGCCGCGACCGCGGGAGAATCCGTGGCGTCGGCGTGGGTGGCGGCGAAGCCCGCGCGGATCGCGGCCTCGCAGCGCGCGGGGTTCGAGTCGACGAGCGTGACGGGAATGCCCCGTCGCCCGAGCGCCTCCGCCAGCGCGCACCCGGCGGCGTGGGCGCCCGCCACGAGGACCCCGCGCGGAGGCCCGAGGAGGACCCCGAGCACCTTCGCCATCGGCCATGCGGCGAGCGTGGCCCAGGTGACGCTGACGATCACGAGCAGCACCACGATGAGGCCCGCCCGCGTCGCCGCATCGGCGATGGCGGGGTCGTCTGCGAACGCAAGCGCCAGTTCCCGCGTGGTCAGCGTGGCGACGGCGGTCGCCACCACGCCGCGCGGCGCGAACATGCACGCAAAGATCCGTTCACGCCAGTCGAGCGCGGAGCCGAGCGTGGCGATCCCCACCGAGAGCGGCCTCACGACGAAGAGGATCACGGCGACGAGCAGCAGATCCTGCGCGGTCAGCGCGCGGAGGGCGTCGAGGTCGAAGCTCGATGCGAGCAGCACGAACAGCATCCCGACGAGGATCGACGCGATCTGCTCCTTGAACTCGCGCAGGTCGGATGTCTTCACGACCTGCAGGTTCGAGAGGATCGTGCCTGCGACGGTGGCCGCGACGAGCCCGCCTTCATGCGCGAGGCTTTCGCCCGCGCCCACCGCGATCATGCAGAGCGCGAAGCCCGCGACGTTCAGGTTCGCGCGCGCGCCGAGCGCCCGCAGAAGCAGGACGCCCGCGGCAGCGACGGCGATGCCCACGAGGGTGCCGCCGATGAACGGGCCCGTGAGCTCGAGGAGGATCGACTGCCATGATCCGTCGTCGGCGCCACGGCCGAGCGCCAGCACGATCTCGAGCGTCGCGACCGCGCCGATGACGCCGATCGGGTCGATCAGGATCGCCTCCGACGCAAGCACCGACCGCAACCGCGGCGCGAGGCGCACCGTGCGCAGGATCGGCTGGATCACGGTGGGCCCCGTCACGACGACGAGCGACCCGAGCACGATCGCGAGCGGCCACGGGAGCCCGATGATCCAGTGTGCGGCCACGGCCGTACCGACCGCCGTCACCATGGCCCCCACGGTGAGGAGGCCCAGCACCGCGCGCGGCGCGCGCATCAGCTCGCTGCGGTCGAGGTGCAGGCCGCCCTCGAAGACGAGGAGGCCGATCGCAAGCGCCACGATCGCGCGGAAGATCTCCCCGACGCTCGAAAGCTCGACGAGTCCCAGCCCGAACGGACCGAGCGCGACGCCTGCCGCCATGAGCGGAAGCACCGCGGGAATGCGCAGCCGCGCGGCGACCGATGCGACGAGCGCTCCGACCCCGAACGCGAGGGCGAGTGACTGGACTGCGGAGACCTGCATGACGAATGCGGCACCACCGCCGCGCATCGGAGAATACACGGCATCGGCCGCACGCGCCGCGAACAGCCCCCCGACGGGGGGCTACCGCCCGCCCGCAGGCCGCGTGCGCGTGCGCTTCATCAGTTCACGCGCCGCGTCGTCGACGGGCTCGATCGGCAACGGCTCGACGGTCTCGCCGTTCCGTGTGAAGAGGTCCATGTCCTTGCACCAGCCGCGCGTCTCGAGCACGAACCGCCGCGTGGTGCCCGCCGCGGGCGCGGCCACGGGCCCCGCGAAGTCGAACGCGACCTCCTCGCCGGGGCCGAACACGACGAGCGCGCCGTCGTCGCGCGCGAGCAGCTCGCGCACATCGCCGAACTCCGTGTAGAGCCCCCGCTGCACACGGCAATCCCACAGGGGCAGCAGGTTCGCGCGGTCATAGAAGGGCTGCTTCTGCGGCCCCACCGACCACTCCGCGAAGCCGACCGAGGCCAGCGACGCGCGAGAGAGCGCGAGTTCGACCGGCTCCGCAGGCAGCGGCTCGCGCTCGACGAGCCGCACGCTGTCGAGGTAGAGCTCGACGTTCATGCGCATGCGCAGCGCGGTGGCGCCCTCGGGAAGCGCAGCGCGCGGAACAGGCAGCGCCATCCGTCGCGGCATGCCCGCCATGTAGCCCCACTGCGGCAGCACCTCGACCCACGCACCGTCCGCACCACGCGCCTCGAGGTTCGGCGGCCGGTAGTCGGCGCCCGCCTGCCATGCGGCGAACATCGTCTGCGAGTAGGGATACTCGACCCACCCGTCGATCACGAGCCATGGGTCGCGCATCGCGTCGATGGCCGCGCCGAACTCGAGCTCGACCACATGCTCGCCCGCGAGCCGCCCGAGGAAGCGCGGGTCGCGCGCGCCCGGCTCGACGGCCACGAGGTCGGACTTCTCCAGTTCACCGACGCCCTGTGGAAGCCGCTCCGTCGCCACGCGCCATGCGACGGTCTCGCCCGTGGGGGCGGGCCCGCCAACGGACAGCCGCTCGTCTGGCGCGATGTCCCACCCGTCGGGCAGATCGATGGCACGCAGGCGGATGCTGTCGAGCATGCACGACTCCTCCATCGGCTCCGCGAGCGTGAGCGAGAGCGTGCCATCCGCGCGCGGCAGCAGCGCGCCCTCGGGAAGCACGAAGTACTCCCACGGCCTCGACTCCGCATACTGCCCGGGCGCCAGCATGTAGCCCATGCCGCCGACCCCGAGCAGGTCGCTCACGAAGCGCATCTCGGTGCCGTTCCAGGCAAAGAGCACAGGGCACGACGAGATCTGCCGCTGCGTCTCCACGATGTCGTGCCGCGCGCCCGACGCGAGCCCGACCTCCGTCTGGAACACGCCGTCCGACCACTCGATCTCGAGATAGTCGATGCGGTCGAACGGCCCCGTTCCGATCGAGACGGGCGCCAGCGACTGCCCGCGGCCCGTTGCGGAGCGGAACGCTTCGCCGCCGAACCATCCGCCGCCGATCCGTGCCGCGAAACTTGCGCCGATCCCGCTCGTGTTCGAGCGCATCGACTGCGATGGATCCGTGCGCCCGCTGAAGGCGACGGCCGCGAACGGCCCGCGCCCTGTCCCGCCGTGGCGGACGAGCGGCGGCATGCCCGCGCGGAGGAAGAGCAGCGACGGCCCGCGCAGCGGCTCGAGCGACACGAGCTGCCCGCGCATCGTCCCCTCTGGCACGGGAAGCGTCTCGAGGAGCCCCGCGCCTTCGTCGCGCAGCTCGACGCGGTCCGAGGAGATCACGAGGAGGTTCTGCCGCCCGTCGCCCGTGACATCGGCCACGGCGAGACGCACGCCCGCCGCTGGCGCAAGCGTCTCCATGCGCGTCGGAAGGCGAAGGTAGCGCGCGTTCGCAAGCACGAAGCGGCGCAACGGGATGTCGGCGAGGTCGACCACGGCGGCCGCGACCGCGCCATCGGTCGCCTGCGCGTCGCTCAGGCCGGGCACGGACCCCTTCGTGTACTTCCACAGACGGTCGTTCAGGAAGAGTTCGTGCGGCAGCGTCTCGTTCAGCACGAAGATGTCCGTGTCGCGGTCGTGGTCGAAGTCGCCGACGAGGACCGACATCGGCGCGAGCCCCTCGCTCGCGACGCCCGCATCTGCGCCGATCGAGCGGAAGGTGCCGTCGAGGTTGTTCGAGAGAAGCTGGTTCGGCGCGTCGCGGTAGACGAGGAAGAGGTCGAGGTCGCCGTCGTGGTCGAGGTCGGCGAGCGCGCCGTCGACGCAGAGGTCTCCGCGCCCACGGGCGCCCCACGCCTCGGTCGCGTCCTCGAAGCCGCCGTCGTCCTGCGCGAGGAGCAGCCTGTTTCCGCCTGTGCGGCAGATGTAGAGGTCCGCGCGGCCGTCCGAGTCGATGTCGCCGACGAGGATCGACTGGACACGATCGCCCGCGAGCTCCGCGATCGGATGCGAAGGCTCCGCACGGAAGCCGCCGTCGCCGTCGCCGAGGAGGACGAGCGTGCGCGCATCGGTGGATCCATCGGACGCAGCGAGCCCGCGCGCGATCAAGAGGTCGAGCCTGCCGTCGCGGTCGATGTCGGCCACCACCGCGTGCTGCTCTCCATCGCTCGACCACCGCGCGGAAGAGCCATCGGGCCAGCGCACGGCGAGCTCCTCCGCGTCCGCGAAGATCGGTCCCTCTGGCGGCGCATACGGCGCGCGCGCGTCGGGCACGACCGCAAGGCCAAGCGCGCCCATGCGCGTGTACTTGAACTCCGCGCTCCGCCCGCGCGGATTCGCGGCGAGCTTCTCGAACGCGCCGAGCGCCCGCTCCGCGCGCGCCTCGTCGCCGAGCCTGCGCGCGCAGCGCTGGATGCCGAGCTCCGCGCTCTTGAGATACGGGTCGCGTTCGGCGGAGCGCGCGTAGAAGTCGAGCGCCTTCTCGATCTGCCCCGTCTGCTCGAGCGCCTGTGCCGCGAAGTAGAGCGCGTCCGCATCGGTCGAGCGCGCCTCCGCCACGGGCACGAACGCGGCGGCGGCCTCCGCGGGCTTGCCGAGATAGAGAAGCGAGAGCCCCATGCAGTAGCGTGCGCGGAGCTCGAGCTCCTTCGACGGCGCCTCCGCCACGAAGGCGCCGAGCATCGCGAGCGCCTCGTCCTGCGCGCCTTCGCGCGACTGGTTCAGCGTGGCGATGGCGCGCCCGAGCGCCGCCTCGGGCGGCCGCGCGGGAAGCGCGAGCGCCGCCTCGTACTTCGCGGCCGCGGCCTCGAACTCGAACTTCCCCATGAGTCCGGCGGCCTCGTTGAGAAGCGCGATCGTGGCGTCGTCGTAGGCGGTCGCACCCGCGGGCGCAGGCTCCTGCTCGTCCTTTCCACACGAGACGATCGCCCCCACACAAAGGCCCGCGACGAGGACGGCCGAGAGAGTTCGAAAGAGCATGGCCGCAGGATACGCGCTTCACGCGAGCGCGCGCTTGGCAGCCGCGATGCGCGCCTCGTTCGACTCGATGGTGATCGCCCCCTGCCCCGCGCGCATGAATTGCGCGCGCGCCGCATACGGGTGGACTTCCGCGCGGTAGTGGGCGCGCATGTCGTGGCCGCGGCGGCGTTCGCGCGCGTCGCGAAGTGCGGCGAGGTCGATGGGCGCCACGACGACCTTCTCCCCCGCGCCCGGGTCGGCCTGCGCAAGGATGCGGCCGTCGAAGTCGACCGCCATCGAGCCGCCGGGCCACGAGAACGGCGGGTAGCCCTCGAAGCTCGCGCCCTGGTTGCAGGCGAGGACGAACGCGGTGTTCTCGATCGCGCGCGCGCGGTTGATGGTCGTCCACCAGTCCATCGGCGCCGTCGCGCCCCACGGATCCATGTACGCGCTCACGCGCACGAGGACTTCGGCGCCGTTGAACGCGAGCTGGCGGATCGACTCGGGGAACAGCCAGTCGTAGCAGATCGCGCAGCCGATCTTCCCGATCTCGGTGTCGGCGACGGGGAACGGATTCTCCGCATAGCCCGCGATGTCGTGCGGGCTCGCGTGAACCTCCCACGGAATCCACGGGTTCACCTTGCGGTACTTCGCCGCGATGCCGTCGGGGCCGATGAGGCAGGTCGTGTTGAACACGACGCCGGGGTAGCGCGCGTCGCGCTCGATGAAGGTTCCCGTCTGCACGAAGCAACCCGTCTTCTTCGCAAAGCGCGTGTAGGCGTCGGTGTGGTCGTTCGGGATCTCGACCGCGAGGTGCGCGAGCAGCTCCTCGACCGTGAAGTAGACGGGCGCCGCGTGCGCAAATTCGGGGAACGCGACGAGGCGCACATCGAAGAACGGCGCGTAGCCCGCGACCGTCTGCTCGGCCATCGCGATCATGCGCGCCACGCGCGACGGAATCTCGTCGCGGGTCTTCGGGTTTGCGAACGCGGTCTGGATCGCGGCTGCGTGGTAGCGCTCGACGGTGGACTTCGGCATGCGGGCAGACTACGGAGGTCCGACAAGTTCTGCCACGGCGGGCGAAACTGCGCGGATTTTGCACACAGTCGCGCAATCGACGGTTCGGGAAGCGTGTTTCCCGTGCGATCATGCACCACATGCCCCACGCACCCGGCGTACACGGATCCCTCGCCCTTCGGCTTCGCATCGTGGCGACCGCGCTCTGCGCCACAGTCGCCGCCCCCGCATCGGCCCAGTGGACGACGGCGCCCGTCACGGCGCCAGGTGTCCAGTACCGCACCTTCTCGAGCGCGGCGGCAGGCACGACGGTGAGCTTCCACATCTACCTGCCCCCCGCCTACGCCAACGAGCCGAACCGCAGGTTCCCCGTCCTCTACTGGCTGCATGGCTCGGGAGACCCGATCGGCGGCATCACGCAGGTGACGGGCTACCTCTCCTCGGGCATGGCGCAGGGATTGATCCCTCCGATGATCGTGGTGATTCCGAACGGCATGAACTACAGCATGTGGTGCAACTCGAAAAACGGGGTTGTTCCCATGGAGGATGTCGTCCTCAACGATCTTGTGCCGCATGTCGACGCCACCTTCCGCACCATCGCGCAGCGGAGCGGCCGCATCGTCGACGGCTTCAGCATGGGCGGCGCGGGCAGCGGCAGGTTCGGCTTCCGCAGGCCCGATCTCTTCGCGGGCGTCTCGATGCTCGGCGCGGGCCCGCTGCAGCTCGACTTCCTCGAGGAGCCGCTCGGCGGATCCACTTCAGAGCAGCTCCGCCTCGCGATCTACGAGAATGTCTGGGGAAGCGACCCGCTCTACTACCTCTCGCAGAATCCCCGCACGATCGTGACGGACCGCTCCGAGGCGGTGATCGCCGCGCAGACGCGCGTGCGGCAGGGAATCGGCGCGCTTGATGCGCTCGTGCCGATGAACGAGGATTTCTCGGCGCTGCTGACGAAGCTCGGCATCCCGCACGGCTACACGGTGCTTCCAGGAATAGGTCACAACGCAGGCGCGGTGCTGAACACGCTCGGCCAGGCGAACTGGGACTTCTACAACGACGCGCTCGCGATTCCGTGCCGGCTTGCCGCCGACATCGACTGCAGCGGCACGGTCGACGGCGCGGATCTGTCTGCGGTGCTCGCGAACTGGGGCCCGGGCCACGGACCCGAAGACCTCGACGGCGATGGATTCGTCGGCGGAAGCGACCTCGCGCAGGTGCTGACGAACTGGGGTCCGGTGCAGTAACCGCGAGCCGCGCTGGTCAGGAGAGCCGCCCTACTCCCGCTCTTCGATCCACGCCTGCTGGATCGCCTCGAGGATGCGCTCGTTGCACGGGTGACCGGGCTGCTCCTTGAATCCCGGAAGCGCCTCGACCAGACCCTTCAGCCGCGGAAACGAGATCGACACGGGATCGATGTCTCCGTGACGGTCGACGAGTTCCTCCGCGATCTGCGCGACATCAAGCCAGTGCATGCGCAGCTCCCCCGCTCAGTGCGGGATCTCCTTCACGGCGTTGCGGTTCCACGCGGGCACGCGCACCACGATCGGCACGCGCTTGCCTTCGCCAAGGTCCTTGAGTTCGCACTGGCACGCGAGGCGCGAGGTGCGGCGGATCCCGGGCGCCTCCTCGACGCGGTCCTCCTCGTCCTCGGTCGCCTCGCTCACCTGCTCCGCGCCCTGCTCGAGGTAGATGTGGCAGGTCGAGCATGCGCACACGCCGCCGCAGGCATGCTCGATGTTGATGCCGTTGTCCATCGCGACCTCGAGGATCGACTCGTGCTCGCCGCCGAGGACCTCCCACACCTTCTGCGGCGTCCCCGTCAGGCCTTCGGGGTCCTCGAGATGGAAGGTGATCGGGATGACGGGCGGTCCGTGGTGATGGCTGTCGTCGCGCTTGAGGTGCATCGTGTCGATTCTCCGCCCCGCGCTTCGCTGCGGGCGCGGGATGATAGCGGGCATCGGCTGCGCGTCCGATGTGCGCGGAAAGTATCCTGCGCCTGCTTCAAGGGTCGCTTCTATGACAACCGCGTCACCCTCCATTCACGATCTCCTTCGACGGGAGCTCGACGGCACGCATCCGCTTGTCCTGATCGAGACAGACGACGAGGCGGAGCTGCGCCAGGCGCTCTTCGACGCGCTCGACGGCGCCGTCGAGCATCGGCGCTGGACCGCGGTGCATGGCCTCGTGCCGACGCTCGTTCAAGGCGATCCGATCGAGGGCACAGACCACCCCGCCGGCGCGCTTTCGTTCCTGCCGCGCGGCATGGGCGCGCGGAGAAGCGTCACGGTCTTCTACGACCTCTCCGCGCATCTCGGCGAGCCGCGCACGCTGCGCGCGCTGAAGGAGGCGGTCGAGTGGGCGCGCGGGCATCATGGCGTCGTCGTCCTCGTCGAGGCGAGGGGCGCCACCGTCGACCCGCTGCTCGGAAAATCGCTCGCCGCGGAGGTGCACCGCATCGAGATCCCGCAGCCCACGGACGCAGAGCTCGAGGAGATCATCCGCGAGGCCGTGCGTGGCGTCGCGCGCACGCGGCGCGTCGAGGCGTCGGTGCGTCGCTCCACGCTCGACGCGATGGCGCGCAGCCTTCGCGGGCTCTCGCGGCGCCAGGCGCTGCGCGTGATCAAGGCGGCCGTCGCAGAGGACGACCGGCTCGACGACGACGACCTCGCGCGCGTGATGATCCTGAAGCGCAACGCCTGCGTCGACCTCGCGGGCGTGCTTGAGTTCGTGCAGGCGCCCGTCTCGATGGACAGCGTCGGCGGGCTCGGCAGGCTCAAGGCTTGGCTCGCGGAGCGTCATCTCGGCTCGGCCGACGAGGCGGCGGAGTTCGGGCTCTCGCTTCCGCGCGGCGTGCTCCTGCTCGGCGTCCAGGGCGCGGGAAAGAGCCTCGCGGCCAAGGCCGTCGCGACCGCGTGGAAGGTTCCCCTGCTCCGCCTCGACGCGGGCGCCCTCTACGACAAGTTCGTCGGCGAGAGCGAGCGCAAGCTGCGAGAGTCGCTCGCGCAGGCCGACCGCATGGCGCCCGCCGTCCTGTGGATCGACGAGATCGAGAAAGGATTCGCAAGCGCCAGTTCGCTGTCGTCTGACGGCGGCCTCTCGCGGCGCATGTTCGGCACGCTCCTCACCTGGATGCAGGAGCGGCAGTCGGCGACCTTCCTCGTGGCGACGGCGAACGATGTCTCCGCGCTTCCACCCGAGCTCCTGCGCAAGGGCCGCTTCGACGAGATCTTCTTCATCGACCTCCCGGGCGCGGAGGCCCGCGAGGCGATCCTGTCGATCCACCTCAAGAAGCGCCGCCGCGCCTTCGCGGACTTCGACGCCACGCGCCTCGTCGCAGCCACGGAGGGCTACAGCGGCGCCGAGATCGAGGCGGGCATCGAGAGCGCGCTGCGGCGCGCATTCGCCGACGGAAAGCGCCCGATCACGACCGAAGACCTCCTTGCGTCCTTCGCGGCGAGCCCGCCGATCTCGGTCGTCATGGCCGAGCGCATCGAGGAACTCAGGTCCTGGGCGCGGGAGCGATGCGTTCCCGCGGAGTGATGCGGCCGAAGTCGCGTAGACTCCCCCTCCCGATGGAATTCCCCGCGCCAGCACGAGACTCCGCGCCAGCCATGGCTCCCCTGCGCCCGCTCGGCATGACCCGTGCGCAGTTCGTCGCGGCGGCACGCGAGCGCGGCCGCTCGGCGCACGCGGCGCTCGAGGCCTACCGCGCGCTCTTCCGCGACGGCGTCGTGCCCGACTGGTGCGAGGTGCCCGACTACCCCGTCACGGCGACGCTCGTCGAGGGCGCGACGAGCAAGTTCGTGCTGCGGCTCACCGACGCAGGCATGGAGGGGCTCGAGACGGAGAGCGTGCTGATCCCGATGCCCCGCGCGAGCGGAACGACGACCACGCTCTGCGTGTCGAGCCAGATCGGCTGCGCCATGGGCTGCCGCTTCTGCGAGACCGCGCAGATGGGGCTCATCAAGAACCTGCGCGCAGACCAGATCGTGCACCAGTGGTGGAGCGCGACGCATCGCGTGCCGCGCGAAGACGCGGGAAGCGCCGTGAAGAACCCCCAGGCGCAAAGCGCCGTGAAAAACACCCAGTCGCGAAGCGCCGTCAAGAACATCGTCTTCATGGGCATGGGCGAGCCCACCGACAACATCGACGCCGTGATCCAGGCGATCCGCGTGCTCGTCGACCACGACGGCGCGGGCGTCCCCGCGTCGAACATCTCGATCTCGACCGTCGGCAACCCCGACGGCATCCGCAAGATCGGCGAGCTCGTGCGCGAGGAGGGCTTCCACCGCCTCAACCTCGCGCTGTCGCTCAATGCGCCGAACGATCGCGTCCGCACCGAGATCATGCCCGTGAACCGCGCGTGGCCGATGGCGCGGCTGAAGGAGGCGCTGCTCGGGT
This sequence comes from uncultured Klebsiella sp., assembly GCA_964393015.1. Lineage (GTDB taxonomy): Bacteria > Planctomycetota > Phycisphaerae > Phycisphaerales > SM1A02 > QWPT01. The sequence goes on from CAYMSD010000008.1 coordinate 41,885, forward strand.
TCCCCCGCTACTCGCAGGCCGCGTTCTGCGTCGAGTATGTGCTGATTCCCGGCGTCAACGACTCCGACGAACACTGCGACGAGGTCTGCGCGTTCCTCCGTGAGATCCGCTGCTCGCTCAATGTGATCCCCTACAACCCGCGCCGCAACTCGCCGTGGCCTGCGCCCGACGAGGACTCTGTGGCGCGCTTCATCGCGCGCGCCGTTGCGAACGGGCAGTTCACCAAGCGCCGCGGCACGAAGGGCCGCAATGTGATGGCCGCGTGCGGCCAGCTCGGCAACGAGAAGATCCGCGCGCGCAAGTACATCGCGGAGGATGGATCCGCGCAGGCCGTGACGCTTGGGATTCCTGCGGCGAAGCCTTCGCTCCCGCCCACGGAGCAGCGCCCTTGAACGAGATCCGTCACGACGCAGCGCCGCGCGCTGGAACGAGCCGTCAGCGGTTCCGCGACTACCGCGCGGAGCTCGCGAAGCGGGCGAAGTCGAAGTCGGAGGACGCACGCGGCAAGCCCGTCAAGCCGAAGGGTCAGCGCACGCGCTCGTTCGGCGCGCTCTTCCGCGCGTATCTCGGCCTGCTCGGGCCGTATCGCGCGCCGCTCGCGGTTGCGTTCAGCACGCTCGCGCTCACCACGGCGCTGGCGCTCGTGCCGCCGTTCGGCATCAAGCTGGCGATCGACAGCGTGTTCGGCAGCGTGCCGCTCCCAGCGTGGCTTTCGGATGCTGCACCATCGTGGGTCGACCTCGGCTCGCGTACCTCGCTCCTTGCGTGGATCGCGATCCTCACGCTCGCGACGATCGCCGTGAAGGTGTCGGTGGGCGTCGTCGGCCGCCATCGCGCCACGATCGTCGCCAAGCGGCTGCAGGTGGCGCTCAGGAAGCGCGCGTTTGCGAAGGCGATCCACCTCCCGCTCTCGCGCGTCCAGGACCTGAAGGCGGGCGGCGTCTCGAGCCTGCTGCGCGAAGACGCGGGCGCAGCGGGCGAACTCCTCTTCGGGCTGCTCTACAACCCGTTCCGCGCGATCATCCAGCTCGTCGGAAGCCTCGTCATCCTCGCGCTCACCGACTGGCGCCTCCTCGTCGGCGCGATCGTGCTCCTCCCGATGGTGTGGTTCAGCCACAAGGTGTGGATCGGGCGCATCCGCCCCGTGTTCCGCGACCTCAAGAAGCTGCGCGACGAGATCGACGGCCACGCCGCCGAGAGCTTCAGCGGCATCCGCGTGGTGCGCGGATTTGCCCGCGAAGACGCGGAGACGGGCCGATTCGCGCGCGGCACGAACCTGCAGGCGCGCACAGAGATCCTCGTCTGGTGGTGGTCGCGCGGCGTCGAGATCGCGTGGGAGCTGTTCATTCCGACGGCCGCAGCGGCGCTCCTCTGGTACGGCGGAAACCAGGTCGTCGAAGGGAACCTCACGGCGGGCGACCTCGTGATGTTCCTCACCTACCTCACGCTGCTGCTCGGGCCGCTCGAGGTGCTGGCGAACACGGCGACGAGCCTGCAGACGGGGCTCGCGAGCCTCGACCGCACGCTTGATCTCCTCGAGGAGAAGGACGAGTTCGCGGAGACCGCCGCGCGCGCGACGGTGCGGCTTGATCCCGCGGCCGTGCGCGGCGATGTGCGCTTCGAGGGTGTGTCGTTCCACTACCCCGCGTCCGACCGGCCCGTGCTTGCCGATGTGTCGTTCGACGCGCCTGCGGGCACGATGGTCGCGCTTGTCGGCCACTCGGGCGCGGGCAAGACGACGCTGTCGAACCTCGTGGCACGGTTCCACGATCCGACCGAAGGGCGCGTCACGCTCGACGGGCACGACCTGCGCGACATCGAGCTCGCGTCGTATCGTCGGCTTCTCGGCATCGTCGAGCAGGACGTGTTCCTCTTCGACGGCACGATCCGCGAGAACATCGCCTACGCGCGCCCGAACGCGAGCGACGCCGACATCGCGCGCGCGGCCGCCGTCGCGCGCGCCGATGTCTTCATCGAGAAGCTCGAGGCGAAGTACGACACGCGCATCGGCGAACGCGGCGTGAAGCTGTCGGGCGGCGAGCGCCAGCGCCTCGCGCTTGCGCGCGCGGTGCTTGCGGACCCTCGGATCCTGATCCTCGACGAGGCGACCAGCAACCTCGACACCGAGAGCGAGCGGTACATCCAGGGCGCGCTCGGCGAGATCCTGAAGGGCCGCACGAGCTTCGTGATCGCGCACCGCCTGAGCACGATCCAGGGCGCCGACCTCATCCTCGTGATGGAGGACGGCCGCGTGGTCGAGCGCGGAACGCACGAGGAACTGATGGGTTCCAGCGGCCGCTACGCGACGATGGTGGTGCTGCAGACGGAGACGCGGCGCGCGCCCAAGCCTTGAGCGGCCGCAGCCGCGATCGCTCAGACACGCGCACCGCACTCGGGGCATACGGTCGCGCCCGTCCGCCGCGGATACCCGCACTGCGTGCACGCGCCGCGCGCCCACTGCAGCCGCTCGCCGCGCGTCACCAGCAGCACAGCCCAAGGGCCGCACATCCACAGCAGCGTCGAAAGGCCGAACACCAGGTTCCAGAACGACGCCATCGCGCAATAGCAGTCCGTCTTCCGCCGCACCGAGAGATAGAACGCCACGCCGAGCACGAGCTCCACGCAGGTCCCGGCGAAGAGCCAGCGCACGAAGCGGTCGAGCCCCGCAGGATTGCGCATGCTCCCCGCGCGCGACAACAGCAGGAACCACACGAAGCCGCCGCCGATCCACACGACAAGCGCCGTCAGATACCCGGCGCCCACGATCCATCCAGCGGTGTCGCCGACCCACTCCTCGCCAGTGCTGAACGCCGCGACCACGCCCTCGACGGCGCTCGCCCACAGCAGGGCGCACCCGACCGATCCGAGAAGCGCGGCGGACACCACGCTCGGGATGAGCGACCGTCCCTGCGACTCGAGCCTTGGCTTCCCGATGATCGGCGATAGGAACGCCGCCTGCGTCGCCGCCCAGAGCACTGCGATCGCAATGATGATCCAGGCACCGCCGTTCGCAAGATCGCCAACCCACGCCATCGTGACGAGATACTCGAGATAGCGGAAGTAGCCCTCGACCGCCTTGGGCTCCTCGAACAGCACGGGAAGAAGCGCGAGCGGCCCCCCGCACATGACCGCGAGGAGGAACGCAGCCACGAAGACGAAGAGCAACCCCATCGGCCGCGACAGCCCGCGCAGGATCACGCCGCCGCTCCGATCGGCCCCACGACCTCGCTCTCCGCGATCGCGTAGAGCTCGACCCCCGCGCGCGGCTCGTACCGCACGCCGCGGGTGAACTTCGAGAACGCAGGCAGCACCAGCGTCCGCCGCGCGCGGTCGACGACGAACGCAGGCGCCTCGACCCTGCGCGTGCCGCGTGCGACCGACAGCATCGGATGCAGGTGACCCGACAGCGTCCACGCGTCCGCCGCGCTCGCAGGCGGCTCGTGCTCGAACCGCACGCCGCCGAGCGCAAACGCCCCGCGCACCCGGTCGACCATCCACTCGGGCGGCAGCGTTCCGACGCCGCGGTCGTGGTTTCCCTCGACGAGACGGATCGGCAGCGAGCAACGCTCGCGGAACTCCGCGAACCGCTGCATCTCCGCTTCGCCGATCCCGACCGCCGAGTGCGTGAGGTCCCCCACCACCACGATCACCTTCGCACCCGCGCGCATCGCGGCGCGCGAGAGCCGCACGAGAAGCTCCTCGTCGATGCCCTCCGCGCTCGGCACGCCGAAGCGCCTGTACGACTCGCTCTTCCCGACATGGAGATCGGCGACCACCAGCGCCTTCGCGGCGCGCAGGAAGAGCGCGCGCTCGGGCATCAAGTCCATCTCGATTCCATCGATCGTGATCGCAGCGCTCGGCACGGGCGCAGGATACCGCGCCGTCACGCCGTGTCGGCGCCCAGAATCGCCCGCAACCGCGCGAGCACGCCTTCGGTCGACAGCGTCGTCCCGAGCCGGTCGGCGACGAGCGGCAGCGCAAGCGGCGTCGGACGCACCGTCTCGCGCACGAGGAGCGGCCCTGCCTCGAGCGCGGCCAGCGTGCGCGCGAGCCGCCCCTCCTCGAACTGCCGGTCGAGCACTTCCTTCTCCGACTGCTGCAGGAGCAGGTTCTGCGGGTCGAACTCGCGCAGGACATCGAAGATGAGCCCCGCGCCCGCCTGCACCTGACGGCCCGAGCGCTCGGCGCCCGGATACTTCTGGAAGACGAGCCCCGCCACCCGCGCGATGTCGCGGAACTGCCGCTTCGAGAGTTCGCCGAGGTTCACGGCCTCGAGGAGATCGGCCGCGAGCGCCTCGCGCGAGAAGAGCGCGGGCCCGAGCAGCTCGCGGAACGGATACGGCGGCGCACCCGCATCGGCGGGCGCCAGCAGCTCGATCCCGTAGTCGTTGATCGAAATCGCGAAGGTCGTCGCCTGCGCGCGCCCGAGCCGCAGCGCAAGCAGCACCGCGAGCCCCTCGTGCACGAGCCGCCCCTCGAACGGATACACGAACAGGTGATGGCCGTCCGCGGTCGAGCACACCTCGACCAGCGTCTCCCCCGGCGCGGGCAGCGCCGAAAGCCGCATCTGCGTCTCGAGCACAGGCCGCACGAGCGCCATCTCGGGCCCCTCGAAGACCCCACGCCGCGCCTCGTCGAGCGAACGCCGCACCGACGCGGACAGCGCCGTCGACAGCGGAAATCGCGACCCATTCCACCGCGGCGTCGCATCGGCGCGCTTCGTCCGCTTCACCCACGCCGTCATGTCGCGGACGCGCACGAACTCGACGATGTCGCCCGCGAACAGGAACGCGTCGCCGGGATTCAGCCGCGCGATGAAGCTCTCCTCGATCGACCCGAGCCGCCGCCCACCGACGAGCGCCACCGAGATCGTCGCGTCCGCAGCGATCGTGCCGACATTCAGCCTGTGGAGCGCCGCCGACTTCTTCGACGCGATTCGGTAGACGCCGTCGTCGCCGCGCGCGATGCGGTGGTACTGCGGATAGCGCGCAAGCGTGCGCCCGCCGTGCTCTGCAAGCGCCACGCACCAGTCGAACTCCTCGCGCGAGAGCCGCGCGAACGCAGCCGTCGTCCGCACCTCGTCGAAGAGCGCGTCCGCCGCGAAACCGCCGCCGAGCGCGCAGGTCACGAGGTGCTGCACGAGGCAGTCGAGCGGTGCGTTCCACCCGTGGCGCTCCTCGATCTCGCGCCCTTCGATCGCGCGCCGCGCCGCCGCGATCTCGACCAGTTCGAGCGCGTGCGTCGGCACGCACAAGACCTCGCAGCGCGCGCCAGGCCTGTGCCCCGACCGCCCCGCGCGCTGGATCAGCCGCGCGATTCCCTTCGGCGAACCGACCTGCACCACGCGCTCGACCGGCGAGAAGTCGACGCCGAGGTCGAGGCTCGAGGTCGCGACCACGATCCGCAGCCGCCCGTCCTTCAGCCCCGCCTCGATCTCCTCGCGCTGCTCGCGCTCGATCGATCCGTGGTGAAGCGCCAGCACCTCGCGCCACTCGGGTTTCTCCCACGAAATCGCGGCAAACCAGCGCTCGGCCTGCGAACGCGTGTTCGTGAAGACGAGCGTCGGCCTCGCGGGGTCAAGCCACGCGATGAGCGGCTTGAGCATCGTGAGCCCGAGGTGCCCCGCCCACGGGAAGCGCTCGACCGAATCGGGCAGGAGTCCCTCGACCACGATCTCGCGCGGAATCGCCGCATGGACGACCGACGCAGCGCGCCCCACCCCGACGAGCGACTGCGCCGCCTCGTCGACATTGCGCAAGGTCGCAGACAACCCCCACACGCGCATCGCGGGCGCGAACGCACGCAGCCGCGCAAGCGCCAGCTCGACCTGCACGCCGCGCTTCGACGCGAGCAGCTCGTGCCACTCGTCGACCACGACCGTGCGCACGCCCCCGAGGATCTCCCGCGCGCGGTCGTTCGCAAGCAACAAGGTCAGCGACTCGGGCGTCGTCACCAGCACATTCGGAAGCCGCTCCCGCTGCCGCGCCCGCTCGCTCGCCGCCGTGTCGCCCGTGCGCGAGCCGACCGTCACCGCAAGGCCGAGCTCCTCGACCGGCAGCCGCAGGGCAAGCTCGATGTCGCGCGCCACCGCACGAAGCGGCGTCACATAGACGACCGCAAGCCCGTCGGCCGGCTCGCGCGCGAGTTCCTCCAGCGCCCTGAGATACGCCGCGTAGGTCTTGCCGCTTCCCGTCGGCACATGGACGAGCCCGCTCTCGCCGCGCGCCGCGCGCTCCCACGCCTCGCGCTGGAACGCATGCGGCGTCCAGCCGCGAGAGGCGAACCAGAGCTCGGCCACACCACCACACGCGCTCGGCGCGTCGGCGGCGCCCATCTCGGCGCGCGCGCGGGAACGGACGCGGCTCACGGCGCGCTCCCGCCCTCGCCACGCCCCTCGCGCTCGATGCGGATCCGCTCGAGCACCTCGGTGCGCGCGGCCTCCGCCTCCTCGGGCGTCACCACCTCGAGGACACGGCGATAGAGCACAGCAGCGGCGCGGCTCCTGTCGCCGACCGAGTCTGCGATGCGCCGAGCCACGGGCACGATCGTCGACTCGCTGCGCCAGAAGAGCTCGAAATGGCCGCCATCCCACAGGAATCGCGGCGGCTCGCCGAGCGTGCTCCAGAGCGCCTCCTGCGTCGCCGTCGGCACGATGCCGTCGTCGGCCGCCGTGATCACGGCGACGGGCCCGCCGCGCAGCGCCTCGCCCGCGCGGAGCGGGTCGAACCGGCACTCGCGCAGGTAGGACTCGATGAACTCAGGGCTGTCGGCAAGGCCATCGCCGTCGAGGAATCTACGCAGCGAGCTTCCGCGCGTCACAGAGATCAGGTCGCCCCCGCCCGCGACGAAGAGCGCAGCGTCGAACGGAACCTCGCCCGTCGCGGCCATGCCGATCCCCGCCATCGCGCCCATGCTTTCACCCACGAGGAGGACGGGCTTCCCCTGCAGCTGAGGTCGCCGCGTCTGCAGCGAGATGAGCGCGGACTGCGCGACTCGCGCCGCGCTCTCGATGAGCCCGTCGACGGTGCGCGCAAGCGCCGCGCCGCGCTCCGCGGCGGGCTTGCCGTCGCTCTCCCGCATCGACTCCTTGGCGCGGTCGACGAGCGGCGGCCACACGACCGCGACGGTCCAGCGGTCGTCGATCAGCCCCTTCACGAGCGCGCCCGAGGAGTGCGCGCCGAGAAGCCCCGGCACCACGACACAGACCCCGCGCGACTCCTGCTCGCCGCGCGCGCCCTTCCGCGCCCACGCCCCTTCGTACATGACGCACTCGATCGGGTGGCGTTGCTGCTCGGGCCCGATCTTCCCCTGCCTCATCAGGCGCACGACCTCGCCGAGGAACTCGTCGGGAAGGCGCTGCGACATGGGATCACGGACGCCCTGCGCGTCCTCGACGACACGCCGACGCACCACCACGGTCTCGAACTCCCTCGGCTCGCCGAGCGCGAGGTCCGCAGGGCCATGCATGGTTCCGCACGATGTGACCGCCACGCACGATCCCACGAGAAGCAGCGCGACATGCACCTTCATCCTGCACCTCCTCGCTTCGCCTGACTCAAGGCCGCCCCATCGACGCACGCGTCAACCCCGCGCCACCGAAAGCACCGTCACATCGTCCTCGAAGCTCGTGCCCGCATGGCCGCGCAGCGCGGCGACGATGCGCCCCACGTCCTCCTTCGCGGAAGGCGACTGCGCCAGCGTCTGCGCGATCCGCTCGAGGCCGAACATCTCGCCGTTCGCGGCCCTCTGCTCGTGGACGCCGTCCGTCGCGACGACGATCCGCGCGCCGCGCGCAAGCGAAAGCTCGCTCGTCGCATAGGCCGCACCATCCGCGATGCCCACTGGAAGCCCGCCGTCCGCCTCGATGCGCGTCGCGCGGCCGTGCTCCACCACGAACGCGATGCCGTGACCCGCGTCGCACATCGTCACGCGTCCGTCGGGCGCGATCACCAGCGCGAACATGGTCGCGAACTCGCTCGCCTCGCTGCGCGCGGAAAGAAAGGCGCTCAACGCCGCGACGCTCTCTGCGATCGGCTCCACGCGCGTCGCAGCCGCGTACATCCACGCCTGCGCAGACGCCATGAGCATCGCGGCGGCCGCCCCCTTCCCAGAGACATCGCCGACCCACGCGAGCACCGATCCGTCTGGGCGCGGCGCAATTCCCGCGAAATCGCCCGCAAGCAGAAGGCCTGGAAGCGAGTGCAGGCTCCACTCCACCTCGCCGATCGCGCCATCGTCCTCCGCGAGGAGCCGTCGCTGCACCTGCCGCGCGCGCTCGACATCGAGGCGCAGCGCCTCGAGCCTTCTCCGCGCCACGCTCTCGATCACGAGCCCGCAGATCCGCGCAGCTGCACCCACGACCTCCGCCATCCCTGCATCGACCGCAGCGCGCGAGCTCGTTCCATCGAGATAGAGGTAGAGCCCCTCGTCCCCCTCGACGACCACGCGCGCGCACAGCGCCTCGCGCACGCCGACCGCGACGATGCTCTCCGCCCGCTGGATGCTGCCATGGGACTGCGAGAGATGCGCGACGCGCGTCGGATCGGTCGCCGAAGCCAGCACGGTGCGGCTCACGGGGCGTCCGCCCGTGCCCGCCTCGGCGAGGATGTCCGCGTCTGCGCGCGACTCGTCGAACCGCACGAGGAGCGCGCGATCGAGCCTCGTCACGGCGAGGAGCTTCTCGAGCACCAGCCTTCCCGCGGACTCCGCGCTGTCGTCCGCGGGAATGGCGCGCACCACATCGAGCAGCACCCGCAGCGCATGCTCCGCCCCGCCGCGCGCGCCGACCACGATGGTGCGCACCGCGTCGGGCGACTCGCCGAGCGACTCCGTGCGCACGCGCGCGGCCACGGCACGAACACGGAGGACGCACGGGCCGAGCTGCAGCAGGTCGCCTTCGCCAACGGCGGTCGCGCGCCCCGCGCGGATCAGGCGCCCGTTCACGCGCGTGCCATGGCGGCTGCCGAGATCCTCCACCGACACGCCCGCCGCATCGACGATGATCGCAGCATGCTGCCGCGACACGGCCGCGTCGTCGATCACGAGGCCGCAGTCCGAGCCGCGCCCCACGAGGACGCGCGCGCCCGGCACAAGCGGCATCGGCGCGACGCGCGGGTCCCTTTCGTCGACGATCTCGAGTGTGGCTCGCCCGTGTTCGGTCACAGGGCGGCGATTCTAGCGTGCCGCCGCTGCAGCAGCGCCTGTTCCGCCGCGTCCCTTCCAGCTGCGTCGACCCGTTCGATCGAGCCAGAGGCTGCGCCACTGGACCGCGGAGAGCATCAGGATCGACGGAAGATGGAGCGGGATGTTCCACCACGACTGGCGGAACCGCGCCGCGAGCAGCGCGCGCCCGAGGAGCGCGCAGAAGACCGCGCCCGCGGCGAGCGCGGCGCCGGGCGACCACTGCGCCGCGAGCGCGGCGAGCGCAAGCACGATCCATGGCAGCACCTGCCCAAGCGCGTGATAGACGGTGATGAAGGCGAGGAGCCCGAGGCTTCCGAGCCCCTCGTACGCGTTCTTCGCAAATCCGCGCCAGGTCTCGCCGAATCCGCGGTACATGCGGCACGAGACGCTCTCCGTGCCGTCGTAGAGGTCGGTGCGGAGCCCCGCGCGGCGCACCGCCCGCGGGAACTTCACGCCGTCGTGCATCGAGTCCTTGAAGCCCGCATGGCCGTAGTCGGCGCCCGTGCCTGCGGCGCGGTAGGCCGCCCGCGAGACCAGGATGAACTGCCCGCACGCGGCGCTCGCCGTGGGGTCGAGCGTCGAGCGCATGCGGCCGATCGGCAAGTAGCTCATCAGGACGAAGTGGATGAGCGGCACGAGCAGCATCTCGCCGACCGTGCCCGTGATCTCGCGCGGCACGGTCGAGACGAGCGACGACTTCGAGCGGAGCGCAAAGCCAAGCGCGCGCGCCACGGCGTCCGGCTCGAGTCGCACATCGGCGTCGGTGAAGAGGAACCACTCGAGATCGGGGTCGTTCGCAAGGCCATGCTCGGCCATGCGGAAGCACGCGTGCTGCTTGCCGTTCCAGCCGGCGGGAAGCGGGCGCCGCGGCACCACGACCACGCGCGGGTCCTCCGCGGCGAGCCGCGCGACGATCTCGCCCGTGCCGTCGGTCGACTCGTCGTCGTAGACATACGCGCGGACATCGACCTCCTGCGACGCGAGCACGCTGCGCACGCATGCCTCGATGTTCGCCTTCTCGTTGCGCGCGGGGATGCACACGGCGACGCGGAGCGCACGCGTCTCCGCCGCGACCTCCGCAAGAAGCGGCGCGCTGCGGTAGCGCCGCATGTTCACGACCGACAGCGCGAGCGGCTGGAACGCCGCCACGAGCGACGCGCCGCAGAGCCACGGGTTCTGCAGGAGAAGCGCGACTTCGGCAAGCGTCATGGAACCCCTCGATTTCCCCGCGCCTCGCCGAGTTCGCCGCCCGCGCGACCCGTGAGGCGAAGCCACAGGTCGTAGACGGGATTGGTCCCCGACACCTTCGGCGCGAACGACGCCGCGAACGGCTCGAAGGCACGCGCATCGCGCGCGCGGACGAGCGCGGCGAGCGCGGCCTGGTTCGCGCGCATCGCGGCCACGAGGCGCCTCTGCCACGCGATGGTGCCGCCTTCCGCGCAGTCGATGGGCTCGGCGCGCACGAACACCTCGGGCTTCTGATCGACCCAGAACCCGTACTCGACGGCGATCGCCACCGCGCGATCGACCTTGAGCGCGGCGGCGATCGCAGCGGCGCCCGGCCGCACCACGATCTCGTCGCGCACATCGGAGAACTTCCCCTGCGGCGTCACCACGAAGGCGAGCCGCGGCGCGCGCGCCGCCTCGGCAACGAGATACGCGCGCATCGCCTCGAGGGTCGCAGGGTCGTCCGGGTCCACGCCGAAGAGCCCGACCTTCCTGAAGATCGCAAAGCGCTGGAGCTCGTTGCGGTCGATCGGCCCGTAGGGCGCGCGCGACGGGAAGAAGGCGCGCCACGCCACGATGGCGAGGATCGGGTCCCACCACGACACATGGTTCATCACGACGAGCGCGGGGCGGTCGCCCGAGTCGACCGATGCGAGCACCTCGCGCGATCCCCGCGCCGCCCGCACGGCGTGGAACTTCCGCCGCATCATCCCCGCGACCATCGCCGCGAAGACGCTGCGCACACGGGGCGACGGCGTCGCGGGAATCAGCGCGCCAGCGCGGGTTCGGTCCACGGCTTCGCCTCCGCGCCCTTCGCGCCAGAAGTCCACTCCCCCGCGAGCATCGATGCGGCGGGCTTCTCGCGGCCCACGCTCGAGCCATCGCCCACGCTCGTCGCGCTGCGGTCGACGGTGACGCCGAGGTCGTCGCACGCGGTCCACGCGGCCGTGACGCCCGACATCATCACCATGGGCGTGCCCGGGCCAGGGTTCACGCTTCCGCCGGCGAGATAGAGGCCGTCCGCGACGGGGCTCGTGTTCTTCGGCTTGAAGCCGCCGTGCAGGCGCCCGTGCGACGCGAGTCCGTAGATCGCGCCGCCCGTCGCGTTGTACATGCGGTCGATGCCCGCGGGCGTCAGGCGACGCTCGACGACGATGTGCTCCTCGATGTCCTCCATGCCGAAGCGCTTCAGCTTGTCGAGGATCACGCGGCGGTACTTCGGGAAGAGCCCGTCCTCCGAATCCCAGTCGTGGCGGTCGCGCCGATACGGCGTGTGGACGAGGATGTAGAGCGACTCGCCGCCTTCGGGCGCCTGCGTCGGGTCGGTCGCGCTCGGGACGCAGAGATAGAGCGTCGGGTCGCGCGCGGGGTCGCCCTTCCTGTAGATGTCGTCGAACTCGGCCTGCGAGTCCTTCGAGAAGAGGAAGCAGTTGTGGCGCAGGTGCTCGTAGCGGCGGTCGAGGCCGAGGTAGAGCACCACGCCCGAGCACGCAGGCTCGTACTTCGACGCGATCTTCGCCTGCTCCGCCTTCGCGGCGGGCGTGCCAAGAAGGTCGGTGTAGGTGCGCTGCACATCGCAGTTCGACACGACGATGTCGGCCTCGAGCACCGTGCCGTCGTCGAGCTCGACGCCGCGGACGCGGCCACCCTCGACCACGATGCGCTTGGCGCCGTTGCCGAGAACGGCCTCGCCGCCCTGCTCGCGGAAGACGCGCTCGAGCGCGCGCGCCACCATGCGCGTGCCGCCCTGCGCATACCAGCAGCCGTAGTCGCCCTGCGCGCTCGCGATCAGCGAGAGGATCGCGGGCGCGAGGAACGGGCTCGACCCGACGTACTGCATGAAGTGCTCGGATAGCTGCTGGAGATGCGGCTCCTGGATCGAGCGGTGCTGGGTCTTCGCCACGGTCGAGTGCATGCGCATGCGCAGCACATCGCCGAGGATTCCCGCCTCGGTCGGCGGCTTGCGCATCATGTCGGCGATGCCGCCGAGATCCTTGTAGAAGAAGACCTTCTCGCTCAGGCGGTACATGCGCCGCGCGTAGGCGAGGAACTCGAGGTAGCCCTTTCCGGGCTTCATCGCGGGGAACTGGCGGTCGAGGTCGCGCGCGAAATCCTCGGGGTTGTCGCGGAGATCGAGCACCGTGCCGTCCTCGTAGAAGCAGCGCCACTGCGGATCGAGGCGCACGAGGTCGAGGTAGTCCTCCACGCGGCGGCCGCTGCGGCGGATGATGCCGCGCACGACCTCGGGCATGGTGATGATCGTCGGCCCCATGTCGAAGGTGTAGCCCTTCTCGGAGAGGACATTCATCTTGCCGCCGAGGTGGCGGTTCCTCTCGACGATGGTGACGACCCCGTCACCCTTCAGCTGGGTGGTCAGTTCGGCCGCTGCAGCGAGGCCAGCGAGGCCTCCTCCGATGACGATGGCGCGCTTCTTCATGCGTGGACTTTCTCCGAGGACTTCGCCGCGTGTGCGGGCGTTCGGTTTGGCTGGCTCGACGGGGCGGCGGGATGCGATGGCGGCTTTGCCGCGCGCGGCCACGCGATGAACTTCGAGAGGAACCCCTGGATCCTCGCGCTCGGTTCGTCGAGCGGCGCCGAGACAAGGCTTGAGGTTCGCGTGACGAACACCTCGCGCGTCAGCGCCACGAGGCCCGTCTCGCCGCGCGAACCGCCCCAGCCGCTCGCGCCCGTGCCCGTGATCACGATGCCGGGGTGCGCAGACGGCAGCAGCACCGAGTTGAAGTGGACGAGGCTCGAGCCGCACGCCTCGATGCGCGCCGCGAGTTCGGCGCTCGGGCGACGCGTCCAGATGCTTGTCGCGAGATACTGGCCGACCGACGCGTGCAGCGCGAAGGCTTCGTCGAGCGAGTCGACCGCGCGCACAGCGAGGGCTGGGCCAAAATGACGGCCCGCAAAGAGGTCGTTGTCGCTCGGACAATCGAGCACCGCGACCGGTCGCATCGTGCGGCCCGAGACAGGCTCGAGCGCACCCGCGATCGAGCGTCCGCCAGCGGAAATCGCGGCATTCGCGGCGCGCTGCGAGGCCTCGGCGGCGCCGGCGTCGACAAGCGTCACGCGCTTCGCGCCCGCGACCAACCGCGCGAGTTCATCGCAGAACGCCGCATACGCCCCGCGCATCACGAGCGCGCGGCGCGGCGCCATGCAGGTCTGCCCCGCATTCGCGGTGAAGCCCATGAAGACGGCGCGCGCGGCCGCGCGCGCATCGGCGTCGGCCAGCACGAAAGCCGTGTCGGAGCCGGAGAGTTCGAGCGTGGTCGGGATCAGGCGCGGCGCGCACACCTCTGCGATCGCGCGGCCGACGGCGGTCGAGCCCGTGAAGACGACATGGTCGAAGCGCTCCTCGCAGAGGACGCGCCTGCCTTCCTCGCGGGTGGCCGCGCGCGCTTCGATCGATCCGCGCATCGACGGAATCGCGTCGGCGGCCTGCTGCGCCAGTTGGACGAGCAACGCCTGCGTGCGCGGCGCGCGCTCGGATGGCTTCACGACGACGGCGTTCCCAGCGACGACAGCCTGCACCAGCTGGATGCCGAGCAACTGCACGGGGTAGTTCCAGGTGGCGATGATCAGCACACGCCCGACGGGCAGGCGCTGGCGCTTCACAGCGTGACCGAACCCGAAGAGCCCCCCGCCGCCCACGCCGCGCGGCTTCAGGATCGACTTCGCGCGCTTCAGGTGCCAGTTCATGCTGGCGACGAGCGGCATGATGTCGGCGACCATCGCCTCGAAGCCGGACTTGCCGACCTCCTCGGAGGCCAGGGCGCAGAGCGTCGGGTGCGACTCCCGCACGGAGTCGCGGAAGGCGCGCAGCCAGCGCAGTCGGTCGGAGAGGTCTGGAATCGCGGCGGACATCGAGGGTCTGTCGGGAAACTCGAGCGACCACCCCCGATCGGAGGGGGCACTGACGGAGGCACGGGAGAGCGCGCGCGCTTCGCATTTGTGCACTTGCTAGATTCGCCGCTTTGTGGGAATTTTGCAATCGCGTGAACTCCCCCGAACCTGCGCGAATCCACCCCGCTCCCGAACCCGAAACGGGGTCCATGATCGCGACCAGCCCCCTTTCCGCCACCCGCAACTCCACATCCAAGGGTCCGTCCGTCGCGGTCATCGGCGCGGGCCCGGGCGGCCTGTCGGTCGCCATGCTCCTCGCAGGCGCGGGTCTCGATGTCACGATCTTCGAATCGCAGCCCGTCGTCGGCGGCCGCACCCGCCGCCTCGAGGCGGGCCCCTACGCCTTCGACTGCGGCCCGACCTTCTTCATGATGCCGTATGTGCTCGAGGAGATCTTCGGGTCGGTCGGCATGGCGACGAGCGACTTCGTGGAGATGAAGCGGCTCGACCCGATGTATCGGCTGCTGATCGGCAATGAACGCGGCACGAAGCCCACGCAGATCGACACCACGGGCGACCTCCAGAAGATGGCCGCGCGCCTGAACGCGGTCGAGCCAGGCGACGGCGACGCGTTCCTCCGCTTCATCGCAGACAACCGCAGGAAGCTTTCGCTCATGGAGCCGATCCTGCGCAGCCCGATCCGCGGCCTCGCGGATCTCATGACGCTCGACACCCTCAAGGTCGCGCCCGTGCTGCGGCCGTGGGAGTCGGTGTACTCGCAGCTCACGCGCTACTTCAAGAGCGAGGAGTCGCGCCTTGCGATGAGCTTCCAGTCGAAGTATCTCGGCATGAGCCCGTTCGAGTGCCCGAGCCTGTTCACGATCCTGCCGTTCATCGAGTACGAGTATGGCGTGTGGCACCCGATCGGCGGCTGCAACGCGCTGACCGCCGCGATGGCGGAGGCATGCTCGCGGCTTGGCGCGCGCATCGAGACGGCAAGCCCGGTTTCGCGCGTGATGTTTGAAGGCCAGCGCGCGTGCGGCGTGGTCGTCCACGGTGAAGAGCGCCGCTTCGACCATGTCGTCGTCAACGCAGACGCGACCTGGGCGATGAAGAACCTCATCCCCGCGAACCTGCGCCGCGGCGACCAGCAGGACGCTGCAATCGACGCGAAGCGCTACTCGTGCAGCACCTTCATGCTGTACCTCGGCATGGAGGGCGAGGTCGATCTTCCGCACCACACGATCTACACCTCGACGAAGTACCGCCAGAACCTCGCCGACATCGGCGAAGGCCGCCTGTCGGACGACGCGTCGTTCTATGTCTGCAACCCAAGCCGCATCGACCCGACGCTCGCGCCGAAGGGCGACAGCGCGCTCTATGTGCTGCTGCCGACCGCGAACACGAAGGCGGCCGCCGACGGCGCCCCGATCGACTGGAAGAAGGAAGCCCCGCGCGTCCGCGAGGAGACGCTCGCGCGGCTCTCGAGCGTGATGGGCATTCCCGACGCCGCGCGCCGCGTGAAGGCCGAGATCATGTTCACGCCCGACGACTGGCGCGCGCAGAACATCAACCACGGCGCGACCTTCAACCTCGCGCACAACATCACCCAGATGCTCCACTGGCGCCCGCAGCACAAGCTGCAGGGCTTCGACAACCTCTGG
>CAYMSD010000009.1:0-55740 GCA_964393015.1 uncultured Klebsiella sp.
ATCCGCGCGAACGACTCCTCGAGCGTCGCGCCCTCGAGCATGCCCTTGATCTCGTGGAGAATCGCGCGCCAGTCCTCCTCGTCCGCCTCGACGCGGTCGAGCCGCGCCTCCATCAGCCGCGTGTACTCGTAGTCGAAGAGCACGGGGAACCCGCCGACGAGGAGCGAGACGACCGCCTCGCCGAGCGCGGTCGCGTAGAAGCGTCGCGCCTTCTGCTCGACATATCCGCGCTGCGAGATGGTGTTCACGATCGACGCGTAGGTGCTCGGTCGGCCGATGCCGCGCGACTCGAGCTCCTTGACGAGCGACGCCTCCGAATAGCGCGACGGCGGCGAGCTGAAGCGCTGCAGCGCGTCGATCGAGACGCCGGCGAGCTCCTGTCCGCGGTCGAGCTTGGGGAAGGTGGCCTCGGCGTCGTCCTCCACGATGTCCTCGACGAGCTTGAGATACCCGTCGAAGACGATCACGCTTCCCGACGCGCGCACCACGGCGCCCGTCTTCCGGTCGCTGCGCTCGAGGCGCACGGTGGTGAGGTCGTACTGCTTCGGCGCCATCTGGCACGCGACGAAGCGCCGCCAGATGAGTTCGTACAGCGCGTACTGCTCCGCGGTGAGCGCGCCGCGCAGGCTCTCGGGCCTGCGGAAGGGGTCGGTCGGCCGGATCGCCTCGTGCGCCTCCTGCGCGTCCTTCGACGACGCGAAGAAGTTGGGCTTCTCGGGGAGATACCGCTCGCCATACTCACGCTTGATGAAGTCGCGCGCGGCGTGGAGCGCCTCGCCCGCGACATGCGTCGAGTCGGTTCGCATGTAGGTGATGAGGCCCACGCGGTCGCCGCCGATGTCGATGCCTTCGTAGAGGTTCTGCGCGATGCGCATCGTGCGGTCGGTCGAGAAGCCGAGCTCGCTCGACGCCGCCATCTGCATGGTCGAGGTCTTGAAGGGCGGCATGGCGCGCCGCGACTTCCGCTCTGTCTCGATCGAGGTCACCGCATAGCTCACGCCTGCGCCGACCGTACCCGCGACCGTGCGCACAAAACGCGCGGCGCCCTTGCCGCGCGGATCCTCGCGCGTCGACACGGTGGCCTTCTCGAGGCCCGCGGCCTCGGCCGCGTCGCGCACGAGCTGCGAGAGGTCGCGCGGCGCGCCGGCGTCCGCGTCCGCCTGGATCGCAAGCTCCTTGCCGCCGACCTCGACCAGCTTCGCCTCGAGGACGCCGTTCTTCGCGAGGAACGCAAGGCGATCCTTCTGCGAAGGGGACTTGCCCTTGTCGTCGCGGCGCGCGAGGAAGTCTGCGATCGCCTTCGAAATCGCGCCGCGCCTCGCGAGCTCGGGCGACAGGCGCACCAGCACCTCCCACGACTCGTTCGGCACGAACTCGCGGATCTCCTGCTCGCGTTCGACCACGAGCCGCGCCGCCACGGTCTGCACGCGGCCCGCGCTCAGGCCGCCCTGGCGCATGAGCCGCCAGAGGAGCGGCGAGATCCCGTAGCCCACGATGCGGTCGAGGATGCGGCGCGAGTTCTGCGCGTTGACGCGCGCCATGTTGATCGCGCGCGGGTGCTCGAACGCCTCCTTGATCGCCGTCTTCGTGATCGCATTGAAGACCACGCGCTTCGCGTTCGTCGGCTCGACGTCGAGGACCTCCGCGATGTGCCACGAGATCGCCTCTCCCTCGCGGTCCAAGTCCGTCGCGAACCACACATCGCTCGCGTTCTTCTTGAGCCTGCGCAGCTTCGTGACCGTCTCGCGCCGGTCGGGCGTCACCACATAGGTCGTGGCGAAGCTCTGCATGTCGACGCCGGGGATGTCCATCGGCTTCGGCTCGGTGGTCGCGGCCTTCTTCTCGCCGCGCTTGGCCTTCGGCTTCGGCGCGCCGTCTGCGGCCGCCGCGCGCTCGGCGCGCTCCGGCAGGTCGCGGATGTGCCCCTTGCTCGCCTCGACATGGAACTTGCCGAGCTCCTTCAGGTACTTCTCGATCGTCTTCGCCTTCGCCGGGCTCTCCACGATCACGAGCGCGGCTCCTGCGCCCGAAGACGCGCCGCCGTCCGCAAGGCCTTCCACGCCCTCGCCATCGCCAGCGTCGGCGCCGCCCGCGGCCCGCTTGGTTCGGGTGCGGGGCGCCGTCGCGGCGGCTGCGGACCTGCGGGAGGTGGACTTCGTGGTTGTCTTCTTGGCTGCCATCGTGAGTCGTGTCTTCCCGCAGATTTCCTGCGTCCGTGCCCGCTGCGCTCCCAGACGCCCGACGCCCCGGGCCGCATCGCGGTCGAGGGCGTCCCGCCGCCGTCCCGCCGCCGTCATCGGTCGATCGAAGTCGATCCGATGAGTCGGAGGGGAGGAGGGAATAGTGGAGAGGGGGCGCCCGAGTCAAGCGGGAGACAGGTTCTCGGCGCGATTTCGCGACGCCGCGGAGCGTCCGACGCGCGCGCTCACGCGGGCGTGCGCGCACGCGCGAGGCGCGCGAGCGCGGCTGCGCACGCATCGGCGAGCAGGCCTGCGCGCGCGCCGTCGTCGCATGTGATCGCGAGCGACGGCTCGAGCGCGCGGAACCGCTTGAGCCAGGTGCGCTGCTGCTTGGCGAGCCGACGCGAGCGGATCTTCGTCGCCTCCGCGGCCTCGTCGAGCTCGCGCGCGCGCGGCGTGCGCGATCCGTCGCCGACGACCCGCAGGAGTTCCTCGTATCCGCATGCGGCGCGCGCCTGCGAGCAGAGCCCGCCCGCGCCTGCAAGACGCGCGACTTCCTCGACGAAGCCCGCGTCGAGCATGCGGCGCACGCGCGCGTTGATGCGGCGGTTGATCGGCTCGACGGGCCAGTCGAGGATCACGGTGAAGAGGTCGCCCCGTCGCGGCGCGATGCCCGCGTCGTCCCACGCCGTGCGGCGCTCGGTCGCGCTGTCGCCCGTCGCGTGCGCGATCTCGAGCGCGCGCACGATGCGGCGCTTGTCGTTCGGATGGAGCCGCGCGGCGGCGGCGGGGTCGCTCGCCGCGAGGCGCGCGTGGAGCTCAACGCTTGGAACGGCCTCGAGCGCCGCGCGAAACGCGGGATCCGCGGCGGGGGCCTCGTCGAGCCCCTCGAGGAACGCGCGGATGTAGAGGTTCGTCCCACCGACCACGATCGGCACGCGCCCGCGGCGCTGGATGTCGGCGACGGCCGCGTCCGCGCACGCAAGCCACCGCGCGACGGTGAAGCCCTCCTCGGTCGCGTCGACGAGATCGATGCAGTGGTGGGGCACCTCCGCGCGCTCGGCGGCCGTCGGCTTCGCTGTGCCGATGTCCATGCCGCGGTAGACCTGCATCGAGTCCGCGCTCACGATCTCGCCGCCGAAGCGGCGCGCGAGCTCCATCGCGAGGTCGCTCTTCCCGCCGGCGGTCGGGCCAAGCACGACGATCACGCGTCGCGTGGCCTCCGCCTGCGCGAGCGCGCGTTCCACGCTGGTGGTCGCGTCGTCGATCGTCATGCGTCGTCACGCATCGTCAAGCGCATCGAGGCACACGAGGTGCTTCCCCTCGAGGACCTCGAGGCTCGCGCCACCGCCCGTCGAGACATGCGAGAGCTTCCCAGCGACGCCGAACTCCTCGACGGCCGCAGCCGTGTCGCCGCCGCCCGCGATCGTCGTCGCGCCCGACGCGGTCGCATCGACGACCGCCGCCGCGACCGCGCGCGTTCCCGCGTCGAAGGGCGGCATCTCGAAGACGCCCATCGGGCCGTTCCACACGATCGTCTTCGACGAGCGGATCGCGGCGCCGAACCGCTCGCGCGTGGCGGGGCCGATGTCGAGGCCCATCCATCCTTCTGGAATCGCGCCGGCGACGGTCGTCGTCTCGGTGCCCGCCTTGAACTCGCGCCCGCACGCGTGGTCGGTCGGCAGGAGGAACTCGCAGCCCTTCGCGGCCGCCTTCGCGAGGATCTCCCTCGCGAGGTCCACTCGGTCCGTCTCGACGAGGCTGTTGCCCGTCGCGACGCCCTGCGCGCGCAGGAAGGTGTAGGCCATCGCGCCGCCCACGATCAGGCGGTCGACCTTCGACATGAGGTTCTCGATCGCGAGGATCTTGTCCGACACCTTCGCGCCGCCGAGGATCGCGAGGAACGGCCTCTCCGCCGCCGCGATGCGCTGGATCAGATACTCGAGCTCGGCGTCAAGCAGGAAGCCCGACACGCACGGCGCGCCCCGCGCGCGCATCGCCATCGGCAGGGCGTGCATCGAGGCGTCGGCGCGGTGGCTCGTTCCGAAGGCGTCGTTCACATAGATGTCGCAGAGGCCGGCGAGCTTCGAGGCGAAGCCGGCGTCGCCCTTCTTCTCGCCCTTCGCGAAACGGAGGTTCTCAAGGAGCACCACCCCGCGCTCCGGCATCGCGGCGATCGCCGCGCGCGCGGCGTCGTCGGTCGGGTCCTGCGAGGGAAACGCCACACCGTGGGGGGCGTCCGCACCGAGCAGCTCGGCGAGCCGCGTCGCCACGGGCGCAAGCGAGAACTCGGCCTCGTAGCCCTTGCCCTCGGGGCGCCCGAGGTGGCTCGCAAGCACCGCGCGGCCGCCGCGCGACAGCACCGAGCGGATGGTCCTCAGGCTTGCCTTGATGCGGCGGTCGTCGGTGATCCCGCCCGCCTCCATGGGAACATTGAAGTCCACCCGCACGAACACGCGCCTGCCCGCAACCTCGACCTGGTCGATCCGCTTCTTCGTCATGGGGCGCACTATACGGCCGCGCGGCAGGGCTCTCGGCGGGGGAATCGGCGTGTGAATTTGCGCGTCCGCGCCTTCTCGGCCGTGGGTTCCGCCCCGAGCCGCCGCTATCATCGGCGCTCCGCCGCCCAGGACGGGCGCGCGTCACTCGCCGACATCCACCGAAGTCCTTCGGAGCAATCTCGCCATGAGCCTTCCCCTCGACCTCCGTTTCCTCGCCGTTCCCGCCATCGTCTGCGCGATGGGCGCGCCAGCGCTTGCGCAGGAGCAGACCCTGAAGGTCGGCGCGGACGCGCCCGAGTTCACGGTCGGCAGCTGGGTGCAGGGCGAGGTCGACGGCATCAGCGACCCGTCGAAGACCTACATCGTCGAGTTCTGGGCGACCTGGTGCGGACCTTGCATGCGGTCGATCCCGCACCTCAACAAGCTCCACCAGCGCTTCCGCAGCGCCGGCCTCGTCATCATCGGCGTTTCCGACGAGCCCGCCTCGACCGTGAAGCCGTTCGTGGCGCGCAAGGGCAACTCGATGTCCTACCCGGTCGCGGTCGACACGCAGGACAAGACGATGAACACAAAGTGGCTGAAGGCCGCGAACCAGCCCGGCATCCCGTCGGCGTTCATCGTGCGCGGCGGCAAGATCCTCTGGATCGGCAATCCGCTCGACCCGAAGTTCGACCTCATCGTGACGCTCTCGCTCGTCGGCCGCTACAACCCCGAGCTCTTCGGCAAGGCAGAGCCGATGCTCGAGGCGGCGAGCGCTGCGCTCAAGCTGCGCAACTTCCGCGATGCCTACCGCCACTACGACGACATCCTCTCGATCGACCAATCGATCTTCGGCAGCATCGCGTGCATGAAGTACGAGAGCATGATCCACGACGCGAAGGACATGGCGGGCGCCCGCGCCTGGGGCGAGCAGATGCTCACGCGCTACGGCACCGACCCGGTCACGCTCATCGAGTTCGCGTTCACCATCCTGAAGAGCGACAAGATCCGCGAGCGCGACTTCGAGCTCGCGGCGCAGGTCGTCGACCGCCTCGTGGCCCTCGTCCCCTCCGGCAACATGGGCGCGAAGCGCATGCAGGCCGAGCTCGCGGCCTCGCAGGGCCGCTTCGAGGAGGCGCAGGAGTTCCAGTACGAGGCGTGGCTTGCCGCGAGTCCCGAGGAGAAGGCCGACCAGCGCAAGCTGCTCGACGAGTACCGCCGCGCCGCGAAGGCCAAGCCCTCCGCGCGCGTGAAGCAAGAGGCGCCCGCAGCGGAAGGCGAGTCGGAACCCGCCGCCGAAGGCTCTGGCGCATCGCGCTGAGCGCCACGCCCGACGCGTCTCCGCGCCCGTGGCTTCCACGATGACCAGCACCGACCCTTCCGCCGCGGCGGCTCGTTTCGGGGGCCGCCACGCGGCTCGGCTGGCGTCCGTGCCTGTTCTCGTCGCGCCGTCGATCCTCTCCGCGGACTTCGCGCGCCTCGGCGAGGAATGCCGCGAGGCGCTCGCGGCGGGGGGCGACCTCCTCCATGTCGATGTGATGGACGGCCACTTCGTGCCGAACCTGTCGATGGGGCCCGCCGTGTGCGACTCGGTGCACCGCGCGCTGCCCGACGCGGCGCTCGATGTCCACCTGATGGTGACCGACCCCGCGGCCTACATCGAGCCGTTCGCAAAGGCGGGCGCCTCGCACATCACCTTCCACGCGGAGGTGGTGCCCGACCCGATGCCGCTCGTCGAGCGGATCCGTGGCCTCGGCATGTCGGCGGGCCTCGCCATCAACCCGAACACGCCCGCCGAGGCGCTCTTTCCGTGGCTTGGCTCGATCGACCTCGCGCTCGTGATGAGCGTGCATCCCGGCTTCAGCGGGCAGTCGTTCATCGCATCGGTGCTCCCCAAGGTGCGCGCGATCCGCGATCGCGCGGGCCATGGCCTGCGCATCCAGATGGACGGCGGCGTCTCCGCCGACAGCGCCCCGGCCTGCCGCGCGCACGGCTGCGACCTCCTCGTCGCAGCGAGCGCGATCTTCGGGAAGCGCGACTACGCGTCCGCGATACAATCCCTCCGTGCCTGAATCGACCTGGACGCAGACCGACCTCGCAGAGGCGCCCGCCAAGAAGGGCGTTCCCGAAGGCCTTTGGATGCAGTGCGCCGCGTGCGGCGAGACGCTGTTCAGGAAGGCCGTCGAGGCGAACCTCTGGGTGTGCCCGCGCTGCCAGCACCACATGCGTCTGAGCGCGCGGCAGCGCGTGGACCAGCTGCTCGACCCCGGGACCTTCGAGAGCTTCGACGACGGGCTCGTCGCCGTCGATCCGCTCAAGTTCGTCGACTCGAAGCCGTACCCCGCGCGCCTCGCGGACACCAAGCGCAAGACGGGCGAGCGCGACGCGCTGCTCTCGGGCTTCGGCTTCGTGAAGGGTCGCCGCGTCGTCGTCGCCGTGATGGACTTCACCTTCCTCGGCGGCTCGATGGGATCGGTCGTCGGCGAGAAGATCACCCGCGCCATCGAGCGCGGCATCGACCACGACCTGCCCGACGACACCGTGAGCTGCTCGGGCGGCGCGCGCATGCACGAGTCGGGCTTCTCGCTGATGCAGATGGCGAATACGAGCGCGGCGCTCGCGCGCCTCGACGAGGCGAAGGGGCTCTTCATCTCTGTCCTCGCCGATCCGACCACGGGTGGCGTGACCGCGAGCTTCGCCATGCTCGGCGATGTGATCCTCGCGGAGCCGAAGGCGCTCATCGGCTTCGCGGGGCCGCGCGTCATCAAGCAGACGATCCGCCAGGATCTCCCCGAGGGCTTCCAGACCTCCGAGTTCCTGCTCGAGGCGGGCTTCGTCGACCGGATCGTCCACCGCAAGGACCTCCGCTCCGAGATCGGCCGCGTGATCGACTATGCGGGGCGGTGAGCCCCTGCGGGCGTCTGGCTCGCCTCGCGCCGATGCGCGGCGGACCTTTCTCGCGGCGGCGGCGGCGCTGACCGCGTTCGCCTTCTCGTTCCCGTTCTCCGAGAGCGCCGTCGGCGGCTGGCCGCTGGCCTTCGCATGGCCGGCGCTCCTCGGTCTCGCGGCGTGGATGGCCCCGTCGGCGCGCGCCCTCGCGGTCGCCGTGTTCGTGCCGTCGTTCCTCGCGTTCCTCGCGCTCCAATGGTGGATGCGCGAGATCACCGCGCTCGGGATGCCGTTCCTCGTCGCATATCTCGCGCTGTGGATGACGGGCCTCGCGCTCCTCGTGCAGCGGCTCTCGGCGCCTGCGCCGCACGGGTCGGCGGCCATGCGCGTTCCGTTCTCGCTCTCCCTTCCCGTCGCGCTCGTCGCGGTCGAGTTCCTGCGCGGCGACCTCGTGTGCACGGGATACGCGTGGTTCTTCGCGGCGCATCCGCTCGTCGAGTGGCCGCTCTTCGCGCAGAGCGCGTCGCTCGGGGGCGGCTGGCTCGTATCGGGGCTCGCCGCGCTCGTGGGCGGCGCGCTTCTCGACCTCGCGTTCGCGCGCGGGCGTCGGCGGGTGGTTGCGCCGCTTGCCGCGGCGGTCGTGCTCGCGGCCTCGCTCGCCTATGGCGCGTTCCGCCTCGCCGATCGGCCCGAGGCGCCCGCGCGCGCGCCCGTCTCGGTGCTGCTCGTCCAGACCAACCTGCCGATGTCGAACAAGCTGTCGTGGGCGCCCGAGGAGCAGGTCGAGGACTTCCTCGACTTCGCCAACCTCACGCTCGACGGCGTCGAGCGCGCGCGCCGCGCGTCGGAGCGCGTCGACCTCGCGGTCTGGCCGGAGACGATGGTGCCTGGCTTCGGGCTCGAGCCTGAGTCGCTGGCGACCCTCGTCGAGCGCCGGCTCTTCCCGCTCGACCGCTTCGACCGCTCGCTCCGCGCGCTCTCGCGCCAGATCGAGGCGCCGCTCCTCGTCGGGTCCGCCGCGTTCCTCGGGCTCCGCGTCGAGGAGAACCGGTTCGCGTGGGACAGCCAGTTCAACAGCGCCTACCTCGTCGACGAGGAGGGCCGGCGCGGCCGCACCGACAAGATCTTCCTCACGCCCTTCGGCGAGACGATGCCGATCATCTCGAACTGGGACTGGCTCGAGGAGCAACTGCTCGCGCTCGGCGCCGACGGCATGACCTTCGACCTCGACACGGCGGAGCGACCCGAGCGGTTCTCGGTTCGATCCGAGGGCGGCGCGGTGCGCGTCGGCGTCCCCATCTGCTTCGAGATCACCGCGCCTTGGGCCTCGCGACGGATCGCCTTCGAACGGGGCGAACGGGCCGCCGAGGTGCTCGTCAACATCTCGAACGACGGCTGGTTCGGCCCCTCGGACGCGGGTCGGCGGCAGCACCTCCAGGTGTCGCAGCTGCGGGCGATCGAGCTCGACACGCCCGTCGTCCGCTCGGCCAACACGGGCATCTCCGCCGCAATCGACGCGCGGGGGCGGGTGCTGGCGCGTCTTCCCGCCCGATCGGGCGATGCGCTGCGCGTGTCGGTCGCGCCCAGTACATCCGTCCCGCCCGCCGCGCGGATCGGCGATCTTGTCGCCTGGGCCGCGCTCGCCGCCGCATGCGGGCTCCTCTTGGCGACGCGCGCGCGGACGGGGTGAACCGCGCGGCGCTGGGCCGCGAACTCTCCTCCCCACGGGAATTGAACCGATGGACCGCCCGCAGCCGATGACCCGCACACGGGCGGAGCCCGAGCCCGCAAGGCATGGAGGCCAGATGAAGAGCGCGAACTTCCACCTGACGAATCGTCCGACGAATGAAGCGGTGTCGCGCGCCAGGCAGGCGCGGGGCAGGGAGGCTCGGCCCGCCGCGGCCCTCTCATCATCTGTGGCCGTCGCCGCCATCCTCATCTCGTCGTCCGGCTGCATGAAGGCCTACGACCCCGCCACCGCGCGGAGCGAGTTCAGCTCGAAGGAGCGATCGATGAAGAACGGGCCCACCGAGCGCCTCGTCGGCAGGAGCGTGGCGGAGGATCCGAGGTACCGCGCCGAGCCCGCTCCGCGCGAGACAGCGTCCACCGCGTCCGAGCCCATCGTCTACAGCGAGGTGTCGTTCGACACGCTCCCGGCCGCGCGCCTCGACGCCGCGCCGAGCCTGTCCGAGCGTTCCGCCGCGGCCGATGTCCTTCGCGCCGCAGCGCGGAGCAACTGGGCCGCGCTGCGCGCGAATGCCCTCGAGGCGGCCGCGTCGAACCCGTCGCTCCTCGCCGAGCTCGCGCCGCGAGGGCTCGTCGATGAGAACCGGGGCGTGCGATTCGTCGCCTGCATGGCCATCGCGCGCGCACAGGACCGCGATCTGTCCCTTCTGGTGCGCCCGCTCCTTCAGGACGACAGCGCATCGGTCCGCGCCGCCGCGATGCTCGCGCTCGCACGCACGGGAAACAGCGTCGACCTCTCGCCGCTCGCGGCCATGCTTTCCGAGAACGATGCGGAGGTCCGCGGCAACGCCTATCTCGTCCTCGGCGAACTGGGAAACCGGAGCGCCGTGCCCCTCATCCGCGAGTCGCTCGGCCGCGGCATGCGCCTCGTCAACCCCGTGCGCGCGCGCCTCGTCGACCTCGCCGCCGCCGAAGCGCTGGTGAAGCTCGGCGACGAGCGCGAGATCGAGCCGATCCGCGCGGCGCTCTTCGCACCACCCGAGCAGGCCGAGCTGACGGTGGTCGCCTGCGAGGCGATCGGAAGGCTCCGCGACGAGGTCTCGCGCCCAATGCTCGAGCGTCTCGTCTCGGTCGGCGGCGATGCGCAGCGCTCGCCCGAGATCCGTCTCGCGGCGGCGAAGGCGCTCGTCGCGCTCGGCGGTGCCGCCCCCATGGCGCTCTCGATCGCCCGCGAGGCCATCGCGAGCCCGGACGCGCGGATCCGCAGCCAGGCGGCGGGGGTCCTCGGGGTGCTTCGCCTCCCCGAGGCCTACGACCTCCTCGCGGCCCTCATCCGAGACGCCGATCCGACGGTGCAGGTGGCCGCGGCCGCAGGGATCGAAGCGGCGGAATGACCGTGTTTCCCCGACGAAACCGAGAGATCCTCCGCTCGGCGGCGAGGGCGAATCGCGCCTCGACGGGGTGTGGCGGCGCACCCCTCGCGGGTGCGGACGGGCGGCTCGCGAGGGTCGTGGCGGGGCGGGGCGCATTCCCGCGGAATCGCGCCAATCAACTCTCAGACCGATTGACACCTCTTGGGGGTGGCGTTACAAAACTCGACCTGCGTCCTGTTTCTCCTCGGAGTGACCGAGCAACAGGCGCAGGCATTCGGACGAACCGTGTGGAGCACGGGCGTCCGGAACAGTCGTGGTTCCTCGGACCTCGGATTCGCGGCGCTTGGCCGCGGGACGGCGCGACGAGGGGTCGCGCCTGCGGCAAACAATCCTCAAGGAAATCTCCGTGCACATCCTGACCAAGATCTTCGTCGTTCTCGTTGCGCTCCTGACCGTGGCGATCGTGCCGCTCGTGGCCGTGAACGCGACGAACGAGGCGTCGTTCCAGAAGAAGTTCAAGGATGCCCAGAGCGGCCAGCGCGCCGCCGAGGCCGCGCTCGAGAGCTCGCGCGCCGCGTGGATCGCCGCGCAGCAGAAGATCGAGGCCGATCTTCGTCTCGAGCAGTCGCGCGTCGCCGATCTCCAGAAGCAGCTCGACGCCCGCTCGGCCGAGCTCCGCAAGGCCTCGCAGGACCTCGCCGGCGCCAAGGCCGCGCAGGCCTCCGTCGCCGCGAGCCTCGAGATGATGGCCCAGAACGGCAAGGCCAGCACCGAGCTGACCGACACGCTCGTCGCCGAGCTCCGCTCGCTCCGCACGCGCACGATGGAGGCCGAGACGCGCCTCGTCGAGATGCAGGAGGCCTACGACGCCTCGCAGTCGAGCCTCGAGGTCGCCGATGCGGCCCGCCGCGCGCTCCAGGAGGAAGTCAAGCGCCTCGCCGACGAGAAGGACCGTGCGGTCGCCACGATCGCCGAGTATGTCGCCTCGGTCGGCGAGCTTCCCCGCGCCCGTGCCGGCGCCGTCGGTGACGGCACGCGCGTCGTCGCCAGCAAGAATCTCTCCGCGACGATCATCAACGTCCGCCGCGAAGGCTCCGCGCCCCTCGCCGAGATCAACGCCGGCTCGCGCGACGGCGTTCGCGCGGGCTGGACGCTCGCCATCGGCGACGGCAGCACCTTCGTCGCGAACCTCCGCATCACCGAGGTCGATGTGAACCGCGCCGTGGGCGTCATCGAGCTCGAGGACGCCGCGACCCGTGGCGCCGTGCAGGTCGGTCAGCGCGCCATCGCCCGCGCGGGCGAGTGACGCCCGCGCATCCGTTCCCCGCAGCGCTCCGTTCCGTCGGTGACAGTCCGCCAGTCTGGTGAGGTCGAATTCATGGCAAAGGCAACCACCCGTAGCAGCGAGATGACCGTGTACACCGTTCTGCTGGTCGTCTCGGCGCTGGTCCTCGTCGTGGGCCTGGCGGTCGTCGCGATGGCGAACATGGAGCAGGCGAAGACCTCGGGCAACCCTGGTTCGCCCCTCACGGTCGTGCGCTGATCCCCGCCTGCAGGTCCATCGTCACTCGCAGGCTTCGGCCGCGAGCGTGCATCGGTCCTTCATTCACCCGCGCTGCCCCTGCGTCTCGCTCCTGCGGGCGCACGCTTCCAGTCTTCTTGCTACGCTCTTGACCCGCGTGGGTGGCGGTGCATCGTCAGCCTCCTCCGCTCCGAGCGCGCCGCTGCGCCCGCGGGCATGGCCTGCGGGGCGCTGCAGAGAAGGGACCGTACCGTGATCTTCGACAAGCTCCTCAGCTGGTTCAGCGTCGATATGGGCATCGACCTCGGCACCTGCAACACGCTTGTGTGCGTGCGTGGCGAGGGAATCGTGCTGAACGAGCCGTCCGTGGTCGCCGTGCGCAAGGGCACCAACCAGGTCCTCCTGAACGGGACGGCGGTCGGCACCAAGGCCAAGGAGATGCTCGGCAAGACGCCGGGCACCATCAGCGCGATCCGCCCGATGAAGGACGGCGTCATCTCCGACTTCGATGTCACGGAGGCGATGCTCGCCTACTTCATCCGCAAGGTCTCTGGCAAGAGCCGTCTCTTCGCGCCCCGCGTCGTCATCGCGGTTCCATCGGGCATCACGGCGGTCGAGCGCAAGGCGGTCTTCGACAGCGCCGCGCGTGCGGGTGCGCGGAAGGTCTATCTCATCGAGGAGCCGATGGCGGCGGCGATGGGCGCAGGCCTTCCCGTCGGCGAGCCGACCGCGAGCATGATCGTCGACATCGGCGGCGGCACCACCGATGTCGCCATCATCAGCCTCGGCGGCATGGTCACATGCGAGGCGCTTCGCGTCGCAGGCGACGAGTTCGACGAGGCGATCATCGGGCACATGAAGAAGAGCTACGGCCTGACGATCGGCGAGCAGACGGCGGAGCGCATCAAGATCGAGATCGGCAGCGCCAAGAAGCTCGACAAGGAGCTCACGCTCGATGTCCGCGGCCGCGACATGGTGTCGGGTCTTCCACGCAAGGTCGTCGTCGGGAGCGAGGAGATCCGCGAGGCGCTGCTCGAGCCCGTCTCCCAGATCGTCGAGGTGGTGCTGCACACGCTCGAGAACGCCGAGGCCGAGCTCAGCGCGGACCTCGTCGACAACGGAATCGTGCTCGCGGGCGGCGGGGCGATGCTCCGCGGCATCGGCGATGTCATCGAGGAGCGCACGGGGCTCTCCGTGCGCATCGCGGACGACCCGCTCACATGCGTCGCCCGCGGCACCGCGATCTACCTCGAGAACCTCGAGGAGTGGCGCGCGACCATGGACAGCGACTCGGACGACTCCTGACGCATCATGCAGGCTCCGCGATTCATCCGCTTCCTCTCGGGCAGGCGGCTTGACTGGTCGCTGGCGGCGCTGGCCCTCGCGGCGTCGCTTGCGCCCGTTGCCGCGCTCCGTCCGTGGACGGCCGATCTCGCGCGGCTCGTCTCGGTGCCGCTTGCGCCCGTGAGCCATCTCGGCGTCTTCCTCCGTGCGCGCGTGCGGCCGGAGCAGTCCGCATTCGATCCCCGCGCGCCCGAGACGCTCGCGCTCGAGCAGGAGGTGCGGCAGTTCCGCACGCTCTACGAGCAGGCGAGGCTCGAGAACGAACGCCTCGAGCGCTCGATCTCCGCACTTGCCGCCGTGCGCGCGCGGCTCGACGGCACGGGCCAGCGGCTCGCGGAGGCGTCCGTCGTGGGCATGGACGCGAGCCGCCGCGATGGTGCCGCACGCATCAACGCGGGAGCACGCCACGGCCTCCGCGCCGGGTCCGTCGCGCTCGTCTCGGGCGACATCCTCGTGGGCGTGGTCGGCCAGGACATCGGCGCGCTGTCGGCGTCGCTGATTCCCACGACGAAGCTGCCGAGCCTCGGCGTGCGGCTCTACCCGCCGCAGGGAAGCGATCCGTCGACGCCGCTCTCCTCATATCCGGGCGCGATGCTCAAGCCGACCACACGCGGCACCTGGTCCGCCGATGTCGCGAGCACGCAGCCGCTCTCGATCGGCATGGTGGCACGCCTCGCCGACGACCGCTTCGGCCGGACCGCGCTCGGCGCACGCGTCGGCACGGTCGTCGCCATCGAGCCGATCGAGAAGGCGCCGCTCGCGCGCAGGGTCGAGATCGCGCCGCTCGCCGCCCTCGGAGACTTCGCGACCGTGGTCGTCATCGTCGAAAGCGGGGAGCCAGAGTGAGGTGGTCGGTGTACATCATGGCCGTGCTCGTCGCGGCCGCGTTCGACGCCAGCTTCGGCGCGGTCCTCGCGGTCGGAGACCTGCGTGGCCATCTGCTCCCATCGGTCGTTGTGTTCGCGCTTCTCTCTGCGCCGCGCCGGATCGGCGTTCGGCTGGCCATGCTTGCGGGCCTCGTGGCGGATCTCCTCGCGCCGATCGTGGTCGCGCAGGCGGCGGCCGTCGACGGCGGGGCGGAGACGGCGGAGCTTCTCGTCGTCCCCGGGCCGCGCGTCCTCGGGTTCGCCTTCGGGGCGCTCGCTGTGCTCCCGCTCCGCGGGCTCCTGTCGCGGCACAACCCGCTCGCCTCCGCCGCGGCGACGCTTGTCTTCTCGACGCTCGCGGCGGTCGCGTTCGTCGCGATCTTCATGGTGCGGGGCTGGGTGGTCGAAGGCGGAACGCCGTGGTGGCCCGGGACGGGCGGCGCGGAGGTCCTCCGTCGCGCGCTCGGGGCCGCAGGAGACGCCATCCTCGCGCTTCCGGCGATGTGGCTCCTTTCCCGCACGCGCTCGTGGTGGGGCTTCACGGTCATGACCCGCGTGTCGCCGGGCCTCGCGCGGCAGGGCGGCGTCAACGCGGCGTGAGGCCTTCGTGGGGCGTTACAGTGCGGACATGACGGCAGAGAGCCCCCGCACGATCCGCTTCATCGACGACGGCCGCGGTTCCTTCGGCCCGCTCACGGACCTACGCCCCGCGCACGGGCTCCGCTCCGGGCTCTTCACCATCTCGGAGCGCATCGAGCGCGCCTGCGCCGCGGTCGCCCCGTCGCCGGCCCGGGGAACGCTTGTCGTGCACGCTCGCCTCCTTTCGCTCGGTTCGCTGCGGGGGATCGCGCCGGGGGAGCGCCGCGTCGCCGCCGACGGCACCTTCGTCGCCGCGTTCTCCGCGGACGAGATCGACGCCGCCTCGTCGCACGCCCTCGCGGCCGCGCCCGCGCATCCGTCCGACGCGCGCGTCGAGGCGGAGTTCGCCGACACCCCGTGGGCGATCACCTCGCGCATCGAGCGGACGCTCGCGGAGGATCTCGCCGTGGCTGCTCCAGGCGAGCGTCGCTTGCTGCGGCCCGACGAGGGGGCCGTCGTCGGCGAACACCCCGTCTACATCGACGAGACCGCGACGCTCGGCCCATGCTGCGTGATCGACGCGTCGAAGGGCCCCGTCGTCGTGGGCGCCCGCGCCGTGGTGCGACCCTTCGCGGTGCTCGTCGGCCCGTGCATCGTCGGTGAGGGTTCGATCGTCGCGGAGCACGCGCGCCTCAAGGCATCGACCGTCATCGGGCCGCGCTGCCGCGTCGGTGGCGAGATCGGAGGAACGATCTTCCAAGGGTCGTCGAACAAGGCGCACGACGGCCATCTCGGCGACAGCTTCGTGGGCGAGTGGGTCAACATCGGCGCGGGAAGCGACAACTCGAACCTCCTGAACACCTACGGCGAGGTGATCGTGCGCCTCGAGGCCGATGGCGGGCTTGTGCGCACGGGCCGGCGGTTCTGGGGAAGCGTCATCGGCGACCATGTGAAGCTGGCGATCGGCACGCGCCTGATGACGGGCACCACGATCGGAACGGGCGCGATGATCGCGCTCTCGCGCCCGCCCGCGACGCTGGTGCCGCGGTTCGCATGGCTCACCGACGGCGCGGACGGCCCGAGGAGCTTCCGCTTCGACAAGTTCATGGAGACGGCCCGCGCCATGATGTCGCGGCGCGGCGATGCACCGACGCCCGAGGTCGAGGCGCGGCTCCGCGAACTCCACGCGCAGGCGACGGGACAGTGACCGCGCAGGTCGCGAAGGAGAGAACATGAGCGGCACCGCCCCCACGAAGACCGTCCCACCGGAATCGCATGCCGCGATCGTCGACGGGCACGCGCAGTTCTTCCGTGCCTACTACGCGATTCGCGGCGGCCTCTCGAGCCCCGTCACAGGAGAGCCGACCAACCTCGTCTTCGGCTTCCTCTCCACGCTGTTCGCCTACATCCGCGCGCAGAAGCCGACGGAGCTCGTCGTCGTCATCGACGCCGCAGGCGACACCGAGACCTTTCGCTCCGAGATCTACCCCGAGTACAAGGCGCACCGCGACCCCGCGCCCGAGGACTTCCATCCGCAGGTCGAACGCTGCCTCGAGGCGCTTCGGCTGATGGGGATCCCCGTGCTCGCGGTCGAGGGCGTCGAGGCCGACGATGTGATCGCCACGCTGGTCGAGCGGCTGCGCGCCTCCGATCGATCGCGGCGCATCCGCATGGTGAGCCGTGACAAGGACCTCGCACAGCTCGTCGACGGGCGCACGACGCTGTTCGACCCGCATCGGAACGCGGATGTCGGGCTCGAGGAGCTGTTCGACTCGAAGGGCGTGCGCCCGGACCAGGTGGTCGACCTACTCGCGCTCATGGGCGACACGGCCGACAACGTGCCGGGCGTTCCCGGGATCGGACCGAAGACCGCGGCGGCGCTGCTCGCGGAGCACGGCTCGATCGAGGGGATCTACCGGAACATCGCGTCGATCAAGGGGAAGCGCGGAGAGACCCTCGCCACGAGCCGTGCGCTCGTCGATCTCTCGCGGCGGCTCGTCACCCTGAAGCGCGACTGCGAGCTCCCGTTCAAGGAGTCGGATGCCGCGTTCGACCGCACGCGGTGCGACCTGCCCGCGCTGCTCGAGCTCCTGCGCGTGCTCGGCTTCCAGCGGCTTCGCGGCGAGGCGCAGGAGATCTTCGGGAATGGTGCGGCGGCCGAGGGCGCACCCGAGGCGGAGCCCGCGCCGCAGGCGTCCTCCGCGCGCGGTGGCGCGCGAGGCCGCCGCGCACCCGCGTCGAAGGAGGCGCAGGGGGCGCCATCGCTCTTCGCGGAGCCGGCGTCCGCGCCCGCGAAGCCCGCCGACCCTGCGACCGCCGCGCCGCGACACGAGGCCGCGAGCTTCGGAACGCTCTTCGACTCGGTCGAGGCGACCCGTGGTCCGCTCTCCTCGCAGCGGGCGATCGAGACCATCGTCGTCCGCGACCGCACGGCCCTCGAGGCGCTCGTCGCGCGCATCGCGCACGAGCGGCGCGTGGCCTTCGACACGGAGACCGATTCCCTCGTGGTGCCGCTCGCGCGGCTCGTGGGGCTCTCCTTCGCGCTCCGCGAGGGCGAGGCGTTCTACCTTCCGCTGCGCTCGCCCGAGCAATCGTCGCATCTCTCGCTCGACGAGGCGCTTCCCGTCCTTCGTCCCGTCCTCGAGGACGCGGGAATCGCGAAGGTCGGCCACAACCTGAAGTACGACTGCGAGGTCCTTGCGAACCACGGGGTGTCGCTCTCGGGCATCGCGGGCGACTCGATGCTCGCAAGCTGGCTCGTCGATCCCACGCGGCCGACCCACGGACTCGACGCGACGAGCGAGCATGTGCTCGGCGTCCGTCCGATCCCGATCGAGGCTGTGATCGGCCCGCGGGGCGCCTCGCAGCGCAGGTTCGACGAGGCGCCGCTTGCGCTCGCCGCGCCCTACGCCGCGGAGGACGCGGAGCTCGCGCTCGCGCTCTGCACGCGGCTCGAGAGGACGCTCGCCGAGCGCGGCCACGACCGCGCCTACCGCGAGGTCGAGGTTCCGCTCGTTCCAGTGCTCGCGCGCATGGAGCGCGCGGGGATCCGCGTCGACCGCGACGAGCTCATGCGGCAGCGGCGCGAGCTCGAGGTCAGGCTCGTCAAGCTCCGCGACTCGATCGCCGAGAGCGCGCCCTGGGCCTTCAACCCGGACAGCCCGCGCCAGCTCGCGCAGGTCCTCTTCAACAAGCCCGAGGACGAGCCGCGCGGGCTCGGCCTCAAGGTCGTGAAGCGCGGCGTCACGGGCGCGAGCACCGACAGCGAGGTCCTCGAGAAGCTCGCCGAGGATCCCGCGTGCACATCGCCTCTGCCCGGGCAGATCCTCGAGTACAGGCAGTTCGCGAAGCTCGTCGGAACCTACCTCAAGGCGCTCGCCGAGGCGATCGTTCCCGAGACGGGGCGCATCCACTGCAAGTTCCACCAGACGGGCACGGCCACGGGCCGACTCAGCTCGAGCGACCCGAACCTGCAGAACATCCCGATCCGCACGGAGGTGGGTGCCGCGATTCGACGCGCCTTCACGGCGGGCGAGGGGATGACGCTGGTCTCGGCCGACTATTCGCAGATCGAGCTGCGGTTCCTCGCCCATCTCTCGGGCGACCCCGGGCTGTGCGGCGCCTTCGAGCGAGGCGAGGACATCCATCGCGCCGTCGCCGCCGAGGTGTTCGGAGTCCCGCTCGAGAAGGTCGACGACACACAGCGCTCGGCTGCGAAGATGGTCAACTTCGGCATCGTCTACGGCATCACGGCGTCGGGGCTCGCCCGACGGCTTGGCCCCGGCTGGAGCATCGGGCGCGCGAAGGAGATCATCGAGGGCTACCGCAGCCGTTTCCGCGGAATCGACGCCTTCCTCGAGGGCGCCGTCGAGGCCGCGCGCAGGAGCGGCCACGCAACGACCATCCTCGGCCGCTGGAGGCCGATCCCGCAGATCGAGTCGCGGAATCCCGCCGAGCGCGCGTTCGGCGAGCGGATCGCCGTGAACACGGTCGTCCAGGGTTCGGCGGCCGACCTCATCAAGATCGCGATGATCAGACTCGACCAGGCGCTCGCGGAGCGCCATCCCCGCGCGCGGCTCCTGCTGCAGATCCACGACGAACTGCTCGTGGAGGCCCCCGAAGGAGAGTCCGCCGCCGTTGCGGGGCTCGTCGGAGAGGTCATGAAGGGGGCGATGACGCTCCGCGTGCCGCTCGAGGTGTCGTCCGCCGTCGGCTTCCGCTGGTCCGATGTCTGAGAAGTCGCGCCGCGGGCCAAGCCCCGCCTTCCGTGGGCACGCAAAGTCGGCCTCTTTCGGCTCGAATCAAGCCCCTTGACGGCGGGTTTCTTCTTGCTATCCTCTCCCTCCCTGCATGGTTCATGCAGGTGTTGGGGCGGTAGCTCAATTGGTTAGAGTACCGGCTTGTCACGCCGGTGGTTGCGGGTTCGATTCCCGTCCGCCTCGTGTTTTGAGCGTTCGCGACTGAACAAGACCTGCGGCAAACCCGCAGGTCTTGTTCTTTGCTCGCTTGTTTGGCGTGTTCGCAACTGAAGAACGCCCGCGGCTTTGCTGCGGGCCTTCTTCCTTGCTCACTTTGGCGTTGCCGGCACCAAGAGGCGCGCAAAGCCACGAGCGCCCGTCAGGCGCAGTTCGAACGAGGTTCGGGCGGAGGCTGCGGAGCCGATGGCGTCGCAGTCGAACACGGACGGACTCGGACGACCTGCCGACTCCTCTCCACGAGAGCACCCGCGGGCGTCAGGCTGAACGCCACTTGATGCTGCAGCCGATCGAGGGCTTCTGCTCGGAGAGAGGCGCCTGGCCACCGACGACCGCCGCAAGTGCGGCGCGAAGGTCCGCGCCCGTCACGGGGACACCCGACTTCGGCCTGCTGTCATCGATCTGACCGCGGTAGACGAGCCGATGCGAGGCGTCGTAGAGGAAGCAGTCGGGCGTGCATTGCGCGTCGAACGCGCGCGCCACGGCCTGCGACCCGTCGAAGAGATAGGGGAAGCAGTAGCCCGCGTCGCACGCCTCCGCCGCCATCTTCTCCGGCGCATCGTCCGGGTACGCGACGGGGTCGTTGGAGCTGATCGCGACGACCGCGACCCCGCGCGGAATCCAGTCGCGCGCGATCGCGGCGACCTCTGCGCGGACATGCTTCACGAAGGGGCAATGGTTGCAGAGGAAGAGGACGAGGAGCGGCCGGCCGAGCGCGTCGTCGCGCGACATGCGGAAGCCGCGCGGATCGGCGAGATCGAAGGCGGGGCAGGGCGTGCCGAGGGCGACCATCGTGCTTTGCAGGGGAGGCATGGCGTGTATGGTAGAGCGGCATGCCCAGACGGACCGACCAGCGCGACGAGTGGGAGGACGGCAGGTGGGGGGACGACCACGATGCGGCCGGCCCGCTCGACGGCCCTTCGGACGAAGACGCGTTGGATTCGACGGACGAGGATCCCCATGACGCGGCCGACCGCGCGCGCTTCTCGTCGGAGAAGGGCTTCTGTCCGGAGTGCGGCGAGGAGATCTACGACGCCGCGGACATCTGCCCGAAGTGCTTCACATGGATCGATGGCGCGACGCACAGCAGGCGCACGCGGTTCTCCGCCGGCGTTCGCAAGCTGGTCGTCACGGCGCTCCTCGCGGCGCTCCTGTCCGGCATGATCGGCTGGCTTCTCTTCGTCTTCCTGCGGTGAGCCGCGCGGACGGCGCGGCGTCCGTCACGCGCCTTCGCGGCGCTCCTCGCCCGTCTGCCCCTCCGCCCAGGTCTGCCCGCGCGGCCTGCGCGGATCGGCTGCCCGCAGGTCGCTGGCATCGTCGGCGGCGAACCGCTCTCCCCTGCGGCGAGTGGGCCGCGGGGCGCGGTCCGCCGAGAGGTCGACGCGCTCCCTGCCTGCACGGCGGGCGGCCGAAGGTGCTCGCGTCAGCCCGATGACATCGTCCGAGGGCTCGGGGACCGATGCGTCCATCGAGCCCCCGACAAGCCGCCGCAGCTTCACGATGCCGCGGTGCTTCCAGTTGTTGATGGTGGTCACCGAGACTCCAAGCGCCTCCGCGGCGTGCTGGTAGCTCTTTCCTTCGCAGACGATGAGGCGCACGGCGTCCTGCTCGTCCTTCCCGAGGAGCCCGAGCGCGGTCTCCAGCACATCGCGTTCGATGTTTCCGCGGCCGCACCGAACGGCAGGCGCGGTGCGCTCGGAGATCGGCGTCTCGGGCTCCGCGCGGATCGCGTCGATATGCGCGCGCTCCTCGAGCAGCTCCCGCAGCCGCGATGCCCGTGCGTAGCGCCGCCGCAGCAGGTTGTGGGCGATCTTCAGGAGATAACTGATGCTGATCGTCAGCCTGTCGAGCTCGGGGTGTTGGAGCAACCGCAGGAAGACCTCCTGCGCCAGATCCTCCGCGACATCCGGCGTGGTCGACTTCCGCAGGAAGCCGTACACGCGCTCGTAGTACAGGTCGAAGAGACCAAGGACTCGTTCTGCCCGCTGATGCGTCTCGGCCATGCACAACTCCTCTGAAAGTCGGTGGACGCGCTGCGGGGCCGCCCCTTGCGTCGTGCCAAGGACGGCTCCACAGACCCTACGCGGTCGTCCCTGCGTTCTCTCAGGTACAACTCCCTTTCCTTCAAGTGCGTTCAGATGGCGGGAGGAAGCTCCGATTTCCATCTCCTTCCTCAGGCAGAGGTTGCGCGTCTGGCACGGCGGAGCTCGGCGGGTCGGGGCGCGACCGCGGCGGCCTGAATGGGGTACACTCCCCGCCGCATGCGCCCCCAGCGACCCATCAGCGTTGTTGTGGCGGACGACCATGCGCTCATTCGTTCTGCGCTGGTGTCCGTTCTTGAATCCTCGGGCGACATCAAGGTCGTCGGCACCGCCTCCGACGGGTCGGAGGCGGTCGAGCTCGCGCACGCCCACTCGCCCGATGTGGTCATCCTCGATGTCGGGATGCCCGGCGTCGACGCCTTCCACGCGGCCTCCCACATCCTGCAGCTGAAGCCCGCCACGGGAATCATGTTCCTGACCGCAAGCGACCATGACCGCTCGATCGAGCAGGCGCTGAAGGTGGGCGCACTCGCGTATGTGGTGAAGAGCGACAGCCCCGATGCGATTCCCGAGGCCGTCCGCGCCGTCGCGCGTGGCCAGCAGTACTTCTCGCCAACCGCCGCGGAGCGCGTGCGCGCGGCGGGTGCGGAGATCAAGCGGCGTAAGATCGTCGGCACGCGCGGCGCGAGCCTCTCCGACCGCGAGGTCGAGGTCCTGCGCTATGTCGGTCGCGGCTTCGCCAAGAAGCAGATCGCAGAGATGCTCGGCATCTCCGTCAAGACCGTCGACAAGCATGTGACGAGCGTGATGGAGAAGCTCGACATCCACGACCGCGTGGAACTCGCGCTCTACGCCGTGCGCGAGGGGCTGATCTCGGCGTGATGCGCCCGTTGCGACAAGACGGGGCCTCGATGCGCGGACCGCTCGTCGTGCTCTGGAAGGGCGAGCGCGAGGCGGCCGTCGGCAAGCCGGCGGGGCTCTCGAGCGATCGTCCGCAGCGCGAGGCAGGTGCCGAGGGATCCGCGCTCGACTGCGCGATCGTGCGGGCCAGGGTGCAGTTCGACTGGCCCGAGGCGCAGCTGCCGCATCGGCTCGATCGGCCGACGAGCGGCGTCCTCATGATCGCAGCCGACGGCGCGCAGGTCGCGGAGCACGGCCGCGAGCAGCGCGAGGGGCGATGGACGAAGTGGTACATCGCGCGCGTTCCATCGCAGGGATCCGCGCGCGCCTCCGCGGAGGCGCTTCTCGGCCGCCATGTCGCCTACCTTCGCCGCGACGGCAGGCGCGCGCGCGTCGTCCGAAGCGGGGGGGACCGCGCCGCGCTCGAGGTGCTCGCCGTCGCGCCCGCGACCGACGCGCGGTCGGAGGCGCACGCGTTGATTCGCCTCGAGACGGGGCGGTTCCACCAGATCAGGGTGATGCTCGCGTCCCTTGGGTTTCCCCTTTCGGGGGACGAGGACTACGGCGGCGCAGGCCAGCGCTTCCAACTCGTCGCGGCGGCGCTTGCGATCGAGCGCGGCGACGCGTCGCGCGTGATCGAGGCTCCGCTTTCCGCGTCGGACGGCGTGTCGCCGTCGACCGCGACCGCTCTCGCGGAGGCGCTCAGCGCGTGGCGAGCGCGCGCGGGCTCTCGCGCCGCGCGCTGACCCACATCGAGCGGCCGAACGCGTTCGTGGCGAACTGCGAGAGCGCGCGCCGCCAGCGCGACGCTTCCTCGGGTCGCAGCGACGCCGTCAGCGTGGCGTCGAGCCCGACGGGGCTGAGGAGATCGACGAACCCATCGGTCTTCTCGAGAAGCGTGAGCGTGCCGCCTTCGATCTCGAGCGTCAGGGTGTCGTCGCCCGGCTCGCCATCGATCCGCGCGAACGCCGCACCGCCATAGAGCCCCGATTCGCCGTTCGAGACGATGAGCACGCGCGTCACGAGGTTGGTGGCTGTGGGATCAAGCGGCGTGCGCCCCGGCAGCGGCAGCCAGATCAGCTGCGCATGCAGGAAGACCCCGTCGACGAGCGGCGTGCCCGCATCGTGCGCGAGAAGCGCCGACAGCGGCACATCGCTGAACCAGAAGCTGTGCTCCGCCTCGCGCGAGGCGTAGCTGCCCTCGATGAACGCGCGGTCGAACGCCAGCCGCTTCGGCCCGAGCGACACGAGCTCGGCCTCGCCGACGGTGTCGTTCGAGGCGCAGCCTGCTGCGAACGCGAGGGCGGCGGAGCATGCGAGCAGGCTGATGGCGCGCGGCCAGGACCGAGATCGATTCATCCGACATCTCCAGAGAGGCGCAGCGGTGCGTCCGAGGCGAGGGTGCGCGGGACGGCGCGGTCGCGGGGCGACGGATGCGCGCCGAGACCGAGCAGGGCGATCGAATCACGCTCGACGATCTCGCGCAGCGCCGCGCGCGGGATGCGGGGGAGCGACGACTGCTGAAGCAACGCGTTGATCCCGTAGATCGATTCGATCGCGCGCGCGGGCGTGTCGAAGGGGAAGCCCGAGGCGAAGAGAACGCGCGAGTCGAC
The DNA here is from genome assembly GCA_964393015.1 of uncultured Klebsiella sp. Taxonomy (GTDB): domain Bacteria; phylum Planctomycetota; class Phycisphaerae; order Phycisphaerales; family SM1A02; genus QWPT01. The sequence goes on from CAYMSD010000009.1 coordinate 23,950, forward strand.
GCACAGGTCGCGCGCCATCTGCAGCGCGTGGAGGAGTTCCCACGGGCGCGCGGCGATGCCTCCCGTGTGGGTGTAGACCCGGTCGTGCTTGGCGAGAAGCGCGAGCGTCTCGTGCACGAACGGCGCGCCGAAGCCGCCGATCACGATCGAGAGCCGCGGGAAGGCGCGCGCCACCTCGTCGAGGAGGAACGGCCGCGCGAACTCGAGCCGCGCCGAGCTCGGCTGCGGGCCGCTCCAGCCAAGCAGCACGGGAAGCTGGTTCGCCTCCGCCCGGTCGAACACCCGCATCGCGCGCGTGTCGCTCGGATTGAAGCCTTGCGTGGCGGGGTCCATCCAGATCGCGGAGACGCCCTCCGTGCGCGCGGCCTCGACCTCGCCCGCTGCTCCAGGCCGCAGCGGGTCGATGGCGCGGGCGAGGAAGACGCGCCCCTCTGATCGGTCCATGAGGCTCCGCAGCGCCGCTTCCGCGACCGCCCCACGCAGGAGTTCGCTTCGGAAGCCGACGACGATCGAGGCATCCACGGCGCGCGATGCGGCGCCGTGGGCCTCCACGGTCGCGTCGGGCTGGACCCAGCGCGCCGAGGCCAGCCTGCGCACGGAGGCGGCGATCTCCTCGCCGAGCTCCTCGAGGTGGGTCCAGATCCTCGTGTCGACATCCACGATCATCGCGGCGCACTGTACCCGCCCCGCCGAGCGGCGTGCGTCTCGGTTCTGCCACCTATACTCGCCCCCATGTCGACGCCCGTGTGGCAACCAGATGAACTCCGCACGGACCCCCACGGGAGGTCGGACAAGCCCGCCAAGGTGCAGGCGATGTTCGCGTCGATCGCGGGCGCCTACGACCTGAACAACAGGCTGCACTCCTTCGGCCTCGACCAGTCGTGGCGGCGCGCCGCGGTCCGGCTTGCCGAGGTGCAGCCCGGCGATGCCGTGGTCGACGTCGCGTGCGGCACGGGCGACCTGACGGAGCTCTTCGCCGCATCTGGAGCGGGCAGCGTGCGGGGGATCGACTTCACGCCGCCGATGCTCGACATCGCGCGCGCGAAGTGGTCGCGGCACGGCGGCCGGCGCGAGGCGCGTGGCGCCGTGACCCCGACCTACGAGCAGGGCGACGCAACCGCGCTGGCGCTCGCCGATGCCTCGGCCGATGTCCTCTCGATCGCGTTCGGCCTCCGCAATGTCGGCGAGCCGAAGACCGCGCTGCGCGAGTTCCGCCGGGTGCTCAAGCCGGGCGGGAGGCTCGTCGTGCTCGAGTTCGACGAACCGCGCAATCCGCTCGTGCGGGCGATGAACCGCCTCTACACGCACCATGTCATGCCTTGGACCGCATCGCTGATCGCGCGCGACTCGTCGGGCGCATACCGCTACCTTCCGCGCTCGGTGGAGACCTTCCTCGACCGCGACGGGCTGCGCGCGGCGCTCCTCGAGGCGGGATTCACGCAGATTCGGCAGGAGCCGCTCACCTTCGGAACCTGCGTGGTGACCGTGGCGCGCTGAACTCCGAAAGGGCGACCCGCGCGGGGGCTTGTCCCGTCGTCGCAGGAAGCGCGCGGAGCCTCGGAACACCGGGCCCGTCGAGCACCCGGCCTGCGACTGGCCGGAGGATCCGTCCACGACCTCGAACCGACGCGCACGCGGGGATCCGCCGCGCGTCTCTCTCGGGAGTGCAGTCATGGCCGACATGTGGAACGAGACTCGGGAGGCGCAGCAGCCGCTCGAGCGGTTTGCGCGTGCCCTGATCGATGGCGACAGGGCGGAATGCAGGGCGATCGTGGCGCGGGAAATCGCGTCGGGCAGGTCCCCGAAGGATCTGCTCGAGTCGCTTGTGTGGCCCGCCTGCACGCTGCTCGATGGGCTCTCGCGGCGGGACGCGATCGACTCGGTCGCATGTCATGCGGCGACGCTTCTCCTCGGGCAGATGGCGGAGCGCATCGGGGCGCGGCTCGACCGGCCGCGACGGCCGGCGGACGCGTCCACCGCGGACATGGGCGCGCGCCGCGTCCTGGTCGTCAGCGGACCTGCGCCGCTTGAGGAACTTGCCGCGAACATCTTCGTCCTCCTCGCGGAGTCCGAGGGCTTCGTGCCGCGCTTCCTCGGCGGCGGCGTCGAGTCGGACGAGCTCTTCGCCGAGATCGGGCGCCAGCGGCCCGCCGCCGCCGTCTGTTATGCGGTCGCGGCGGCGGACGGCCCTCGCATCCGCCGACTGCTCCGCATGCTTGCCGAGCACGACCCCGTCCGCGGCCTCAGGGTCGGCGGTGGAGGAGGGCTCTTCACCCGCGTTCCGGGCCTCGCGGAGGAACTTGGACTCCACTTCGGCGGGGAAAGCCCGTTCGAACTGCTCGCGGCGCTGAGGGAGGAGCTTGCGGTCGGCGGCAGGTCCGACCTCGCGGGTTGCCGCGCGCAGCCCCGCGACCGGGCTGCGTAGCGCACCCCACGCGCGGGCAAATGGCGCAAATTCGGCAACGGAGCCGTGAAGGGGGCGTACACTCAGGGCTCCCTCCGCTTCAGTCGGCTCCGCAGTTCCCGCCATGCTCGACCAACGCACGGAACGCCTCGTCATCCAGCGCGCCCGAAAGGGCGATCGCGAGGCGATCACCACGCTGATCCAGTCGTACCAGCGGCCGCTCGAGGCGTTCCTGTTCCGGCTCTGCGGGAAGCCCGAGCTTGCCGAGGACCTCGCGCAGGAGGCGTTCGTCCGCGTGATCCGCTCGCTCGATCGCTTCGACGAGCAGTACCGCTTCTCGACCTGGCTGTTCACCATCGGCAAGCGCCTCCTCGTGAACGCGCAGCAGAAGATGCGCCCGACCTCCGACAGCGAGACGGTGGAGTACCGCGCCGACGACACGCGCACGCCGCTTCGTGCGGTCGAGAGCGCCGAGCGCGAGCAGCGCATCGGGAAGCTCGTCGAGATCGCGATCGACTCGCTCGTCTCGCCGCAGCGCGAGATCGTGCTCCTCTTCCACCAGCAGGGTTGGCCCGTGCAGCGCATCGCGGCCGAGCTCGGCATGCCCGAGGGCACCGTCAAGAGCCACCTCTTCCGCGCGCGCCGCCGCATGCTGTTCGCGATCGAGCAGAGCGGCGTTCCGAACCCCGAAGAGGTGCTGCGGTGAACTTCTTCGGCGGAGAGGATCGCGCGTGCCGGCCGCAGCGCATGCTGGTGCGCGTCCTGCTCGCGCTCCGATGCGAGGCGCGGCGTTCGCCTGATCCGGCGGCGGACCGCCGGCGCGCGGAGCAGCTCGCGGACAGGATCATCGCGGAACTCCCGCGCTCGGTGCTTCCGCTCGGGATCGCGGCGCTCGTCGCCGTCGCCGTGGTGTGCGCGGGGCCGCTCCTCCGCGACGCGATGACCGAGCGCACGGCTCTGGCAGGCCCCACTCCCGTCGCGACGGTCGTCGAGGCCGGCATTCGGGAGCAGGGGGCCGCGCTGCAGGATGGATTCGCCACGATTCGTGCCATCGTCGAACCCTTCGCTGATTCCGATCGCGCCGCACCGGCGGGTGGCCCGCCCGGACCGAGCGGATTCGCGCCATGCTGCGACCCGCCGTGCGATGCCGCCGCGCCCTTCCCACGCTCGTGACCCTGCCATGCCTGCGGAGCGCTCGCCAGTCGCAATCGCCATCGGCGTGATCGTGACGCTTGTGCTTTCGCTGCTCGGTGGGCGCGCCGCCGCGGACAACGCCGGTTTCGCGCTTGCGCCGAAGTCGGCGCAGTTCGCGCTCGACGCGCGCGGGATGGCCGAGGTGCTCGGGCCCGAGGACTCCGCGCTGCGCCCCGCGCTCGAGGTGCTCGTCGGCGACGAGGCGCTGCAGACATTCGATCGCCTCGCGCGGCGCGGCAACGCGGCCGCGGACGCTGTCGCGCGGGAGATCTTCGAGGGACGGATCGCCCTCTACATCGTCGACGACGCGCGCGGGCGGCCGCAGTGGATGTTCGGGGTCGAGGCGGACGACGCGCGCTGCGAGCGGGTGCTGAAGCTGTTCGACGCCCGCATGCAGGGCCCTGGCCGCTTCGTGGCAGTCGCGGAGGGGCTGCTGATGCGTCGCGTGGGCGGCTGGCTGCTTGTGACGCCTGCATCGCACGGCGAGGCCGCGCTTGATGCGGCCGCACGCAGGGTGCTTGCCGAGGACGCAGGGCTCTCGCTCCTCGGCGAGCCGCTCATGCAGCGGTTCCTCGCGGACGAGTCACCCGTGCGGCTCTTCATCCGCCACGATGCGCCGCTCGGCGGAGCGACGACCGTTGCGCTCTCGCGCGGCGCGGCCGGGCTCCGCGCCACGCTGGTGGGCGAGTACGACGCGCCGCCGCTCGCTCCGCCCGCGAAGCGCCTCGAGCTCGACGCAGCCATGCTCGCGAGGCTCGAGCAGGGCGCCGCGATGGTGCTGGTGCATCCGACCGAGGGCACTGCGGAGGGCATCGGCCCCATCTGGTTCACGCTCGTTCCCGAGCTGCGTGTCTCGCCTGCGATGCGGGCGAATCTCCTCGGCGAGCGCGTGATCGCGGTCGGTGCTGCGCGCGATGGCGCGATGCCCGCGATTGCGATGGCCTGGCGCGTCGACGACGCGGAGCAGGGACGGATCGACCAGGACCTCTACATGCAGGGCGTGTGCTGCGGCTGCGAGCGCGCGCTCGAGACGGAAGGCGCGAAGCCGAGCGGCTCTCCGCGGCCCGTGGTCGTCGAGGCTCCGCAGGCCGGGGCATCGGCGGCGATGGGCGCACCGCAGCGGGAGTGCGAGGTCGTGGGGCCATTCCTCGACCGCTATCTCGGCAAGCCGTTCAAGCTCGGCGCGAGCGTGCTCGTCTGGTCGACCGTCGAGACCTCCTGCGGCGGCTGGCAGGTCTACGCCAACGACCGCGCCTGGCTCGAGGCCGTCTCCGAGCGGCTGCAAGGCGACCCGTGCGAGCAGGGCGCGAAGGCGGTCGCGGCCGGGCTCGGCTACTGCGACGGCACCCGCATGGGTGCGTTGCTGCGCTCGTGGAAGCCGCTCTCCGCGCAGGCTCCCGCGGCGCGCGAGGACCGCGTGACGCGTGGGGTCGCCGCGCTTGCCGAGGCGCTCGAGCGGCTCGGCCGCATGCGGTTCCGCTACGACTTCGCGGGCGGGCGCACGATTCGCGCCGAGATCGAGTTCGACGAGCGGGCGCGCCCGGCCGCCACGACGAAGGTCGCGCCCGCTCCGCGGGGCGTCCGGCCGTGAGCGCGGCGAGTGGAGTCGCCCGGGGCCAGCCGCTGCACGAAGCGGTGCTCCTGCGCGGCTCGCGTCACCCGTTGGCGGCCAGACTGGCCGAAGGACTCGCGGCGGCGCATGTGCACGAGCGCGAGCGGCTCGTGCTTCTCGTGAGCGGTGGCGGCGACTCGATCGCGCTCCTCGTCCTCATGGCCGCGCTGCGCGAACGGACGGATCCATCGCTCGACTCGCTTGCTGTCCTCTCGATCGACCACGGGCTTCGACAAGAGGCGGAGGAGGAATGCGCGCATGCGATGGCCGTGGCGCGCATGCTCGGTGTGCGCCGCGCGGAGACGGTGCGGGTCGAGGTCGCGCGCTCGGGGAATCTCCTCGATGCGGCGCGCGCCGCACGCCTTGCCGCGGTCGAGCGCTTCGCGGCGCGTCACGCGATCGGGACGGCGCTGCTCGCCCACCACGCGGACGACCTCGCGGAGTCGATCCTCATAGGGCTTGCCCGTGGAGCGGGGCTTGCCAGCCTTGCCACGCTTCTTCCGCGCCGCGAGTACGGCTCGGCGCTCCGCCTCGTGCGGCCGCTCCTCGGCGCCCGCAGGAACGAACTCCGCGTCTTTCTCGAGGAAGTCGGCATCCCATGGCGCGACGACCCGTCGAACGCACTCCACGCCCGCGGCGAACTCCGCACGGATCCCTCGCTTGCCGCGCTCGTCGGTTCGATCGCGCTCGGCGCGGGCCGTCTCGCCGAAGAGTCGCGGCTTCTGCTTGAACTGCGCGATGCCGAGATCGCAAAGGTTCTCGCGCAGGTCGCCCCAGGTGCGTGCATGCCGCGCGAACTGCTCGAGAGGGCCCATCCTTCGATCCTCGAACCTCTCCTCAGGGCGCTCGCGCGCCGCGAGGGAGTCGATCTTCCGCAGCGCGCGACCGCCGCGATCGTCGACGCGCTCGCGTGCGGCGCGCGCGCGCCGAAACGCTTCTCGTGCGCGGGAGGCGCGGTCGTCGAGCTCGATGCCCGGCGTCTTGCCGTGACGCGCGCCGCGGCAAGCGACGCCTGAAAGCGACGCTCACTCGGACGAGCCGGGAAGGCAGTTGCCTCCGAAGCGATCCGACACGCACGCGACCTTGCCGCCCTCGATCTTCAGAACCATGGGCTGCGCCACAAGCCAGAGGGGCCCTGCGGGAAGCGAGAGCATCTCGCAGTCGTAGCACTCGATCGGCGGCTCTCCATCTCCCGCCGCGACGACGGCGCCCTCGGCCGGCGGGATCGCCACCGCGAGCACCGCGTCTTCGAGCGGCACGAGGAAGTTGTCGATGAAGAGCGTGCGGCAGGTGCCGCAGGACGGGCTGTAGACCACGATGTACGCGTCGCGTTCGCGGGTCCGCTCGACGAGGATGGGCATGTACTTCGCAAGCGGCGTGTCCGCGAAGCGCGCCCCTGCGAACGGGCGCATGTCGAGGTCGATCGGGGTGGCGCTCGCCTGCGCGGGCGCGCCCGAGGGAGCCGACGGGGGCGCGGCGTCCGGATCACGGAAGGGGATGTCCGCCGTGAAGTGTGCGGAGGCGGTCGCCGCCGCGAGCGCCGCGAGCGCGCTCCACGCCGGCGAGAGGCCGACGCGGCGCGCGCGCGGCGTCGCTCCGTCGGCTGCACTCGCATGCATGGCGAGGAAGATCAGGCCAGCGGAGAGACCGAGCGCGAGGAGGGGCGTGAGGACGCCCGAATCTTCTCCGCTCGCAGGCGAGAGCGCCCGCGAGACGCAGGCAAGCGCCGCGAACGCGGCGGCCCCGGCGGCGACGAGGTTCATGAAGCGGGTTCCCGCAACGAGCACGGCCGCTGCGAGCGCGAACTCGACCCCGACGACGGCGCGTGCCGCCGTGGAAGGGCTCCATGCGAAGAGCGCGACGCCGAGCTCCCGCAGCGGGGCGGGTGCGCGCGCCTCGCCTTCCGTCAGCTGCCACGCGCCGCAGCAGACGAGGAAGAGCGCGATGGCCACCGCGGTGATCCGCGGGTGCAGTCGGATCGGGCAGCCGCCCTTGCTCGATGTGGTGGTTGGTTCCGCGCTCATGCGGCTCAGCGGCCTTCCGTTCCGAACCCGAGGCATGCCTCGAGCGCGGGAATGTCGTCTGCGTTCTCGACGACGCACTCGACGACGCCGTCCTTGATGGCCAGAACGATCGGCGAGCCGACGATGTAGTTCGGCCCCTTCGCGAGCGACAGCTTCACGCACTCGTCGCAGGGGTTGTCGTACTCGGGCTCGACATCTGGAATCGACACGGTGATGGTGCGCACGGGGAGCTTGCCGGTGAAGTATGTCCCGAGCAGGATGTGGCAGTGCTCGCAGTTCTCGCGGTAGTAGATCACGATCCAGCGCCCGCTGAGGATCCCGCTCGGGATGCGGCCGGTCATGAGCCGCGCGAACGGGATCTCGTCGAATCGCTGGCCGACCATCGTCGGGAAGTCGGGCAGATACATCGCCTCGATGGAGGAGGGCAGCCCAGGCCACCGGCGCGTCTGCTCGGGCTGCGCGGGGGGCGTCGTGGCAGGGTCCGTCGTCGCGGGACCGCCGTCGGTCGGCCCCGCGTCGGTCCCGCCCGCCGGCTGGGCGGTCGTCCCGAAGAGCGCGGCGATCTGCGCGGGATCGTCGACATCGCGGCAGAGCGCGACGATCACCCCGTCCTTCATGCGCAGCGCCCACGGCGTCTGCATCATGTACTCAGGTGCCCGCGCGCCCGAGCCGGCGGGCGGCGTGTAGAACTCGCGGAGCTCGCAGCCCTCGCACGGCATCGGGAGCTTCTTCCCGCCCGACGACGGAACGCTCACCTTTAGGACCCGCTCGGGGCGCTTGGTCGCGAAGTGCGTTCGGTAGAACTCCTGGCAGCGGTCGCAGTCGGCCCGCGAGAAGGTGACGATCCACTCGCCGACCTCGAGGTCCTCGGGCATCGGCCGGTTGATCGCGAGCGCCCATGGCAGGTCGCGCAGGTTCTTGCCGACGAGCTCCTTCCAACGCGGTAGATAGATCGGTTCGTAGGCGGCGGGTGCGCCTGGCCACGCGTCGGGCTGAGGGTTCGACTCGGCGTCGTCCTCGATGATGACGGCGTTCGGGTCGATCGTGACCTCGCGCGACGGTGCAAGCACGGCCACAGCGACGCCGAGGACCGCTGCGGGAACGAGCGGAAGGAACGGTCCCTTCCGCCCCTTCGGCACAAGGAAGAAGGCCGACGCAAGAAGCGCCGCGTCGATCGCGAACATCACGGATGCGGGCAGTCCCTTCTCTCCGAAGCACCCGCAGCTTCCCGTGAGCGCGTCGCCGAGGCCGTCCTTCAGCGCCGTCTCGACCATCGCGTAGAGGAGGATCAGGCAGAAGAGGGAGAGCGTGGCGATCGCGAGGAACCGCGCGTAGCGCGCGGAGAGCAGGATGGCGATCGCGAGGAAGACCTCCGCTCCGACGATGGCACGCAGGGCGTTCGTAAGGAACGCGACCTGGTCCCCCTCGATCGACTGCGCGATCGCCGTCAGCGACCTGAGGATCGGCGGCGGAAGCAGCATCGGGTTCAGGTCGAGGGTCTTGGCGACGGCCCCGTAGCCGATCCACGCGCTCACCCCGACATGGAGAAGGACGAGTCCGACGATCCCGCCCCGCCCGAAGGGTGAGGCTGGGGCGGTCGCTGCGTTGGTGGCATCACGGGGCGTTGCGCTTGGCATGAGGTGACTCTCGGAGGGTGTCGAGGCGGTCTCTCGCGTCTCATCGGTCGGGCGGAAGCGCGATTCTATGGATCGGCCCCGAGACCCGCCCCTACAGATAGGGGTGGCGGTGGTTCCACCGTCTTGATTCGACCGAATCCAGTCGGCGGGGCGAGGCGAACGGGCGGCCGTGCCAGCCGCCCGCCGAGCAGACTTCCGCATTCCCGTCTTCGAGGAGGAACTGGCGTCCAGGCAGCTCGGCCGCAACGGCAAGTCACCCGACGGGGCACGGCGGCGCGCCGTTCTCGTCCTGCCCGACCAGCTGAACCTTGGAATCGGCCCGATCGCCCGGGCCCGTCCGAAGGAGACCACGCTCGTTCTCGTCGAGAGCGGCGAGTGGTTGACACGCCGGCCGTATCACCGCCAGCGCCTGGCCTGGATCCTGCTCTCGCAGCGGAGCTTCGCCATGGAAGCGGCGGAGGCGGGGTTCCTCGTGCTCCTTCTTCGGGGCGATGCACCGATGTCGGAACTGGTCGGAGGTGCCGCGGGCGACCTCGGCCCGATCACGGCGATGGAGCCCGCGGAGCGCGAGGTTCGCGCGGAGTTCGCCCCGCTCGTCGCCTCGGGGGCGCTCTCGTTCGTGCCGCACGACGGCTTCCTGACGAGCGCCGCCGACCTCGATGCAGGGCGGACGGCCGAGGGCTGGCGCATGGACCGGTTCTACCAGCATGTGCGACGGAGGACGGGCGTCCTGATGGACGCTGCAGGCAAGCCCCTCGGCGGGAAATTCAGTTTCGACGCGGAGAACCGCAAGCGCTGGGACGGCACGCCGCCCGCGCCGCAGCCCCCCGAGTTCGCGGGGTCGCTCCTCCGCGAGGAGGTCGTGCGCGAGATCGAGACCCGCTTCAAGGCGCACCCTGGAGAACTCGATGTCGACGCGATCCCGGCCTCGCGGGCGGAGATCGACCGCATGTGGCAGTGGGCGAGGCGCGCTTGCCTCCCGTGGTTCGGGCCCTACGAGGACGCCATGAGCCGACGAAGCCGCGGGGTGTTCCACACGCGGCTCTCGCCCCTGATGAACCTCCATCGGCTGCTTCCGAGGCAGGTCGTCGCAGACACGCTCGACCTCGACCTTCCGTTGCAGAGCAAGGAGGGCTTCATCCGCCAGGTGCTCGGCTGGCGCGAGTTCGTCTTCCAGGTGCATCGGGCGACCGACGGGTTCCGTTCGGGGCGGGCTGCGGACGAGGCTCCGCTGAAGGAGATCGGTGACGGCGGCTACGCGCGCTGGAGCGGAAAGCGGTGGACCCCGATCGCGCCGCCGCCTGCGGGCGTCGACGGCGGTGCGCGCCCGAACGCGATGTCGGCGGAGCTTGGCGTGCCGCCTGCGTGGTGGGGAACGGAGAGCGGTCTCGCCTGCCTCGACCATGTCGTCTCCGATGTCTGGGCGGAAGGCTGGAGCCACCACATCACGCGGCTCATGGTGCTCGCGAACGCCGCGACGCTGATCGGGGTCTCCCCGCGCGAACTGTGCGACTGGTTCTGGATCGCGTACATCGATTCGTGGGACTGGGTGGTGGAGCCGAATGTGCTCGCGATGGGCACCTACGGCGACACCTCGATGACCACGAAGCCCTATGTCAGCGGCAGCGCCTATCTCGAGCGGATGTCGGATTCGTGCAGGTCGTGCCGATTCGTGCCCGGGAAGGATTGCCCGATCGGGTCGCTCTACTGGGCGTTCCTCGCCCGCAACGAGCCGTCCTTGCGCGACAATCTCCGCATGAAGCTTCCTCTCGCAAGCGCCCGGCAGCGCGCGGACGACCTTCGCGCAGCCGACGCGGCGACCTTCGTGGCGCTGCGCGATGTCCTGATCCGCGGGCGGCCGGCCGCCGAGGCGTTGCGACGCGATGCGGGCGCACGCAGCGACAAGGGGGCGAAATGAGCGAGCGGGCTGCAGGCATGTCCACCTTCGAGAGACGCTCCAGGATCGAAGTGCCCGCGGAGGATCTCGGCGCATGGCACTTCCGCGCGGGCGCGATCAATCGGCTCATTCCGCCATGGGAGCGGATCGAGGTCGAGGAGGAGGCCGCGCCGCTCGTCGACGGCGCGCGCGCGCGCATCGTGATCCGCAAGGGGCCCATCCGAACGCGGCTCGTCGCGATCCACTCCGAGGTCGACCCGCCGAGGCAGTTCGTCGACACCCAGGAGAGCGGGCCGTTCTCCTCGTGGCGGCATGTGCACCGGTTCCAGCCCGCGGACGCCGCAGGCGCCTCCATGCTCGAGGACTCGATCCGCTATCGCCTGCCGTTCGGCATCCTCGGGCGCGCAGCGCTCGCGAGGCCCATGGCCCGCGAGATCGCGCGCCAGTTCGCCTTCCGGCATGCGCGCACCCGCCATGATCTCCTGCGCCACGCGGAGTTCGCCGCGCGATTTGGAGACGCGCCGATGCGCGTCGGCGTGACGGGCGCGAGCGGTCTCGTCGGAAGGCAGCTGTGCGCGTTCCTCTCGACGGGCGGCCACGAGGTGGTGCGGTTCGTCCGTGGCGCGCCGCGGAGCGCGTCGGAGCGTCGATGGGATCCGCGCGATGTCGAGCGTGGCGTCGACCCCGCGAGCGTCTCCGACCTCGACTGCGTGGTGCACCTCGCGGGCGCCGGAATCGCGGACCGTCGCTGGTCGGAGGCGCGCAAGCGCGAGATCCGCGAGAGCCGCGTCGTCGGGACCGCGGCGCTCGCGCGTGCGATCGCGCGGGCCAAGACCCCGCCGCGCGCCTTCATCTCGTCGAGCGCGATCGGCTTCTACGGCGACCGCGGGAGCGAGCGGGTCGACGAGCGCAGCGGGCGTGGCGCGGGTTTCCTCGCCGACATCTGCGAAGCGTGGGAGGCGGCGACCGCCGAGGCCCGCGACGCGGGGGTGCGCACCGTCCACCTCCGGACGGGCGTGGTGCTCACGGCGGCGGGCGGTGCGCTTGCGAAGATGCTCCCTGCGTTCCTCTTCGGCGCGGGCGGGCCGATCGGGAGCGGTCGGCAGGGCTTCAGCTGGATCGCGCTCGATGATCTTCTCGCGGCGATCCTCTTCTCCGCGCGCGCGACCGAGCTTGCAGGGGCCGTGAACGCGGTCGCCCCCGAGGCCCTCGCGCAGAGGGAGTTCGCCCGCGTCCTCGGGCGCGTCGTGCGGCGGCCGGCGTTCGCGCCGCTTCCTGCGTTCGTGGTCAGGCTCCTCTTCGGCGAGATGGGTGAACGCGCGCTTCTCGAGGGCGCGTTCGTGCGGCCACGCGCGCTCTGCGATGCGGGCTTCCGCTTCGCCTACCCGGACCTCGAGGACGCGCTTCGACTCGAGCTCGGCAGAATCGTTGACTCGGGAGCAGATCGATGACCGAGCGACGCATCTGGTGGGTTCGCCGCGACCTTCGGCTCGACGACAACCCCGCGCTCCTCCGCGCGGCGTCGGGCGAGGCGCTGCTTCCTGTCTACATCGCGGGCGACGCCGACGAAGGCGAGTGGCCGCTCGGCGGCGCCCAGCGCTGGTGGCTCGCGCAGAGCCTTCCCCGATTCGCCGCATCGCTCGAGCGCGCCGGGAGCCGGCTCGTGGTGCTCGAGGGCGATGCGGAGAAGGCGCTGGCCGATCTCGTGCGGCGGCATTCGGTTTCCGAGGTCGTGTGGTCGCGCCGATTCGACCCCGCCGGGCTCGCGGCGGAGCGCCGCGTGGAGACCGCGCTCGACCGCCTCGGCGTCGCGTGGAAGGGGTATCTCTCGAACCACCTCCACGACCCCGAGGAGATCGCGACCAAGGAGGGGCGGCCGTACCAGGTCTACACGCCGTTCTCGCGGAACTGCGCGCAGCGGCCCGCGCCCGCGCGGCCGAAGGCGGGGCCGCGCACGCTTCCCTCCGCCGACGGTGGGCCGAAGGGCGTGCGCATCGAGTCGCTCGGCCTCGAGCCAACGATCGACTGGGCGGGCGGGCTTCGCGCATCGTGGACGCCCGGCGAGGAAGGCGCGGCCGCGCGCCTCGCTGCGTTCACGCAGTCGGCGCTCGATCGGTATCCCGTCGGGCGAGACGAACCCTCGACCGTTGGAACGAGCCTGCTCTCACCGCACCTCGCGTTCGGCGAGATCGGCATCCGTCGCGTCTGGCATTCCGCGGGCGCCGCGGCGGAGCGCGGAGAGGCTTCGGCGGAAAGCCTCGCCAAGTTCCACTCGGAGCTTCTCTGGCGCGAGTTCGCGACGCATGTGCTCTATCACTTCCCTCGGACGACGCTCGCGCCGCTCCGTGCGGAGTTCGCGCGGTTTCCGTGGCGGAACGACCCGGAGGCGCTGCGTCTCTGGAAGCGGGGGCGCACCGGCTACCCGCTGGTCGACGCGGGCATGCGCCAGCTCTGGCACACGGGCTGGATGCACAACCGCGTGCGCATGGTGGTGGCGAGCTTCCTCGTGAAGCATCTCCTGCTCCCATGGCAGGACGGCGCGCGCTGGTTCTGGGATACGCTCGTCGATGCGGACCTCGCCAACAACTCGCTCGGCTGGCAGTGGGCGGCGGGCTGCGGAGCGGATGCGGCGCCGTACTTCCGCATCTTCAACCCGACCTCGCAGGCGGAGAAGTTCGATGCGGACGCCCGCTACATCAAGCGCTGGGTGCCCGAGCTCGCGGCGCTTCCGCCGAAGTCCGCGATCGACCCCGCTGGCCGAGGCGCCGTCGGACTGTTTGGAAACGGTGAAGGGCTCAAGTATTCCGCGCCGATGGTCGACCATGCGATGGCGCGCACCCGCGCGTTGGCGGCCCTCGCGGCCGTGAGCAAGGGTGGAGCGAAGGCCGCTGGCGATACGCGGCCGTGAGCCTGTCCCGGGGCAGCGTTGGTTTGGGCGTCGTCGTCTTTTCTGAAGTTCCGCAGCATGCGTTCCAACTCCCCGATCTCCGCGTCAGCCTTCCGCACTCTCTTCGCAATCCTCGCGCTCTCCGTCGGGCTTCGCCCCGCGACCACCGAGGCCGCGCAGGCGACGCCGCCCGACCGCGGCGATCTCGCGGCGGGCTACATGCGGTTCGACCGGCTCGTCGCGGCCCTCCCCAACGACCCCGTCATCCGTGAGCGCGCGAGCCGCTGCTTCGACGGCCTCACGAGCGACTTCTTCGCGGGCCGCTACGACGCCGCGCTCGCGGAGCTCGCACGGACCTACGGCGAGCTGCGCAGGATGAACGAAGACGGGCAGGAGGAGCAGCAGTTCCTCTTCGGTCGCCGCTACGAGATCTCGCCGCGCGCCGTCGTCTCCGGCGCGCCAGCCGAGATCCGCATCGAGTCGGTCGAGCTCTCCCGCATGCAGCGAGGCGACCCGCCGCGGCGGTTCGTCGCCGTCGCGGGGTCGACCGAGCACGAGGTGGCGTATGCCGACGAGGTGACGCTCGTGCTGCCCGAGATCAAGGGCGCCGCTTCGGTCGAGATCTTCGCGGAGTTTCCGCTTTCGGGGCGCGAGCCCGTCGGTCGCGTGGCCGTGCTCGACGCGCCGCTCGAGGAGATCGCGGAGCGCTTCACGCAGCGCCTTGCGGCGCTTCGGTCCGCGGGATCGCTCGATCCGTCGAGCCTTGCGTCGCTTCGCGCGCGGATCGGCCTCCTGACGCCCGTCGCGGACCGTTCGCGCAGCGCATCGCTCCTCGCGGATCTCTCCACGCTCGTTCCGTCGATCGCCGACGAACTCAAGCTGGCGGAGAGCGGCGAGCGGCCCTACAGACGCAGCGGCGATCTCTGGCGCGTGTATCGCGCCCTCGGCACAGAGCTCTCCACGCGGCAGTTCGTGCCCGAGGGCGACGGGCCCTTCCCGCTTGTGATCGCGCTGCACGGAGCCGGCGGCGACGAAAACATGTTCTTCGAGGGCTACGGTGCAGGCGTGCTGCGCAAGTTCGCCGCAGGGCAGGGCGCGGTCGTCGTGTGTCCTCCCACGATCCCGTTCGGCGTGAGCCCGAACATCCTCGAGGCGTTCATCGACGAGGTCGCGCTCGATGCGCCGATCGACCGCGGCCGCGTGGTGCTGCTCGGCCACTCGCTCGGTGGCGTCACCGCAAGCAGGCTCTCCGTCCTCAAGCCCGAGCGCATCGCGGGAGCCGTGTGCATCGCAGGCTTCGCGGATCTTCCGCGCACGGGCATCCCGGCGCCTCGGAAGGTCTATCTCGGCGCCCTCGACCCGCTCTTTCCCGTCGAATCCACGACACGCTCGATCGAGACGGCGCGCCTCCGCGGCGAGTCGATCGATGTCGAGGTGCTCGAGCGCGAAGGCCACACGCTCGTCGTGGGCCGGGTCATCCCTCACGCGCTCGAGTGGCTGCTTGCGCGGCCCGCGCGCCAGATCGAGATCACGCAGCCGATCGCGAGCGAGCCGAGGACGAGTCCGATGAAGACCGATGGCCCGGCGCCCGCGCCGAGGGACGCGAGCCCGAGCAGCGGTCCCATGAAGTAGCCGGCGCCGACGAGCGCCTCGTGGATTCCGCCTGCCTCGACGCGCGCGCCGCCGACCGCGAGGCCGTAGTAGATGGCGCTGTAGTAGATCGCGCCCTGCCCGAGCCCGATCGCAACGAGCGCCGCCACCAGCAGCGCCTGGTTTGGCGACGCGACCGCGAGCGCAAAGCCACCTGAGAGCAGAAGTCCCGCCGCGACGAGCGGCCCGCGCCGTCCGTGCCAGACGGTGGTCCGCCAAAGCACGAGCACCGCGACGAAGCGGGCGACATGCCACACGGAGCCGATCGGCGCCTGCGCTGCGGCTGCGGTTCCCAGGCTGGTCAGAAGGTAGGGGAGGATCGGCGAGAGCGCCCCGATCACGAGATAGCCCATCGGGTGGAGGATGCGCGAGGCGTCGAGAAGCGGGCGGTAGGCCGGGGGCACATGCCGCGCCTGCTCCGACGGGTCGTGATGCGGAGGCTTCCTCGGAAACCTCGCGAGGAAAAGCAGCGCGACGAGGTTGACTGGCAGGAGCGACGGAATGGCCCAGTCGACGATTCCCGCGGCCTTCATGGGGCCCGCGATCGCGAGTCCGATCGCCGTCGCGGCCATCCACGAGGCGTTCCACCAGCCGATGGCGTTGCGCATGTCCCGGCCGTGGCGGCCCGAGACAAGGTAGTGCTGCACGATCGGCCACTGCAGCGCCCCGAGCGCGGTCATGGCGATGGCGGCGAACCACAGCGTCGTCGCCTGCGGAAAGACGAGAAGCAGCGGGGCGAGGACGCCTTGCGCGACGAGCACGACGGCGAGCGCGCCGCGCGGGCTCGTGAATCGCTCGAGCCACCGCACGGAGACGCCCGCGGACACCGCGACCGCCGTGTACAGGATGCCGTTCAGGAACGCGAGGAGCAGGCTCTGTCCCTGGGTGAAGCCGTACTCGCTCTCCGCGATGAAGTAGAGCGCGTTCCAGAGGATTCCCGTTCCGAGCGAGCAGAGGAAGGTGAGCGCGGCGATCGGAAACGCGGGCGTGGGCGGGTGGGCGAGCGTCGGACGCATCTCGTCGGGCAGGGCTCGGTTCGCGTCGGGCTCGCGCATGGGCGGCGAGTGTAGAGGCGGCGCGTGTGCTACACTTCGCGCGTTGTCCGCGTAGCTCAATTGGATAGAGCGTTGCCCTCCGAAGGCAAAGGTTGCAGGTTCGAATCCCGCCGTGGACGCTTCGGCCCCGTGAGAGCGGGGCCGCTTTCGTCTGGACCCGAGTCCGCTCCGACCCTCCTCCGAAGGTGGCTGCATGAAGATCGAAGAGTTCCAGCGCCTGATCCTGGATCGATACGGCGAGACCGACCGTGCGCGCGGCGCAGCCGGCACCTACCTCTGGTTCGTCGAGGAGGTCGGGGAGCTGGCGCACGCGATCGCGAACCGCGAGCGCGGCAAGCTTGACCGGGCGAACCTCGAAGAGGAGTTCGCGGATGTCCTTGCGTGGCTGGCGACGCTCGCCAACATCTGCGACGTCGACCTCACGAAGGCGCTCCACGACAAGTACATCCGCGACGGCGGACCGGAGGGCACGAAGTCGTGAGCGCGGCCGTCGGCGGAACATGCCCGCTCTGCGCCGTCGCGGCGACGCCGTTCCTCGAGAGCCCGCGCTGGCTTCTTCTCCGCCACGCGGATCCCGTGCCGATCGCGGGCTGGATGATGCTGGTGGCGCGCGCGCACCGCGAGGGCCCGCACGCGCTCGAGCGGGAGGAGCAGGCCGAGCTCGGACCGCTCGTCGCCGCGATCGCGGGCGCCGTGCGCGCGGCGACGGGCTGCGAGCGAACCTATCTGCTGTCGTTCAACGAAGCGGTGCCGCATGTGCACCTGCATGTCGTTCCACGCCACGCGGCCGATCCGACGACCGCTTCGTGGGCCCTCGCCGACCGCTACCGCGACACCGCGGCGGGTCGGACCGCTGCGGTCGATCCCGCCGCTGCCGAGGAGACGGCCCTCGGCGTCGCACGGCTCGCCGAGCGCGCGCTCGCGCCGTTCGGATTCGCTCCACCGGCAGCACGCTTGCGTTGACGGAAGTCCCGCCTAGGAATCCCCCTTATGCAGCACGACGCTTGCTCAGGCCCAGCGCGCATCGAACAGGCGTTCCGACGCGCGGCGTCCGAGGGGCGCCCGGCCCTCATGCCGTTCCTCACCGCAGGTCACCCCGACCTCGCCACGACGGCGTCGCTTCTCGCCGCGCTGCCGGCGGCGGGCGCGGACATCATCGAACTCGGCATTCCCTTCAGCGACCCGATCGCGGACGGCCCCGTGATCGCCGAGTCGATGCATCGCGCGCTCCTCGCGGGCGTCACGCCTGAGTCCGTGCTCGCGTGCGTCGCCAAGGCGCGTCCAGCCGCTCCCGTGCTCGCGATGGTCTCCGTCTCGATCGTCGAGCGTCTCGGCGCCGGCCGCTTCATGGCAGACGCTCGATCGGCGGGGCTCGACGGGCTGATCGTGCCCGATGCGGGGCCCGACTTCTGGACCGATGCGCTCCTCCGCGACGCGGACGAAGCCGGGCTCGCCATCGTCGAGCTTGTCGCGCCCTCGACG
Organism: uncultured Klebsiella sp.; assembly: GCA_964393015.1. Lineage (GTDB taxonomy): Bacteria > Planctomycetota > Phycisphaerae > Phycisphaerales > SM1A02 > QWPT01. The sequence goes on from CAYMSD010000009.1 coordinate 41,792, forward strand.
CCCATCGACCGCGTGCGGCGCATCGTGCTTCGCGCGCGCAGTTTCGTCTACCTGCTCGCGCGCGCAGGAATCACCGGGGAACAGCGCGATGCGCCGGAGATCGCCGCACGCGTCGAGGCGATCCGCGCGATCGCACCCGTCCGCATCGCGGTCGGGTTCGGGATCTCGAACGCGCAGCATGTCCGCTCGGTCGGGGCGCACGCCGACGGCGCGATCGTCGGCAGCGCGCTCGTCCGTCGACTGGACGAGGCGCGCACCGCGGGCCACGACGCCGTCGCCGTGGCGACGGAGTTCGTGCAGTCCCTCCGCGGACCGGCCGTCGCGCGCGCTCAGTAGCGACGCAGCACGCCGATGACGACGCCCTGAACGGAGCAGTCCTCCACGATGATCGGCGCGAAGTCGGGGTTCGCCGGCTGCAGGCGGATTCGGCCGTCCTTCTCGCGATGGAAGGTCTTCAGCGTGGTCTCGCCGTTCGGAAGGAGCGCCACCACGCGCTCGCCGTTGCGGGCGGTCGAGCGCTTGTCGACGAGCACATAGTCGCCGTCGAGGATTCCCTCGTCCCGCATCGACATGCCGTCGACCTGGAGCGCGAAGGTCGTGCCCGAGCGACCCTTGCGTGGCCCGAAGAGCTCCTCGAGGGCGATCGAGTCGCTTTGCTCGAACTTCTCGATCGGATGGCCCGCAGCGACCTTGCCGACGAGCGGGAAGGCGAGGCCTTCCGCGACACGCCCGCCCTGGTTCAGTTGGTGGACAGGCACATCGTCCGAGTCGTCGGGCAGGACGACCTCAGGCGAGACCGTTAAAGAGCGTGCCTTGTTCGGGTCGCGGTGCAGCGCGCCCTTCTCGATCAGCGCCTCGACGTGCTCGAAGACCGTGACCTTGCTGACGCGCAGCGCGTCTGCGATCTCCTGCATGGTCGGCGAGTAGCCGAGCCTGCGGCGCGTGTCGTGGACGATCCTGAGCACATTCAGCTGCTTCGGTGTCAGATTCATTCGGGTGTTCCTTCCCGGGGGTTTCCTGCGTCCGTCGGCCTTTCGTCGACTCGCGCGTCGACGCAATGGGTTCGGTTGAGAAGACTTCGATCGCGGTGCGCTCGAACGCGGCGGCGAAGGCGCGCCAGAGCGCCGCGAGGCGGGCGAGCGCTGGCTCGCCTCGTGCCTCGGCCTCCTGCGTCGGCCGAGGCGTCGTGAGGGGCGCGGCCGCGTGCAGGTGCGGCTCGCGGCGGATGCGCGCGCCGTCGCCGATGTAGCGGCGGGTGAAGTCGCCGCCGGGGCCGAGGATGACGAGCGGCCACTCCTCGGATGCGTTGCGATCGGACTCTGCCGCGAAGCGAGCCGTGTCGAGTGTCGCGGCGAATGCATGCGTCGTCTGTGCCATGGAGAGTCTCCTTCCCCCTTCGAGAGGGGTGATCGGGTTGTGCGACGGGAGCGCGCGCGCTCCGTCGCCGTCCGTCACTGGCACGCTTTTCCCCCGCGGCGCAGGACGAGTGGGCTGCGTCGCGTGACGCAGCGGGAGGGGCCGAATCGTGCGCCACCTGTCAGGCGTCGCTTCGGCATACGAAGCGCGCACGCCGATCGAGCCTCCGCTCGAACGCGCCGCACGCGCGATGTGGTCGGTCCGCTGGATTCCGTTCGCCGTGCCCGCGCCGCGACCATCGGGCAAGGAGACCCGCTGGGCATCTGCGCAGGCTTCGGTGTTGGGGGTCTGTTCGGACATGCTTCCTTGATCGGGCGGTGCCGTCGGCGCGCTCTACATTTTGTTCGGTGTATGTTCTCCCAAACGGAGTCCTGACGCAAGGGGGAGGCGTCCGCGGCGTGGATGTGCGTGGCGCACGCCCCACGCTCGCGCCGTAAGTCCCTATGGGGAAGGTATCTTGCGCGGATGCGGCAACCGCTTGACCCGACCGTGGCGGCAGTCCCAGATTCCAGGAAGAGCGATGAATGGGTCCCGATTCGGGCCGCATCGTCGATCGGGCGTGCGGCGCTCCTCCAGATGGTCGAGGACTTCGACCATCGCCTCGGACTCGATGCCTCCCGGCTCTTCCCGCTCGATCGCTCCTACACCTTCCTGAACCACGGGAGCTTTGGCTCGACCCCGCATGAGGTGCTTGCGGAGCAGGCGAGGTGGCGCGCTGAGATCGAGGCTCGGCCGATCGAACTCCTCGGTCGAAGGCTGACGGGGCTGCTCCGCGACGCAGCGGCGTCGGTCGCGCGCTTCGTCGGCACGGATCCTTCGCGACTCGGCTTCACGGTGAACGCCACCGAGGGGATCAACGCCTTCCTCCGCTCGATCCAATGGCGCGCGGGCGACGAGGTGGTGCTCCTTGACCAGGCCTATGGCGCCGTGCGGAAGTCGCTCCTCCGGCTCGAGCATGAGTTCGGCATCGTCGTGCGCGAGGCGGTGGTGCCTCTGCCCGTGCGTTCGCCTTCCGACTTCATGCAGGCGGTGGACGCTGCGATCTCGACGCGCACGCGACTCGTGCTGATCGACCATGTGACGAGTCCGACCGCCCTGGTGGTGCCTGTCGAGGAGATCGTTCGGCGTGCGAAGGCGCGCGGAGTCGCCACCCTTGTCGATGGCGCGCACGCGCCCGGCTCCATCGCGCTCTCGATCGATGCGATCGGCGCCGACGCCTACGCGGCGAACCTGCACAAGTGGTGCTGCGCGCCGAAGGGCGCGGCGATTCTCGTGGTGTCAGAGTCCTGTCAGGCGAGGGTGCACCCACTGGCGACGAGTCACGACTACGGGCGCGGCTTCACGGCCGAGTTCGACTGGCAGGGAACGCGCGACCCGACGGCGTGGCTCGCAGCACCCGCCGCGCTGCAGTTCTCCGCGCGGTTCGGCTGGGGCGGAGTCCGCGCGCGCAACCACGCGCTCGCCGCCTGGGCGCAGGCCGCACTCTGCGACTTGTGGCGCGAGGAGCCCATCTCGCCGCCGGACGGATCGATGCTTGCGTCGATGGCGGCCGTCCGCCTGCCCGAAGCCGTGGCGCGGCTCCACGCGTCCGCAGCCGACTTGCAGGCGTGGCTCTACGACGCGCATCGCATCGAGATACCCGTGATCGACTGGGGCGGTCGTCGGCATGTCCGCGTGTCGGCGCATCTCCACACCGGGCCCGCCGACATCGTGCGGCTCGGCGAGGTGATCCAGGCGGCGAAGCGCGCGTCCTGAAGGGTCTGCCTGTGCGGGCTGCATCGATCACGCAGGGGATCCAGCGGTGTGCATGGGGAAACGACGCGTGCCGCACGATGCCCGCGACGCCGCGCGACCGATGCAGTGGAGCGATGGGATCCGCCCCTGACCAGCGTCGGCCGAGGAGCCTGCGTCGCGCCTGCGCGTTCGCCGCGGCATTCGGTCTCTTCGCCATCGTGGCGGGATTCGCCGCGGGCTGCGACTCCTCCTCGGGTGCGCTCGGCTCGCTGTTCGCGAAGACGGGCGGCGAGTCGTTCGTGGCCAGGCGCGCCGCGCTGGCGATCTGGTTCGACAAGCGCCCGAGCGGCTCGATCATCAAGCATGGGCTTCTCGTCCTCGATTCGCCCGAGCGCGCGTCGGGATCGCAGGGAGGGCAGGGCAAGTTCGTCGTGACGGCGGCACCTGCTGTCTTTCGCAAGGTCGACGACATCCTTGGAAACCGATTGCCCTCGCAGAAAGGAATCCCGCTGACCTTCGCGATCGGCGAGCCCGTCCCCGTGCGGATCGAGAGGATCGGCCCCCGCGGGAGCAGGGAACTCGTCGAGGAGGGGCGCGTGGCGTTCCTCGAAGTGGTGTGCAACTGAGGTTGCCTGCAACGGACGACCCGCACGCCATCCTCAGCCGCCGGCCTACGCGTCGCTGCGCGCAGGAATCGTGACGGTGTCGGACGCAGCGGCCGCTCGCTCGCTCGCTTCCTCGGCGAACGCCTGCACGAGCATCGGATAGTCCTGCCGGTACCACGCAAGCCATCGGTCGCGGTCGAAGCCAAGCGGCGGCGCGGGCTGCCCCGTCGTGCGCTCGATCACCATCGCGAGGCTGCGGTGGACCTCGGTGCGGTAGATGACGACCGCGGACTCCATGATCCGCAGCAGGCTTCCTTCGTAGACGATTCCCGGGATCGGCTGCAGCGCGCCGCTTCCGCCTCCGAGCACGGGGACATAGCCTGCGACATAGGCCGTGCGCTGGCCGATGGCGATCCACGCCTCGTCGCCACGCCCCTCCGAGGAGCGCTCCTCGAACTGCGCGTCGATCAACGCGGGGATGAGCGCCGCGGCGGTGTACGCGCTCGCGATCATCGCCGCGCGGTTGATGTGGAGTTCGCGCGAGGAGCGCAGGGCTCCTTCGACGACCGCGAGCGCCTGCGGGGAAAGCTCCTTGGGAAGCAGGTCCTGCGCAATGCGGGCGACTGCGTCATCCTCCACGATGGCGAAGCGGACGAGCGAGGGATGTCCGATGGCGGCGTTCCGCGCGAGCGCCGCGAACAGCGCCTTGCGCACATCGAGCTCGCCGCGCACGAGGTTCCCGTCCATGCCCTCGCCCTCGAGGACGCGCATTGCGGCGCGCAGCTCGAGCGGGGACTCGAGGCCTTGGATCGTCTCGAGGGCCTCTCGCCGCACGGCCGTCACGCCGTTCTTCGAGGGGATGCGCAGTCCTTCCTCGCGGAGGTTGCGCATGGCGCATTCGTAGAGCTCGAGTTCGGCGGCCTCGAGCTTCGATGCGGATGCCTTCGACGCGCGCCCGCCGTCCCGTTCGAGTCGCGCGATGCGCGCGATCAGGTCGTCGGTTCGAGCCGAACCGTATCGGGAGACCAGCGCCGAGTCCGCCGCACGGCGCGCGGCGGACAGCGCGGAGGACTCTTGGGGAGCGAAGGGAGCGAACGACGCGGCGTGCGCAGCGCCCGCTGCGAGGGCGACGCCGAGCCCGAGCGGGGCGAGCGCACGCCGGAGCCGTGCAGGGTGTCGGCAGGGTCGGGACGGTGTCATTGCGAGACTCCAGGGTGCGGTGTGCCTCAATGTACGGACGGGGACGGGACGGATCGCAAGGAAAATCGGACGATTCACGCGCCATCCCGCCGTTTCCGGCCTCGAGGCGCGCCGCCGGCCATCCGAGATGCCTCAATCAAGCGCCCGCTCGACCGTGAAGCCCCGCTGACCGAACTGAAGCATCGCCCTGCCGGCAACGGTCCTGTTGGGGAAGCGTCCGACCTGCACCACGAAGACCGTCGACTGGCCCGGCCTCGGCTTCTCGACAACCCGCGGGGTACCCAGCCCCGCGCGCGACGCGGCCGCCTCGAGCGACTCGGCCATGCGCTCGGCACGCGCCAGCTCGCTGAACGCGCCCGCCTGGATCGCGAACGCGACAGGCTCGATCGCCATGCCGTTCACCACGCGCTCCGTCGGAGTGCGCGGCTCCGGGGGCACGACCGGAGGCGGGTCCGGGTCGGCCGCGGCGACGACCGCCGTGCTCGGTTGGGTGGCGTGCTGTGTCTGCGCGTGCGAGCCCGGCACCCGCGCCTGGCACAGGGCCGAGAGTTCCTCCGCGCGGCGGCGCTCGTCTCCGTCGAGAATCAGCGCCGCGCGACGATAGGCGTCGGCGGCGGCTCGGAAGTCGCGCCGCGCGACCTCCGCCGTTCCGAGCGACACGCGCGCGTTCGCAGCGAGCGTGCGGTCCGCCGCCTCGACGACCTCGCGAAGCGCGCGCGCAGCCTCGTCCGGGTTCCCAAGCTGGAGCTGCGCGAGGCCCTCGAGATACCGCGCCCGTGCTCGCGGCAGGCCGCTGGCCGCCGCGCCCGCAGCGCGCGCGAGGGTCACGGCGCGGCCAAACTCACGGGCGTTGTAGGCGTTGGTCGCCTCGAGGAGTTCGCGCGAGTCGCCCGAGCTCGCCCCACGGCTGGCCGTCGTCGGCGCGCGCTGCGCGGTCGCACATCCCGAGGCCGTCAGCGCACCGGCGGCGAGCAGCGCCGCGCACGCGATCGTCGCAGGAAGGCCGCGCCCGACACAGACACGGAGGCCCGCACTGAGAACGAGGGAATCCACTCGTGACATCGCGGGTAGTCTACGGAACCCGATCCGCGCGTGGTCCGCGCGCGCACCTTGGAGGCGACCTTGGAACTTCTCTCCGCAATCCGCCGCAACCTGCTCCTCAGGCCCCTCAGGCACGCCGTGATCGACGACCAGCGGCGCTGGCGCGGGATCGATCTCATGGTCGTCGCGTGGCATCTTGCGCGCGCGATCGAGCGGGCGGGCGACGCCCCTCGGGTCGGCGTGATGCTCCCCACCTCCGGGCTCTTTCCCGCGGCCGCGATCGCGGCGTGGACGCTCGGACGGACGGTCGTTCCCATCAACTACCTGCTGTCGCGCTCGGACATCGAGTACGTCGTCCGCGACGCAGGGCTCGACACGCTCGTCACGGTCGGACCGATGCTCGACTTCACCGGCGGGTCGATCGCAGGGCTTGCGGAGGTGCGGCTCGACGCCATGCGCTTCAACGGGATTCCGCCCGTGCGCTTCACCAATCCGCTGCGGCGCGACGACCTCGCGGTCGTCCTCTACACCTCGGGAACGAGCGGGCGACCGAAGGGCGTGATGCTCTCGGCGGGGAACATCGCGGCCAATGTGCGGCAGTGCCAGGAATGGGTCGATTTCGGCGCAGAGGACACGATCCTCGGCGTCCTGCCGCAGTTCCACTCGTTCGGCCTCACCGTGCTCACGATGCTTCCGCTCGCGACGGGCGCGCGCGCCGTCTACACCGCGCGATTCATCCCGCGCAAGCTCGTCGACCTTGCGCGCGAGCACAGGCCGACCGCCTTCGTCGCGATTCCATCGATGTACAACGCGCTTCGCCTCCTCAAGGACGCGAGCCCTGCGGACCTCGCTTCGCTGCGATTCGCGGTCTCCGGCGGCGAGCCGCTGCCCGAGGCGGTCTACGACGGATTCCGCGACAAGTTCGGGATCGAGATCAACGAGGGCTACGGGCTCACCGAGACCGCGCCTGTCACCAACTGGTGCCGCCCCGACGAGCAGCGGCGCAAGTGCGTCGGCAGGGCGCTTGGCGGCATCGACCAGCGCATCGTCGGCCCGGACGGCAGGGTGCTCGGCCCGAACGAGGACGGCGAGGTCCGCATGAAGGGACCGAACATCATGAAGGGCTACCTGAACCTTCCCGACGAGACCGCAGCGGTCTTCGACGAGCAGGGGTACTTCAAGACGGGTGACATGGGACGGCTCGACGAGCAGGGTTTCCTGTCCATCACGGGCCGCATCAAGGAGATGCTGATCATCGGCGGCGAGAATGTCTTCCCGCGCGAGATCGAGGAGGTGCTGAACCTCCACGAAAGCGTGAAGGACTCGGCCGTCATCGGGATGCAGGACGGGATGCGCGGCGAGGTCGCGCTTGCCTTCGTGGAGCTCAAGGAGGGCGCGTCGTTCGACGAACAGGCGCTCAAGTCCTTCTGCCGCGATCGGATCGCGGGGTTCAAGGTGCCGCGCGAGATCCGCGTCCTGCGGGAACTGCCGCGAAATCCGACGGGCAAGATCATGCGTCGCAAGCTGTCCGCGGAAACGCCGTCGGCATCGGCCTCGTAGCCCCTGCGAATCGGCTCAGGGGCAGGGGCCCCACGCGCTCAGGAGTTCCGCGAGGTCCTGCGCGTTCGTCGTGCCGTCGCCGTTCAGGTCCCCCTTGGCGCCGTCCCATCCGCTCAGGACGGCCGCGAGATCCTGGGCATCGACGGCGCCGTCTCCGTTGAGGTCGGCAGGGCAGTTCGCGCACGCGGGAGCGAGCGTCTCGACCGAGACGAGCGTCTCGCCGCCACCGCCCGACTTCGGGCCGATGCGAATGAAGTACGACTCGCCGCAGACCGCCTTGAAGCCGACACGGCTGCCGCCTGGCCCGCAGATCGGTGCATTGTCGCTGCAGCCGATCGCAGCGAGCGCGCCGCACTCGCCCGAGTAGACCGCGAGCACGGTGTCGAACCAGGTCGAGCATGTGGTGATCTCGACGAACCCGTTGCGGTCGCTCTCCCAGCGGAGCCAGACATCGCGGGCGAACTGGGCCGCTCCGCAGGCAGGGTCTCCCGGCGGAAGTTCGAGCGTCGAGCGCAGCGTGTTCACGAGCGCGCTGCCATCGAGAAGCGGCGCGGCCGCAGCGCAGGTGTCGTTCGATGGCGGGCCGCCGAGGCAGCGGTCGCCCGCGAGCACCACGCAGCCTGAATCCCAGGCGGAATCGCAGCAGAAGGGGTCGACCGCGCAGACCTCGCCGCAGCAGGTTCCCTCGGAGCAGCCTGCGGACTTCGCCGGAGCGAAGCAGCTGTTCCCCGACTGGCTGCACGGGTCGGCGCAGCCGTCGTCGACGACGACCTTCAGGTTGTAGCGGTCGCCGATGCTGCACACGGGCGCGTTCGCGCCGAACGCAGGAAAGGTGCCGCCTGCGACGACAACGCGATAGGTTCCGGGCGCGAGGCACGCGGAGTCCGATGCGCCGTCCACGCAGAGCTCGCTCGCTGCGGTGAGCAGCGCGCCCGACATCGGGGCGCACGCCGACTCGGGAAGGAGCGCCGCCCACGCCTTGGAGGATGATGCGAACTCGACGGTCACGCGCGACACGCCGTCGCCGTCTCCGTCGGGCACCTCGATCAGATAGACATCGACATCGTTCGGGAACTTGTTGCCTTGGATGGCGCCGATCGATCCGCGGACCTGCCGGTTCGGAAGAAGCGCTTCGGGCGCGCCTCCGGGCCCCGCGTAGCAGGGGTCGTTCTGGCGGACATCGCACGGCTCGAGCTCCGGCACGGAGTCGGGCTCGGCGGGGGGCTCGCAGCCCGTGACGCAGAGGTCCTCCGCGATGATCACGCAGATCTGGTCCCACGACTGCGAGCAGCATGTGGGATCGACCGCGCACACTGCGTTGCAGCAGGTCGCGTCGTTGCATGCGCCGTTCGGGTGCGTCTGGAAGCAGTCGCCTGTTCCCGCACCGCCGCAGGTGCCTGGGTTGCCCGGGCAGGCGAAGCCCGCAAGGGCCGCACAGCTCGCGTCCCACGAGTTCGAGCAGCAGAAGGGGTCGAAGGCGCAGACTGCGACGGAGCACGACGCGCTGTCGCAGTTCGGGTTGGCGTGCGGCGTGAAGCACGACCCGCTCGCTGCGGCACCTGGGTAGCCGACGCAGGACTGGTTTGCCACGATCACGCAGGCCTGGTCCCAGCCGCCCGTTCCGCAGCAGGTCGGGTCGATCTGGCAGACCAGCGTGCAGCAGGCCGCGCCATCGCAGCCCGGCGTCGGGTGGACGACGAGGCAGGAGGCCCCCGTGCCGCAGATCTGCGTGAACGCGGGCTGCGCGGCAAGCAGGCTTGCGAGGAAAGCGGCGACGAGTGCGAGTGCGGAGCGCATGCGACGAATCGAACGAAGCGGAGGAACACCCATTGCGGCGACGAAGATACGCGGTGGGCGCGTGTGGGACGAACGAAACCTGGTGGATTCCGAGGGCCTCGGCGTCCGCGCCCGCGGGTCGGCGCATCTCGGACGCGGCGAACTCTCGGAGGCGACTCATCGCCTGGCAAAAGGAAAGGCCCCCGGTCCGAAGACCGGGGGCCCTGATGTCACAGTCCTGTCAGGTCTTGGCGCAAGCGCCTCGACCCGATCAGTTGCAGGCGCCCCAGCCGTTGAGCATGAGCGCGAGGTCCTGCGAATCGGTGGTGCCGTCGCCGTTCAGATCGCCGCCTGCGGTTCCCCATGCGTTGAGGAGCGCAGCGAGATCCTGCGAGCCGACCTCGTTGTCACCATCGAGGTCACCCGGGCACGACGGCGCGCAGCTGCCGGCCTGGGAGATCGTCATGGTGCCCGAACCGAAGCCAGCGGGCGACCAGGCGCCGACGGCGATCACGTAGGTCGTGCCGCAGGTACCGGGGAAGGTGACCTGAGACTGGAGACCGCAGGAATCGTCGTTGCAGGCGACCTGGAGGCCATCGCAGCTGCCCTCGAACACCGCGAGCGCAGTGTCGTAGGACGCACCGCAGAGCGAGATCGTGATGTCCTGATCACCGACGGCGGTGTAGGTGTACCAGATCTCGTTGTCGATGCTGACGCAGCTCGCGTTGGTGAGGCCCGTCGCGAGGAGGTTCGAGAAGGCCGTGTCGCCAAGGCCGACGGCGATCGCGTTCGCGCACTCGTCGTTCGCCGGGGGTTCCGGCGGGCCGTCCGAGGTCGCGATCGTGAGGGTGCCGTTGCCAGCGAGCGTGCCCGCCGCAAAGCCACCGAGAGCGATGTAGTAGGTCACGCCGCCCTCGAGATCGACGGCGTCGATGCGGCTGGTGAAGCCAGCGCAGCCCGTGCCGTCGTCGTTGCAGGCGAGGACGCCCGCGAACGGATCACCGCACGCCAGGGCAACCGCGATCTTCGTATCGAAGTTGGCGGTTCCGCAGGTCGAGATCGAGTAGGTGCCCGTCTCGGCAGGGGTGAAGGAGTAGAAGTTGGTGTTGTAGATCGCGTCATCGCCGAAGGTGCCGGGGTCGCAGATGCCCGACATGTCGAAGATGATGCCCGTGAGGCCGTTGGCGAACGCGTTGTCGCCGACGGTCACGACGGTCGGGTTGTCGCAGGTGCTGCCACCGCCGCCACCGCCACCACCGCACGACTTGCAGCTCACAGCGGCGGCATCAGCGCAGATCTGATCCCACTCGGTGTTGCAGCAGAACGGATCCGCGGCGCAGATCAGGTCGCAGCACTCGGCGTCGCTGCAGAACGGGGTGCCGTTCGCGAAGCAGCAGTCGCCAGCCTCGGGGCTGCCGCACACGACGGCCGTGCACGGGATGCCCGTGATCTCGAGCGTGTACTCGTTGCCGACCGCGAGACCGCACGGGGCGCCCTCGAAGGTGCTCGGGAGCGCCACGATGAAGTAGTCGCCCGCCGCGAGGCAGACCGAGACGGTGCCCGGGCACTCGCCCGTGGTCGGGGCTCCGATGATGCCACCGCAGCCGAGGTCGACCGCCGCCGCGAAGCAGGCGATGTTCGAGCGGATGGTCATCGTCACCTCGGTGTCCTCGGTGAGCGAGAGGAGGTACCAGTCTGTGTCGCGCGTACCGCCATCGGCCCAGAAGGTGCCCTGGACGATGTCGCCGAGCGCGATCGGCTCGCTGGGGAGCGTCGGCTGGCTGTTGCAGCCACCGTTGAGATCCTCGCCGCAGAGCTCGGCCTCGAACGCCGTGGCGTTGCCGAGATCGCACGGCACGAAGCTCGAGATCTCGACTTGGCCGAAGCCCTGGTCCGCGGCGCTGTAGCCACCGACGACGATGTAGTACTCGACGCCACCCTCGAGCTCCACGAAGGGGATCTCGCTGGTGAAGTTGGCGCAGCCGGCGCCGTCGTCGTTGCACGCGAGCACGCCGTCGAGCGGCGAGCAGCCCTCGAGGACGGCCAGACGCGTGTCGAAGCCCGCAAGGTTGCAGGTCGAGATCGAGTAGACGTCGCTCTTCGGGGGCGTGAAGCGATAGTAGACGGCGTTGTAGATGAGGTCGTCACCGAACGCGCCGGGATCGCAGATGCCCGTCAGGTCGACGGGCGTGAAGGCCGTCGAGGTGTCGAAGTCGTTGAAGCCGACCACGAACTCGCTGGCCTTGGTGCAGTCTCCGCCGCCCGCGCCGAGGAACTCGATGTTGAAGTTGCCGGAGCCCACGAGCGTTCCGGCGGCGTATCCGCCGACGGCGATCTTGTAGGTGAGGCCGCCGATCAGCTCGACCGCGGGGATCTGGCTGGTGAAGCCAGCGCAGCCTGCGCCGTCGTCGTTGCACGCGAGGACGCCCTCGAACGGATCGCAGCCGCTCATCACCGCGATCTTCGTGTCGAAGTCGGCCGTGTTGCAGGTCGACATGCGGTAGAAGCCGTCGAGCGCGGGGGTGAACAGGTAGTAGTTCGTGTTGTAGAACTGCGGCGTGAACTGCATCGTGCAGGCGCCCGACATGTCGATGATGATGCCCGTGGCGCCGTTGGCGAAGGCGTTGTCGCCGAGGAGGAACTCACCTGGGTTCTCGCAGGTGAAGCCGTCTCCGCCGCCACCGCCACCGCCGCCGCCACCGCCGCCGCACACGCCGCAGGTGGTCAGGGCTGCGTTCGCGCAGATCTGATCCCACTGCGTGTCGCAGCAGAAGGCGTCGGCCGCGCAGACGGCCTCGCAGCACTCGGCGTCAGAGCAGCCGGGCGTGCCGTTTGCGATGCAGCAGTCGCCCGCAGCCGGGTCGCCGCACTGCGCCCACGCAGCGCTCGCGACGAAGGTCGCGGAGAGCGCGGTACAGATGAAGGTCCAGTTCTTCGCTCGCATCCTCGGTTCTCCTTACAACTTGGGTCTCACACTCTGACTTGGCAGGGGGCCGCGGCCGCCGAGCCACTTCCACGCGTGCGTTCAGATCGCGAGGATCACCCGAACCACCGCGAGGGCGAATGCGGGTCTTCCGTCGAATCTGCTCCGTCGGGATGCGTACCCAATGGAGGCCCACGCGCTTGGCCTGCATCACGGCCGTGGTGCAGACCAGACGGCCCCGTCGCACGACGACGGGACCGCACAGGCCTCCCGAAGATAACTCCAGTCTGACGACTACCAAGTCGAATCTTGATCGAAGACGAGAATCGACCAATCCTCGACCCGTCGGGGGACGGCCGACCGGCCTCCGCGAATGGGGCGGACCGGGCCCATTCCCTTCCCGCCTGCGGCCGATGGCAGGCGTAACTCCAAGCGGGAGTTCAGGCTATGCGCTCGAGGATCTCGGCCCGACGCGGCCGCGCGGTCGCTCTTATCATCCGCGGCTCCGCTTCCGTCACCTTCAACCCAGTCCTGGAGTTTCGCCATGTCGCTTGCCGTTGGATCCGCCGCTCCCGCCTTCAAGTTGCCCGCAAAGCCGGGCGAGGAGGTCGATGTCGGGGCGCTGTTCGGTCACGAGAAGGTCGTCATCCTGTTCTTCCCGCTCGCCTTCAGCTCGGTCTGCACGGAGGAGATGTGCCACTTCCGCGACAACTGGTCGGCGTGGAGCGGCCTCGGGTGCAAGGTGTTCGGCGTGTCGATCGACAGCCCGTTCGTGACGGACAAGTTCCGCTCCGAGCTGGACATTCCCTTCCCCATCCTCTCGGACTTCAACAAGACCGTCGCCGCGAGCTACGACGCGCTCCACGCGGATCTGATGGGGCTGAAGGGCGTCACCAAGCGCGCGGCCTATGTCGTCGGCAGCGACGGGAAGATCGCCTACGCGTGGGAGGCGGAGATCCCGAAGACGCAGGTCGACTTCGATGCGATCAAGGCCGCGGTGGCTGCGGCGAAGTGAGCGGCGGACCTCGAGAAGGGGCGAACGCGCACCCCCCGGGATTCCCCCCGGACCGCTGTGCCATGTACCTTGCGGGCAACGAGGGAGCTCCGCCGCGGGAGCATCTCGTGCGCGCGATCGCACATGGCGACGCCCCGGCTCGCGGATTCACGCCGCGCGCCCTTGACATCGGCTGCGGGCCCGGCCGCGAGGCGCTGTTCCTTGCACAGGCGGGCTACGAGGTGCTGGCGTTCGACCCGTATCCGGAGATGCTCGAGCGTGCTCGCGCGCTGCTGGCCGAGCAGCCGGATGCAGCGGCACTTGCGGAGCGCGTCGCGCTCGAGCGCGCGACGCTCGAGCAGATCGCCCCGCGGCTTGACCCCGCGACCTTCGATCTCGTGCACGCGGGCTTCGTCCTCCCGTTCGTCCTGCCCGAGCGGTTCGACGCGTGCTTCGCGATCCTGACGCGCTCGATGCGCCCGCGGGCGATCTTCTGCGGGCAGTTCTTCGGTCGCGACGACGAGTTCATCCGATCCGCGGAGCCTGGCACGATGTCATGTCACGATCGCGCGGATCTCGGTCGGCTGTTCGAGTCCTTCGAGGTGCTCGAGCTCGAGGAGGTCAACCGCCAGGGCCGCGTCGGCAGGGGCCGCGACAAGTGGTGGCATGTATTCCATGTCACGGCGCGGATGGTGTAGCC
>CAYMSD010000010.1:0-19717 GCA_964393015.1 uncultured Klebsiella sp.
GGCACTCGTGGTTTGAGCGGTCGCGGCTGCGGCGGCTCCCTTTGGCGGGTGCAGCGCCAAAGGGAGCAGGTTGCGAGCGCTCCTACTTGTCCGAGTCAGGCAGCCCCATGCCGCGGCGGTTGGGGCCCTTCGGCTCGGGGACGGGCTTGTAGGCGTTGGTCTCGAGTTCCTTGAGCAACAGTTCGACCGCCTTCTCGAGCTGCGGGTCGCCGCCGTCCTTCATCTTCGCTGGGTCGTCGATCACCTCGATGTCGGGGTCGATGCCGTGGCCCTCGACGCCCCAGGTGCCGTCGGTCTCGTAGAAGCCGAAGGTTGGGACGGCGATGGTGCCGCCATCAAGGAGCGAGGGGTTCCCCGAGATGCCGATGAGGCCGCCCCAGGTGCGGGTTCCGATGACGGGCCCGAGCTTGTTGTGCTGGAAGAGCCACGGGAACATGTCGCCGCCCGAGCCCGCGAGCCCGTTCACGAGCATGGCCTTCGGGCCGCGGTGGCCGTCGGGCGGCCATGCGCCGTCGCGCGCGTCGCGGCGAGCCCAGTAGTTGGTGACGGGCCGGTTCAGGAGCTCGATGAAGCGCGTCGGGATCTGCCCGCCGCCGTTCCAGCGCTCGTCGATCAGGAGCGCGGGCTTCATGCGCTGGCCGTAGAACTGACGGACGAGCTCCGTCTGCCCGTCGACGCCCGTGTTCGGCACATAGATGTAGCCGATCCTGCCGCCCGAGAGCTCCTCGACGCGGCGGCGCTTCGACTCGACCCAGTCGCGGTAGTTGAGGGAGTCCTCGCTTGCCATCGTCGTGACGACGACATCGCGCGCGTCTGCGTCGCGGACGGGCTTCTTCGACACCGTCAGCACCACGGAGCGATCCGCGAGGCCGAGGAACGCCGACCATGGGTCGCGCGTCGGGTCGATGTCGACGCCGTTCACGGCGAGGAGATAGTCGCCCTCCGCGACGCCGAGGCCCTGCGCCGCCAGCGGGCTGCGCGCCGTGTGGTCGAACGCGGCGCCTGCCTTGAATCGGGCAAGCTTCCACGCCTGCGCGGGCGAACCGTCGTCGTTGAAGGCGGGCGCGAATTCGACGCCCAGCATGCCGACGGCACGGCTCGGCGCCGTCTCGACATCGCCCTGGCCCTGCAGGTACGCGTGGCCTGCGTTGAGCTCGGAGATCATCTCCGCGATCAGGTAGTTGAGGTCCTCGCGCGTGACGACGGCGGGGAGCATCGCCTCGTACTTGACGCGGATCGCGGGCCAGTCGACGCCGTGCATCCCCGCCTCGTAGAAGTAGTCGCGGAAGATGCGCCACGCGTCGACGAGGATCTGCCTGCGCTCGGCGCGCGGGTCGACCGTCACGAGCATCGGCGAGGTCACGATCGGCTTCGCGGTCGCGCCTGCTCCTGAACCAGCGATCGACGCGCCGCCGCGGCCGCCGAGGAGCAGCTTCTTGCCGTCCGCGGAGACCTCGAAGCGCGTGCCCGCGACGCCCGACTTCTCCGAGGGGTTGCGGTCCGTGAGATCGAGGATGCGCACGCTGCCGTCGCGGCCGTAGATGAGTTCGTTGCGGTCGTTGAAGCCGAGCGAGCCGAACGAGCCGGCGGCGGCGGGCAGCTGCACCGCGCGCGCCTCGAAGCCCTCGAGGTCGATGACGACCTCCTTCTTCTCGTCCTTCTTCGCGTCCTTCGTCTCGTCCTTCTTCTCGGCGTCGCCGTCCTGCTTCGCGGGGACGCGCGTGCCGCTGAAGTCGATCTTCATCGCCGCGCCGTCCTCGCCGACGGTGCTCGCGGTGCCCGTGATCGAGTCGCCCTCGACCTTGAGGTCGAGCTCGAACGCTGCACCATTCGCACTTCCCGACAGCTTGAGCGCCCCCGTCGCGGCGTCGTAGGTGCCCGTGAGATCGGCGGAGCCCATGATCGAGGTCGCGGTGCCCGTCACCGTGCCGTCCGTGTCTGTCAGCACGAGCTTGACGGCCACCGGCGCGTTGTCGATGCGCACCACGCAGTTCCAGGTGCCAGAAGCGCCTGACGCGGCGGGGGCGTCGTCCTTCCTCTCGTCCTGCGCCGCCGTGATCTCCGCAGCGAGGCGTTCGGCCGCCTCCGCGTCCGTGCGGCGCCGACGACGGCCTTCCGCGGGGCCGCCCGCGGGCGCGCCCGCGGCTGGTGCGCCGCCCTCGGCGCCCGCAGGCTTCGCGTCGTCCTTCTTCGGTTCGTCCTTCTGGCCCTCCTCGTCGCTGGTGGGGAGCCACGGCAGCTTGAAGTCCTTCTTGAGCGGCACGGCCATCAGGACCTGCGAATTGTCGTAGATCCAGGTCGTGTCGAACTCGCTGTAGCGCGGCGAGAAGTTGCGGCGGCTCGTGAAGGCGAGCCAGTCGCCCTTGCGGTCGAAGGTCGGGTTGCTGTCCGAGTAGAACCCGCTCGTCACCATCGTGCGGGCTTGCGCGGCGTCTGCAGCCTTGGTGTCGTAGAGGTAGATCGCGTCGAGCTCCGTCTCGTCGCACGAGCGCGACCATGCGATCCAGCGCGAGTCGTTCGAGAAGGAGATGGGCGCCACGCGCGGCGCGGATGGGTTCTTGTCGAGCGAGACCGTCGCTCCGTCCTCGAGCTTCACGAGCTCGATGTTGCCCGCCTTGTCCTGGAGCACGACCGACTTCGAGTCGGGCGACCAGACGATGTCGGTGCGGAAGCACTGCTCGCGTCCCTCGCGCGGCGCGGTGATCTGGCGCGGCTCGCCCGTGCCGTCGGCGGGGATCGTGTAGAGCTCGTACTCGCCCGTCGCATCGGAGAAGAACGCGATCGTCTTTCCGTCGGGGCTCCAGGTGGCGGAGCGCTCGAAGACGCCGTCGGTGCGGGTCAGGTTGCGCGGCGTGCCGTTCTCGGCGGGCGCCGTCCAGATGTCGCCGCGGGCCACCACGGCGACGCGCTTCCCCGATGGGGAGATCGAGCTGCCCTGGATGTTCTCCGCTGCGTCGACGATCGTCGGGCGCAGCGACTGGCGGTCGCCGGGCACCGTGATCTCGACGACGCGCGCTGCGTTCGTCTTCAGGTCGAGGAGATAGATGTTGTCGCCGTGCTGGAGCACGATCTCGCCGCCCGTCCCGTCGTCGGGGCCGATCGCGGGCCACTTCACATCGTGCTCCTTGAAGCGCGTCACCTGTCGGCGCGCGCCCGAGTCGATGTCGTAGCTCCAGATGTTGAGGACATGCGCCTCCGCTGCGCCTTCGTCGCTCAGGTAGTACACCGTGCGGCCGTGCCACATCGGCAGGGTGTCGGTGCCTTCCCAGTCCGTGATTCGCCGCGACTCGCCCGTCTTCACATTGAAGAGCCAGACATCGGTCGCCATGCCGCCGCGGTAGCGCTTCCAGGTGCGGTTGTCGGTCGAGTGCGGGGTGTAGGCGAGCCATTCGCCCGTCTTGTCGAGCGAGCCGTTCGCGCCGTAGGGAACGGGCAGCATCGTGGGCAGCCCGCCCGACGCGGGGACCGAGTAGAGCTTCGCGGCGCGCGAGAGGCCGTCGATGCCGCTCGCCATGAAGATGAGGCCCGCGCCGTCGGGCGTCCAGTCGCAGAGGCCTTCGACCGTGGGGTGATGCGTCACGCGCTGCGGGATGCCGCCTTGCGAAGAGATCGTGTAGAGGTCGAGACCCTGGTCGTAGTTGCCGCGGAAGGCGATCGACTTTCCATCGGGCGAGAAGCGGGGGGAGCCTTCGAAGCCGCGCGGGCTTGCGAGCGGGCGCGCGGTGCCGCCCTGCTTCGGCGCGATCCACAAGTCGTTCGCGTAGACGAAGACGATCTCGGTCTTCGAGACATCGGGATAGCGGCAGAGGCCCGACGCGAGGTCGACCTCGGATGCCGTTCCGGCGGCAAGGGCGTTTGCGGAGAGGGTGGTGGTGACGAAGAGCAGCGCGCTGCGGAAGTGGGAGATCGTCATGGGGGGCTCGATGGGCGCGGAGGAGCCGCGCGGGTCGAGATGGTAGAGCCTCCGAACACGGCCGAGCCGCGGTCGGGGGCGCTGTTTGGGAAATCAGCGGGAAGACAACGGCGGCGTCGCCGCGTCGACAGGCGAACGCGGCTTCGCGAGGGCGAAGGGCTTCTGCTGGCTAGGTTCTGTCTGACGGATCCCCGGGACCAAAGATCCGCGCGGCGCCCGGATGGCAAGGAGGCGAAACGAAGCTGTATCCGCAGCGATACAGCGAGTTGAAGCCGACGCCGCCAGCCGGGATGCCGCGTGGATCGACGTCCAGGGGATCCGTCAGACAGAACCTAGGGCTTCGCGAGGATCGCGATGCGGCGGTCGCTGACCACGACGCCGCCCGGCCTCTCGATCGTGACGGCGAAGAGCACGGGCTTGTCCACGCTCAGCTTCGCCGTGACGGGGATGACCGCTTGTCCGTCCGCGGGCACATCGAAGACGCCGCCGTCGACCGGGTAGCGGTCGTCGCGCGAGGCGTCGAAGATCCACAGCTGGTACTGCTCGAGCGTCGGATCGTTCGCGGCGAGCCCCTCGATCACAAGGAGGCCCTTCGAGGTCTTCGGGTCGAAGATCGCCTCGCCGCGCACCTCGCCGACGACATGGTCGTCTTCCGTCGGGGTCCACGGCCAGCGCACCGAGCTCGGATGCATCGAGACGAAGCGCGCGGGATCCGTGGGGAAATCCTGAGGGGCCTCGCGGCCGGCGCGGAGGAGCGCGAAGGTCGACGCCGCACCGAACGCGATGCACGCGGCGGCGATCAGCCAGTCGCGCATGGCCGAGCGGCCGGGCCTGGTCGGGCGCGTGAATGGAAGCGGGGCGGGCGCGGGAGCGGTCTCGGTCGTCGCGGACTCGGCGAGCCGCAGCAGGCGCGCGCGCAGATGCGCGGGAATCTCGGCCTCGGAGGCACGCTCCATGCGCTCGGCCTCGAGCTGCGCCGCGACGAGCTCGAACGCCTCGATCTCTCGGGCGAGGTCGAGCCCCGCGGTGCGCGCGTCAACCGCGGCGTCCGCGCTCGGCGTGTCGCCGAACAACGCCGCGTCGCACGCGCGCTCGAGCGTGCGTTGCGCCGCGTCACGATGGCCGTCGCCGTCGTGGCCGTTCGGGTTGTGGTGCGGATCGCGGGTCACGGTTGGAGGTCTCCTCTCGAAGAGGAGGATTCGGTGCGCGCTTCGGAGGCGCGTTCGTCGCGGATTCGCGGGAAATCCTGCGGATTCGACGCGCGACGCGACTGCGACTGCGGGATTTCGGGGGGAAGGTCCTCCGGCGCGAGCACGCCTTGGTCCGCCAGGATCTGCCTGATCTTGATGAGCCCGCGCCGCGCGTGCGTCTTCACGGTGCCGAGCGGCATTCCTGTTGCGGTCGCGATCTGCTCGTGCGAGCAGCCGTGATGGATCGCGAGCTGCAGCACCTGCTGCTGCTCGGGGCGCAACTGCGCGAACGCCCGCTGCGCGACGCCGAACTCCTCCGCGGTCTCTGAGTGATTGCGCACGGGCGCTGCGTCCGCGAGCGTTTCCGCGATCTGCGGGACCTCGGGCCTGCGCATGCGGCGACGGCCGCGGTCGATCAGGCGACGCCGCGCGATCATCGCGACGAAGGTCGTCTCGCTCGCGATCGCAGGATCGAACCGCCCCGCGCTCTTCCAGACATCGATGAAGATCTCCTGCACGGCATCCTCGGCCTCCGCAGCGCTCGAGCAGAGCCTGCGCGCGAGGCTCCAGACGAGTCCGCTGAACCTGTCGATGCACTCGGCAGGGGCCGCGGCATCGCCTGCTGCGACGCGCTCGAGGAGCGAGGGACCTTCGGAACTGGAGGAAGCGTCAGCCACGGGAAGAACCGTGCAGGTCGCAGGAGTGCGCCCGCAGGATTCTCAGTGTAGCGAAAAAGGCGCAAAGTTTGTGCAGGCGCAGAAGAAGGGCAGAGCAATCTGCTCAGCTTCCCGACGAGATCGCAGCCTGGACATCGGCGAGCTCGCGCTTGAGGTCACCGACCGCCTTGCCGAGGCGCCCGATCGTGGCGTCGACGTTCTTCCACATGCCCTCCGCGTCCTTGATGCCGCGCGCGGAGAGGTCGGCGCGGAGGAAGTTGCGGACATCCGAGAAGTTCGTGGAGAGCTCGGACGAAAGCGACTCGACCGACGACACGAGCCCGTCGATGTCGGCCAGCTCCTCCGTGATGCGGTCGATGCGCAGCTGCGTCTGCGCCTTCAGGCTCTCGTTCGTGATCGACTCCTGGGTCTTGACGAGCGAATCGATGTAGCCCTTCGCGGAGCTGCGCACATCGGCGATCGAGGAGGTGAAGCGCTTCATGCTCGAGTCGAATGCGTCGACTTCCTTCTCGAAGCTGGGGAAGATGGCCTTGAGGTCGCCGCCGGCCATCGACGCGAAGTAGGTCTGGGCGTTCTGCGCGGCGAGGAAGAGCGCATCGGCCGTCGTGTCCGAGTTGCGCATCGCGGCCGCCGTGCTGTCGCCCTTCTTGTAGCCAGGCGTGGCGCAGCCGACGAGGAGGGCGGGGGAGGTGGCGAGGACGGCGGCGACGAGGAGTGCGTTGTGGGATCGTGGCATGGTGTTGGCTCCGAACTGCATGGAGCATACCGCGCGTTGCGCGTTCATGGAGACCGCGAGGCGCGATGCATGCTTCGGATACACTCGATGCGCGCGGTGCACTCCGTGTCACGAGGTGGGGTGGCAGAGCGGTTGAATGTACCGGTCTTGAAAACCGGCAGACCCGTCAGGGTCTCGAGGGTTCGAATCCCTCCCCCACCGTTTGAGAGTCGCAGGGAGACGAACGCGGCTCGACCGGTGGTCGAGCCGCGTTCGTGGTTTGAGCGGCGGCTGCTGCGGCAGCCGCCTTTGGTGGTGTTGCCGCCGGGCGTCGCTCGTTGCGCTCGGTCCGCTGAGTCGTCGGAGTCGATGAGCAGGGGTGCCCCCATGCTTCAGCATGCGGATCGACGATCGTCGGAGTCGACGGCGGACATCACCCGTTCCGCATGCTGAAGCATGCGGCCCCCCGTGATTCCCGAATCGGACGCACCCGTGTTCAACGCCCGCGCGTCGGACCCCTTCGTGCCGCACGGCTGAAGCAGTCGGGGCCGACCACCACGCCAGTCTCACCCCGGGCCAAGCAGCGTCGCGATGCCAGCGGTCCAGCCCGTCTGGTGCGATGCGCCGCAGCCGCGGCCCGTGTCGCCGCAGAAGTACTCGTGGAAGTGGATGAGGTCGCGGAAGGTCGGGTCGCTCGCGAACTTCGCGTGCATCGCCATCGACGGCCGCACGCCGCGTGCATCGGGAAGGAACAGCGCCGTGTTGCGGCGCACGATCTCGTCGGCCGCCTTGCGGAGCGTGGTCGTCCTTCCCGAGCCGACGGGAAAGTCGATCTGGAACTCGTCGCCGTAGTAGTCGTGGAACTTGCGCAGGCTCTCGACGAGGAGGAGGTTGATGGGCATCCACACGGGCCCGCGCCAGTTGGAGTTGCCGCCGAAGATCGCGCTCGTGCTCTCCGCGGGCTCGTAGCGCACGGCGAAGCTGCGTCCGCCGATCGCGATCGAGTAGGGGCGGGCCGCCAGTTCCCGCGAGAGGCTGCGGATGCCGTGCGGTGCGAGGAAGTGGCGCTCGTCGAGCGCCTTCGCGAGCAGGCACTTCATGCGATGCCCGCGCAGGAGCGAGAGCAGGCGTCGTTCGCCGCGGCCTGGCTCGTTCCAGCGCGACACGAGCGCCGCCATCTCGGGCCGCTCGCGCAGGAACCACTCGAGCCGCTCGCGGAAGAGCGGCAGCCGCGCCAGCACCTCGGGCTCGATCGTCTCGACCGCGAAGAGGGGAATCAGGCCGACGACCGAGAGGAGGCGGATCTGCTCGACGCGCCCGTCGGGCATGCGCATGAGGTCGTAGTAGAAGCCGTCCTCCTCGCACCAGAGCCCGAGGCCCTTGCCCGCCATGCGCGTCATCGCCTCCGCGATCTGGAGGAAATGCTCCACGAACTTCGCGGCCATGTCCTGGTAGAGCGGCCTGTCGTGCGAGAGCTCGATGGCGATGCGCATCATCGTGAGCGCGAACATGGCCATCCAGCTGGTGCCGTCGGCCTGCTGCAGCGTGCCGCCGCCCGGCAAGGGCTGCGAACGGTCGAAGACGCCGACATTGTCGAGGCCGAGGAACCCGCCCTCGAAGATGTTGCGGCCCGCGGAGTCCTTGCGGTTCACCCACCAGGTGAAGTTGAGGAGCAGCCTGTTGAACGCGGCCGCGAGGAAGTCGAGGTCCGCGCGGCCCGTGCGGGCGCGCTCGCGCTCGAAGACGCGCAGGCATGCCCATGCGTGGATCGGCGGGTTGGCGTCGCTGAAGTTCCACTCGTAGGCGGGCAGCGCCCCCGCGGGGTGCATGTAGTGGTCCGTGAGGATCTTCGCGAGCTGTGCCTTCGCGAAGGCTGGGTCGACCTCCGCGAGCGTGACGCAGTGGAAGGCGAGGTCCCACGCCGCGAACCAGGGATACTCCCAGGTGTCGGGCATGGAGAGCACGCTCGAGGCCGCGAGGTGCCGCCACGCGGCGTTGCGCCCCTCGCGGCGCTCCGCGGGCGGCTCCGGCTGCGTCGGGTCGCCGTCGAGCCAGTGGCGCACATCGAACTCGTAGTACTGCTTCGACCAGAGGAGCCCCGCGAAGGCCTGCCGCTGCACCGCGCGCGTCTCGTCGTCGGGGAGGGCCGCGCCGAGGCGTTCGTAGAACCGATCCGCCTCGGCCGACCGCGCCGCGAGGAGCGAGGGCACCTCGGCCGTGCCCAAGTCGCTCGACGCGGGGCAGAGGACGAGGTCGATGTGCGCGCGCTCGCCCGCCTCGAGCGCGAGCCTGTGCCAGAGCCCCGCCTTCGTGCCGCGCGCCTGCGCGTGCACGGCGTCGGCGCGCCCCTCGACGATGCGCGCATGGAACGCATCCTTCGGCGCGCGTTCGGAGGGCGACTCGCGCGGCGCAAGGCCGAAGAGCCGCTCCGCGTTCGTCTCGTTCTCGCAGAAGAGGACCTCGAGCGCGTGGCGCTCGGCGCACGCGGGATCGACGCGCAGCTCCATCGTGGGCATGTCGTCCTTGCGCGCGACGAGCGCGCCGCGCGAGCGGTGACCCTCGATGGTCGGCCGCTCCGCGCCGTTGCGCCACGACCAGGTGTTGCGGAAGAAGAGCTGCGGAATCACATGGATCTCCGCGCGCTCGGGCCCTCTGTTCACGATCTCGATGCGGAGCGCGGTCTCCTCGGGCGAACGCTTCGCGTAGGTGCACCACACCTCGAAGAAGCGGTCGTCGTCGATGATGCCCGTGTCGAGAAGCTCGAACTCCGGCTCGAGCCGCGTCCGCGCGCGGTTCACGGCCGCAAGCGTCGCATAGGGAAACGCGCGCTGCGGATAGGCGTAGAGCATGCGGTTCCACGCATGCGACGGCAGCGCGTCGACATGCCACCACAGTTCCTTCGCGTCCTCGCCGTGGTTTCCCTCCTCGTTGGCGAGGCCGAAGAGGCGCTCCTTGAGGATCCCGTCGCGCCCGTTCCAGAGGGCGAGCGTGAGACAGAGGCGCTGGTCCTTGTCGCACCATCCCGCGATGCCGTCCTCGCCCCAGCGATAGGCGCGGCTGCGAGCGTGGTCGTGGGGGAAGCTGTCCCACGCGCCCCCGTCGGGCGAGTAGTCCTCGCGCACCGTGCCCCACTGGCGGCAGCTGACATAGGGGCCCCAGAGGCGCCACGGCGCGGAGCCGTTCGCAGCGGCTTGAAGCCGCGATTCCTCGGCGTCGATCACCGGGCGCGCTCCGCGGGCGGAAGCAGGAGGGCCTCGAGCACGCACCCGACGCTCCACGCCTGCATGGGGCAGCCACGCCGCGTGTGCGGCGCATCGCCGTCGACGATCTCGGGGAGCGAGCCGATGCCGCCTTCATGGGCGCGCGCGGCGAGGTCCGCGAGAAGCTCGGTGCGGAGCAGTTCCGCGCGGGCCGAGCCCGCCGCATCGAGGGCGCGCAGGTAGAGCCCGAGGAGGAAGGGCCACGCCGTGCCGTTGTGGTAGGCGAGGTCGCGCGAACGCTGGTCGCCCTCGTAGCGCCCGCGATACTCGGCCGCGCCGCGCGCGAGCGTGCGCACCGCAAGCGGCACGACGAGCTCGCGCTGGATCGTGGCGAGCGCGTCGTCGCGCCAGGCGGCGGGCAGATGCTCCGCGCAGAGCGCAAGCAGGAAGAGCTGGTTCGGGCGGATCGCGCCGTCGTCTCCCTCGGGGCCGTCGAGGAGATCGGCGAAGCACTGCGTCGAGGGGTTCCAGTAGCGGGGGAGGGCGCACACGGCGCGCTGCGCGGCCGCCGCGAGCCGCGCACCCTGTTCCGCGAAGGCAGGGGCGTGCGCGGCGATGAAGCGCGCAAGACGCGTCGTCGCGGCCAGCCACAGCGCGGAGAGCTCGATGGGCTTTCCCGCGCGCGGCGTCACGACGAGGTCGCCGATCCTGGCATCCATCCAGGTGAGCTGGAGGCCCGCCTCGCCCGCCGTGACGAGACCGTCCTCGGCGACGCCGATGCCATGCCGCGTCCCCGTGAGATAGCCGTCGGCGATCGAGAGAAGCCGGGGAAGCTCCGCCGCGAGCCACGCATGGTCGCCCGTGGCGTGCGCGACCTCGGTGGCCGCGACGATGGCGAGGAGCGGCGCATCCGCGCTGTGGTACTCGGCCTCGGCGCGTTCGTCGGGGAAGCGGTTCGGCAGGAGCCCCGCGTCGAGGTGGTCGAGGAAGGTCGCGAGGACGAGCTTCGCCTCGTCGCCGCGCCGCGTCGCGAGGAGGAGTCCCGGCAGCGCGAGCATCGCGTCGCGGCCCCAGTCCTCGAACCACGGATATCCCGCGATGATCGAGCGTCCCTCCGAACCGTCGCGCCGCCTGCGCCGCACGATGAAGTCGTCGGCCGCGATGGCGAGCGAGCGGACCTCCCGCGGCGCGGACGAAAGGCCCGCCCGCTCCACGAGGTCGCGTCGCCTTACCCGCTCGCGCGAGAGGATCATGGGCGCATCGAGGCCGCGCGGCGCCAGAAGCCCGCGCAGCGGGTGGCCCTCGCCGGCGCCGACCCCGATGACGACTCCGCGCGTCTCGCCCGGAGCGAGGATCACCGTCGCTGTGAGCGCGTGGCACGCGGACCCGAGCGCGTCGTAGCCGCGCGCGCGTTCCTCCGCGAGCAGATGGCGGCGCCACCACACGCCCTCCGATGCGAGCGTGGCGCCGTCGGCCGCGACGAAGAGCGTCGTCGGCGTCGGTGCGTGCTCGTTCGCAGGAAGCAGGATCTCCGCGCGCGCTCCCTCGCCATGCAGGACGCGCACCTCGGGGAGCCACGCCGCGTCGGGGTCGAGACGATGGTGCCCGCGATGCTCGACGAAGATGCGCGCGTCGAGCTCGACCGACGACGGCGCATCGGCGAGCGTCCAGAGCACGACGACCGCGCGGGGCTCGCGCAGCATCAGGACGCGCCGCTCGAGCCGCGCAGGCCCGATCTCGAAGATGGCCGTGGGAACGCCGTCCTCGAGGTGGAATGCCGCGATGCGGCGGTGTCCGTCGGGGTCGACGGCGCCGTCAGACCAGCGCCGCGTGGCGAGCGCGTACCGCGCCGCGCCCACCGTGACCTCCTCGTCGATGAACGGCACAAGCATGCGCCGCCCGATCGGAGGCGTGGACGCCGCGACGAGGAGACCGTGGTAGCGCCGTGTGGCGAGGCCGTTCACCGTCCCGAGCGCGTAGTCGCCGAAGCCCGAGGTCGCGAGCCATTCGCGGCGCGACCCCTCCGACGCGTCGCAGGCGACGCCGCGGTCGAGTTCCTCGATGAGCATGGGCGGTGCGCCGAGATTCATGGCAACCAACTGCGGGGCGGGGGCGTGCGCGCCGGGTATCACGGCCGTCTGGTCGGGCATTCCCGAACGATATCGCGCCATCGGCCGAGGGAAGCGGGGCGTTTCCGCGATCAGGCGGAATCGCGCGGTCGATGCGTGCTCACGGAATGCGCCGCCCCGGGAAGGGGCCCGCGAAGAGATGGAGATCGTCGGCCGCGACCGTGAAACGGCGATGCGCGCCGGGCGCGATGCCCGCGGCGTCGCGCGCGTCGAGGCGGATGCGTATGCCGCGCTCCGCCGAGTCGCTTGGGGCCGCCACGACATCGACGAAGAGCCCCGCAGGCTCGACGGCGCGGACCACGAGATCGAG
The DNA here is from genome assembly GCA_964393015.1 of uncultured Klebsiella sp. GTDB lineage: Bacteria > Planctomycetota > Phycisphaerae > Phycisphaerales > SM1A02 > QWPT01. The sequence goes on from CAYMSD010000010.1 coordinate 12,135, forward strand.
CAGGAGCGCTTCATCGGCGCCGTTCGTCGCGAGGCGCACCTGCGTGGAGCGCATGCCGAGCCAGCCGCCCTCTGCGCCGAGCCGCGCCTCGCGGACGCGCCGCGCGACCTCCGTCGGAAGCCGTGCCACGCCCGCGGCCGCGCCGAGCGCATCGATCGGGATCGACTCGAATCCCAGTTCGTCGACGAGCGCCGCCGTCTCGAGATCGGGCGGATGGCGGTGCAGTTCGCCCGCGTGGCCGAACGCCCGCACGGAGCCGTCGACGAGGACGAGCATGCGGTCGTCGGCGCCGTCGGCAAGGGCGAGCGCATCGCCCGGGTCATGGGTCACGACGATGGTCGTCGCAGCGGTCGTCCGTCGCAGCGTGCGCACGAGACTACGCACGGCAAGGCGGTTGTCGCGGTCGAGGTTCGCGAACGGTTCGTCGAGGAGCGCGAGGCTCGGGCCGCGCACGAACGCGCGGCCGAGCGAGACGCGCCTGCGCTCGCCTGCGGAGAGGGTCGCGGGTCGCCGATCGAGCAGCGCGCCGACGCCGAGCGCGGCGACGGTCTCCGCCACGCGCGCGCGCCGCACGGCGGCCGAATCGCCACGCGGAAGCGCGGCCGCCTCGAGGTTCTCCGCGACGGAGAGGTGCTCGTGCAGCGCCGCGTCGTCGAAGCTCATGCCGACGCCGCGCGCGACGGGGTCGAGCGCGCGCCAGTCCGCGCCGGCGAAGCGGATCGAGCCCGCCGTGGCCCGCTCGAAGCCCGCGAGAAGCGAGAGCAGCGTGCTCTTTCCCGCGCCCGACGGCCCCACGACCGCAAGCAGCGCGCCGGGCGCGAGCGCGAAGGAGACGTCGGAGAGCACGGTGGAGAGCACGGTGGAGAGCACGGCCCGCGACCCGCGGACGAGCGTGAGTCGCTCGACCTCGAGCCCGGGCCGCTGCATCACCCGCGCTCCGCGCGCCTGCGCTTCAGTTCCGCGTCGATGAAGTCCGCGATGTGCCCGTCGAGCACATGCTGCGGGTTCCCGACCTCGTGGCCCGTGCGGTGGTCCTTCACGCGGTTGTCGTAGAAGACATACGAGCGGATCTGGTTGCCCCAGTCGCGCGAGACCTTGCCGCCCGTCGCGGCCGTGAGCTCGGCCGCACGGCGCTCCTCCTCGAGCTGCTCGAGCTTCGCCTGCAGCACCGCGAGGGCCTGCGCCTTGTTCTGCGGCTGGTCGCGGTAGGTGCTCGCGACGACCTGGATGCCCGTCGGCAGGTGGGTGACGCGGATCGCGGACGCGACCTTGTTCACGTTCTGCCCGCCGGGGCCCGACGCGCGCACGAACGCCACGATCTCGAGGTCCTTGTCGGGGATCACGAGGTCGCCGTGCTCGAACTCGGGCGTCACATCGACCGTCGCGAAGCTCGTCTGGCGCTTGCCTTCGGCGTTGAACGGCGACACGCGCGCAAGACGATGCGTGCCGCGCTCGCAGTTCATGTAGCCGTAGGCGTAGGGGCCCGAGACGCGGTACGACACTTCCGAGATGCCCGCCTCAGGCCCGAGCGATCGCGAGATCTCCTCGAGCTTCCAGCCCATCTCCTTGAAGTAGTAGAGGTACATGCGCTCGAGCATGCCCGCCCAGTCCTCCGCCTCGGTGCCGCCCGCGCCCGCCTGGATCGCGACGAAGCAGTTGCGGTGGTCGTGCTTGCCCGAGAGCAGCGACTGCTGCTCGATCTTGTCCATCTTCGCCTGGAGGCCGAAGAGGGTCTCGTCGACCTCGGCGAGCATCTCGCGGTCGCCTGCCTCCTTCGCGAGTTCGTAGCCCACCTTGGCGTCGTCAAGCAGGCGGATCGCCTCCTCGAGCGGCTCGACCTGGGCGCGGACGATCTTGCTCTCCTCGATGACCTTCTGCGCCGCCTTCGGGTTCTCCCAGAAGTCGGTGGCGTTCATTCGGTCGTCGAACGCGGACCGTTCCTGCAGCTTCTGATCGTAGTTAAAGAGAGTCGCGGAGCGTCACGATCCGCGCCTCCAACTCGTCGATCACCGGTTGATGAGCGTCGTAGTGCATGGGGCGGGAAGTGTAGCGGCGGCCGCGCCTCCGCGCGGCGCACGAAACACTACATTCCCCGCATGTTCGTCTCGAGCCGCATCGCGTCGATGTCCGAGTCCGCAACCCTCGCCGTGGGCGCGAAGGTCGCGGCCGCGCGCGCGAAGGGCCGCGATGTCGTCGCCTTCGCGATGGGCGAGCCTGACTTCGACACGCCCGACAACATCAAGCGCGTCGCGATTCACGCGCTCGAGAAGGGGATGACCAAGTACGCGCCCACGCCCGGCGACAAGGCCGCGCGCGAGGCGATCGCCGCGAAGCTCTCGAAGGAGAACGGCGTCGCGACGGCGTTCGACCAGGTGACCGTCACCGTCGGCGCGAAGCATGCGATCTACATGGCGCTCCAGGCGATCGTCGAGCCCGGCCGCGGCGACGAGGTGCTGCTGCCGACGCCTGCGTGGGTCTCGTACAAGCCGCTCATCGAGCTCGCGGGCGCGCGCTGCGTCGAGGTCGCGGGCGCTGTCGAACACGGCTTTCGCGTCACGCCCGCCCAGATCGCCGCAGCGGTCACGCCGCGCACCGTCGGCATCGTCTGGAACTCGCCGTCGAACCCGTGCGGCATCGCATATCCGGCCGACGAGGTGCGTGCGATCTGCGACGAGCTCGCGAAGCACGAGAGGATCGCCGTGATCTCCGACGAGATCTACGAGAAGCTCATCTACCCGGAGATCTCGCCCGGGCTCGTGCATGCGTCCCCCGGCGCGCATCCGGCTCTCGCGTCGCGCACGATCACGATCAACGGCATGAGCAAGAGCTACGCGATGACCGGCTGGCGCATCGGCTACATGGCCGCGCCGAAGCCGATGGCGGCCGAGCTCATCAAGCTGCAGGGGCAGATGACGAACTCGATCCCGAGCTTCTTCTACCCCGCGATCGTCGAGGCGCTGACGAACAGCGCCGCGGGCGTCGAGGCGATGCGCGTCAGGTTCGCGACGCGCGCGAAGCTGATCCACGACGAACTCGCGAAGATCCCTGGCTTCCGCACCCCGGTGCCGAACGCCGCGTTCTACGCCTTCCCCGATGTCTCGGCGCACTTCGGCAAGACCTCGCCCGGCGGCGCGCGCCTCGATGGCGCGCAGGCGTTCGCCGACGCGCTGCTCGCCGAGGCCGATGTGGCGGTCGTGCCCGGCGAGGACTTCGGCGCCTGCGCGCGCGGCCACATCCGCTTCTCGTTCGCCTGCAGCGACGAGAACATCGTGAAGGGCGTCGGCCGCGTGCGCGAGTGGGTGGCCAAGCTCGCGTGAGGCGTCAGCGCCTCCGCTGCGCGAACATCCAATCGAGGATTCCGTCCTCGCCGAAGCGGTAGGCGGGGGTCCAGGCGTCGTGGCCGACGCCTGCGAGCTCGATGAATCGGGGCGAGGCGCCCGCCGCGACGGCGGCGTCGCGCATGGCGCGCGAGAGCGCGGCGGGAACGACGGGGTCGTCCGCACCGTGCACGATCGCGATCGGGAGGTGCGCGAAGCGGGCCGCGGTCGTGGGGTCGCCGCCGCCGCAGATCGGGACGACCGCCGCGAACAGTTCCGGCCGTCGCGCGGCGAGGTCGAACGCGCCGAAGCCGCCCATCGAGAGGCCCGTGAGGTAGACGCGGTCCGCGTCGACGGGCTTCGTCGCAAGGATCTCCTCGATCGCCGCGATGAGCGCCCGCATGGCGCGCGTCGGTTCCTCGGCGAACTTCGGCAGCTCGCCGCGCTCCCTGAACGCCTTGAGGTCGATCGCGCTCCATGATTCGTCGCGCGGGCACTGCATCGCCAGCACGAACGCAGGCGTGCGCGACTGGAACTCCTCGCCCGCGGTCCACCCCGCGAAGTGCTTCAGCTGCGCGGCGTTGTCGTCGCCGCGCTCGCCCGAGCCATGCAGGAAGACGACAAGCGGCAATCTCCCGCCCGCCTTCGCAAGCGCCTCCGCGCTCGGTTCGACGAGCCGGGCGCGGTAGACGGCGTCGACCGCGCCGTCCGGCTTCCTCACGGTCGTCTCGAGCGAGGGGATGCCCGCGAAGCGATCGACGGGCTCCTGCTGCGGCGCGGCGCGCGGCGTCACGGGGCCCTGCACGGAAAGAACGCCGCCCGCGCAGAGTGCGCAGGCGGCGGCGAAGGCGGGGGAGAGCTGCATGCGCGGAGCGTATCGCGCGCGGTCAGCCGCGGAGCGGCATGCCCTGCATGTTGCTCGTGCCGATTCCAAGCGGCACGGGCTGCGGGCGAAGCTCGTAGTTCGGCGTCAGCGCGATGTTGAGCGGCAGGCGCTTGCCCGTCGGATCGCGCGGAATATTGTCCTGGTCGATGATGCGCTGGATCGCCATGATCCCCTCGATCAGCATCTCGGGCCGCGGCGGGCAGCCGGGCACATAGACATCGACGGGGACATACTGGTCGACGCCCTGGACGACGGCGTAGGTGTCGAACACGCCGCCCGTCGAGGCGCACGCGCCCATCGAGATGACCCACTTCGGCTCGGCCATCTGCATGTAGATGCGCTGGAGCACGGGCAGCGTCTTCACGCTGACGCGGCCCGCCACGATCAGGAGATCCGCCTGGCGCGGCGAGAAGCGCATGACCTCCGCGCCGAAGCGCGCGAGGTCGAAGCGCGAGCACGCCGTCGCCATCAGCTCGATGCCGCAGCACGCGGTCGCGAACGGCAGCGGCCAGACGCTCGAGCGTCGCGCCCAGTTGATGACTCGGTTGAGCTGCGTGGTGACCACGCTGTCTGTCGGAAGTGCGGCTTCGAGGCCCATAGGTCGACCATGGTAGCGCGGCGGCGCCGGCGCGGCACCGCGCTTTTTCGAGGGTTTTGCGCGGGAGCAGCCCGTCTCCCGCCTCAGCCGAGGATGCGGGTCATGTCGTCGCTGCCGTGCAGGACGGTGTAGAGCTTCTCGACCTTCATCATGCGGAGGAGGTCGAGCACCGTTCGGCTGGTGCCGACGAGGTAGCCCTTCATCTTCGCGCTCGCAGCACGGTTGCGGATGTCGACGCACATGCCGAGGCCCATGCTCGAGATCTGCTGCACGCCCGCGAAGTCGATCACGATCGACGACACCTTCGAGTGCGCGCACCCGTCGATGGCGGCCATGATCTCGGCCGCAATGATCGGCGCCTCGCGTTGGCCGATCGTTGGGCAGAGGATGCGCGCGAACAGCCCGCGCGAATGGCGGTCGATGCAGACATACTGCGACTGCGTGCGGTCGGACGGCGTCGTGGGCAGCGTGTACTGCTTCATGCTCCGTGCATCGGTTTGAACGAGGGGCGACTTCGGCAAAAGTTGCCGTATCGGCGCGTTGCCGCGCGGGATCTCCGGGTTTGCGGGCCTGCCTGCGCAGACCGACCGCTCAGCTCCGCTCGGGGAGGCGCCAACTGCCCGTCAGGACGGGCGGATCGACGGTGACGGCCGTGTTGGCGACGACCGTGATGGCTGGAATGGCGGTCACGGGCGCCGCAGGGGTGTGGGCGTGGGCGTGCGCTGCGTGGGCGTGCGCCGGCGGCACCGGTGCGCCCATCGTGTCGATCTCGACCGCCGCGATCGCTCCGAGCCGCGAGAGTTCGCCCGCAAAGTTGCGCACGACGGTGCGCGAGTCGCCTTGGAGAAGCTCCGAGTCGAGCGAGATCTCCGCAAAGGCGCGGTCCGCCTTGCCTGCGAACTGCCGCAGCGCCGTGGCGAGGCTGCGCATCTCCTGCGAAAGCTCTGCGCGGACGCCGCCCGCGATCGCATCTGCGATCGGGCGGATCCGCTCGGGGGAGGGCGACGCGAGGAGCGGCGCCCAGTGCGCGAACTGCTCGAGGACGGGCGCGGCGGACTCCGTCGCGGCGCGCACGGATTCGCTCGCGACGCCCGCGCGGTCGGCGCGCTCGACGAGCTCGCCCGACATCCGCTCGCCGCGCTCGACGAGCCAGCTGAGGTCGTCGCGCATGCGGCGCATGTCGCCGTGGACGGACTCGCGCGCGGCGGCGAGCTCGTGCACGAGCTTGCCAAGCACCTCGCGCAGCGCTGTTCCATCGCCGACGCGGACGGCGAGCGCCTCGATGAGCCGCTGTCCCTCGGAGGAGAGCCCTGCGAGCGCCGCGGTCGCGCGCTCGGATCGCTCGATGAGCGCCGCGGCCTCTCCCGTGGCGGAGAGCGCCGCGTCGACGCGCGAGGTCGCGGCCTCCGCACGGCGCACCATGTCGTCGATCTTCTCGAGCCGCCCGCCGAGCTCCGCATCGACCGCTGCAAGCGTCGCGTTCGCCGCGTGCTCGAGGCGCGCCTCGACCTCCTTGATCCTGTCGAAGCGCCAGTCGAGCTCGCGCGCGATCAGCGCCACCTTCTCACCGACCACGCGGTCCGCAGCCTCGCGGATCGCCGACTCGGCGCGCGCATGCGCGGCGGCCGCGGCATCCTCGACCTCGCGCTTGCATTCCGCCGCTGCGGCGGAGGCCTTGCTCCGCAGCGCGTCCGCGGCCTGCGCCGCTGCGTCGCTTGCGGCGTGGGCGGCGCGCTCGAGCGCCGCGCGCATCGCCTCGGTGACCTTCTCCGCCTGGTCGTGCGTGGCGCGCGCGGCGCGCTCGGACTGCTCGCGCGCCGCCTCGAGCACCCGCTCTGCATCGTCGATCACGCCGACGGCGCGCTCCGCGATCTTCTCGCCGCGGCCGCCCTGCACATCGAAGGCCTGCAGCATGCGCACGCCGAGCTTGAGCCGCTCCTCGAGCTCGGCGGCGAGCCGAACCGCGCGATCCGCGGCCTCGTGTTCGTCGGCAAGCTTGGCCTCGAGCCGCGCCGTCTGCGACTCGACGCGCGCGAGGAGCTCGGTGAGCCGCGTCTGCTGCGCGCTCGGGACGGCCTGCTGCGCGGGCGAGGCCGCATGCTGCGCAGTCGCAGTCATCGCTGCGTGTGGAGTCATCGCAGCCGAGCGCGGCGCGGGAACAGAGAGCGGTGGAGCGCTCCGCGGCGCAGGGGCGGGACGCGACGCGACGACCTGCCGCGCGCCATCGAACGACTTGCCCATGTCGAAGGGGCGCGCGGCCGCTGCAGCCGTCATGCCGACATCCATCGCCGGCACAGGCTGCGCGACGAACCCTTGCGAAGGCTGGGCCTGCGGCGCAGGCTGCGCGTTCGAGCTGGTTCCGTTGGATCGAGGCGTTCCGCTGTGGTTCTGGTCGAGCATGGTCCTGCGCTCGCGTGGGGCATCCTGCCCGATGAACGATGAACAGCCGATCGTCGGCGCCCCGCGGCGCCGCACCGCCGTCACCGAAGCCCGCAGAGCGGACAAGCGGCGACGGTGCGTCGTAGTTTCACCGAAACTCGGACCTTTGGGACCGAGAAGCGCGTGTGTTCCGAGAAAAAAGCATCAAGGCCGCGTCAGCCACCTCGGGAGCCGCTGCGGGAGCCACCTCGGGAGCCGCTGCGGGAGCCACCTCGGGAGCCGCCGCGGGAGCCGCCGCGGGAGCCGCCGCGGGAGCCGCCTCGGGAGCCGCCTCGGGAGCCCTCACCCGAGCCACGGAGCGCCCCCTCCTTCGGTCCGCGCGCACGCGGTGATGCCTTCCCTC
>CAYMSD010000010.1:19817-42440 GCA_964393015.1 uncultured Klebsiella sp.
GAGCCACGGAGCGCCCCCTCCTTCGGTCCGCGCGCACGCGGTGATGCCTTCCCTCGGCTCTCACGGCTTGCGGAGCGGTCCTTTCCTTTGCGCGCCTGGGGCGCCGTCGTGCTCGGAGCCTTCGCCGCGCGACGCGGACCGACCTGGCCCCGCACGGGGGCGGCACCCGCTGCCCCTCGCGTCGACGGTGTCTCCGCTTCCGATGTGGTGGCCTCCGCCGCGCGCGCGGCGGCCTTCGCCTCGCGCAGCACGGCGTGCTCCTCCATCGACCGGCGCGGCGCCTTGGGCTTGCGGGCGGCCTCCGTCGACTCGCCGCGCGAGGCCTGCCGCAGGAGATCGATCTCCTTTCCCGTGAGGTCGCGCCACTCGCCCACGGCAAGCCCCTTCAGCTTGATGGGGCCGAACGAGGTGCGGCGGATCTTCTTCACGGGGTGTCCAAGCTCGAGCATGAGCGGACGGATCTGCAGGTTGCGGTGCTCGCAGAGCTCGAGATGGACGACGGTCTTCTCGCGGTCGCGCGCGATCAGCCTGAGCGAACTCTTCGCGGGCGCGTCGCCCGGGCTCGCGCGGAAGATCTCGCGTTCGATTCCCGCGATGGCGCGCTCGTCGAGGCTTCCCTCGAGCGTGATGTCGTAGCCCTTCGGCACGCCGTAGCGCGGATGGGTGAGGCGGTTCGCGAGTTCGCCGTCGTTCGTGAGGAGGAGGAGCCCCGAGCTGTCGAGGTCGAGCCGGCCCACGCAGTAGAGCCGCGCCCGCTCGGGATGCCGGACGAGGTCGATCGCGCGCGGCCGTCCGCTCGGGTCGCTGTTCGTGCACACCGTTCCGCGTGGCTTGAAGAGCACGATGTAGACATGCTTCTCGGGCTTGCGCAGCGGCTTGCCGTAGACCTCGACGCGGTCCGACGCAGGATCGACCCACGCAGGCAGCGTGTCGACGCGCTTGCCGTTCACCGTGACGGCGCCCGAGAGCACCAGCTCCTCGCATTCGCGGCGCGCGGCGACGCCCGCGTCCGCGAGCGCCTTCTGCAGGCGCACGCCTCTCGACTTGTCCGCGAACTCGCCAAGGTGGCCCTTGGAGCGACGGGGTGAACGGTTGGAACGCATCGAGACAGTGTACGGCACTTCGGATTCGCGCCCTCGCTATCCTTCGCCCCATGCCCATCTACGAGTACGAGGCCGTCGAGGACGGCGAGGTGATCGAGCTCCTCCGCTCGATGAAGGACGCGGACGGCCCCGTCGAGGACCCGAGCGGCAGAGGCCGCACCTTCCGACGCCGCATGTCGGTGTTCGGCGTCTCCGGCGCGGCCGACGCGCAGGCCGCGCCCGTCGCCGGGCATGTCCATTCCTCAAGCTGCGGCTGCGGCAAGCCACGCGGAAGTTGCGGCATCGGATGAAGAGCGCCCCGACCAGCGTTCCCATCACAGGCTCGAGGACCGTCATCCACGGGATCGACTTCTCAGGCGCGGACGGCGGCGGCGCGGCGAAGATCCGCATCGCCGAGCGCGAGCTCGCGGCGAAGAGCGTGGTGGCCATCCGCCCGCGCGTCGACCGCAACGGGCTGCGCCGGCTGATCGCGGAGTGCGCGCGCGATGGTCGCGAGCACCTCTGGCGGATCGACGCGCCGTTCGGGCTCCCGCGCGAGAGCATCGCGGCGGGTGTCGTCGGCCTCCCCGAAGGCCGCGAGCCGACCTGGATCGAGGTCGCCGAGTGGATGGCGTCGTTCCCGAACGCGCGCGCATGGCGCGGCGCGATGCGCGAGTCCTCGCGCCGCGAGCCGAAGCGCACCTGCGACCGCGCGCTCCACACGCCGCTGGCGCCGATGAACCTGCGCGTCTTCAAGCAGACCTTCACGGTGATCACCGAGATCCTGCTGCCGCTGGCGCGCGAGGGCATCGCCATCATGCCTGTCTCGATGCCGACGACGGCCGACGGCGCACTGCCGTCGACGCGCGTGTTCGAGGGCTGCCCCGCGAGCGTCCTTCGTCACCGCGGCTGGCCCGCGAAGGGCTACAAGGGCGGCGGCGAGCCTCCGCGCGCGGTGCGCGAGGAGATCGTGCGGCTCCTGCGCCGCGACGGGCTCGAGATCGCGTCGGAGACGGCGGTCGAGGCGATCCAGGACGCAGAGGGCGACCTGCTCGACGCGATCATCCTGACGACCGCGCCCATCGCGCCGCCTGAAGGCGGCGTGCCGCACGAGGCGTTGCTCGAGGCGTGGGTCTACTGACCGGCGGGTTCGCCATGGCGATGCAGGCCGACGACATCCTCTCGCAGACGCTGCGCATCAACGAGACCTTCTTCTCGATCCAGGGCGAGTCGACCTGGGCGGGTTGCCCGTGCTTCTTCATCCGACTCACGGGCTGCCCGCTGCGCTGCCACTACTGCGACACGGAGTACGCCTTCCGCGAAGGTGCACCGCGCACGATCCAGGCGCTCCTCGACGAGGTGCGCGCCTCGGGTGCGCGCGTGGTCGAGCTGACGGGCGGCGAGCCGCTTGCGCAGAAGCGGGCGTTCGACCTGCTGGCGCTCCTCTGCGAGGAGGGCTACACGGTGCTCGTCGAGACCTCTGGCGCCATCGACATCACGCCGTGCCATCCGAAGGCGATCCGCATCCTCGACATCAAGACCCCTGGCTCGGGCGAGGTCGAGCGCAACCTCTGGTCGAACCTCGACGATCTGCGCCCCGACGACGAGGTGAAGTTCGTGATCGTCGATCGCGCCGACTACGAGTGGGCGCGCGAGCGGATGCGCGAGCACCGTCTCGCGGAGCGTGTGAAGGCGGTGCTCATGAGCCCCGCGTTCCCGCAGAAGAAGGGGCTCGAGATCCTCGGCTGCCCAGGGCTCGACCCGCGGGAGCTTGCCGAGTGGATCCTCGAGGATCGCCTGCCTGTCAGGCAGCAGACGCAGCTCCACAAGCTGATCTGGGATCCAGGCACGCGCGGAGTCTGAGCGGCGGCTGCGTGCGACCGCCGTGTGCGACACGAGAGCCTGGGGATGGAGGTTTGGGACGAAGGTTTGGGATGAGGGTTTGGGATGAGGGTTTGGGACGAGATTTCTGGGACAGGAGCCGTGGGGTAGGAACACTTGGGTGCCCGCATGCTTCAGCATGCGGAACAGATGGTGTCAGCCGTCGACTCCGACGGGTTGGCGTTCCGCGGACTTCGTCCCCGGGCACCCATGGTTGACGACTCCGATGTGCGTCACTCGCACCAAAGCGAGCAAAGGCGTCGGGCTGAGGCGCAGGCTTAGCCCGACGCCAGTTGCGAGCGCTCAAGAAAGAAAAGCCCCGCCTTGCGGCGGGGCTTCGAATGCCCAGGAGAGGACTCGAACCTCCAAGGTTGTTACACCACCAGCACCTCAAGCTGGCGCGTCTGCCAATTCCGCCACCTGGGCAGGTGGCCTCCCGATGCGGCTTGGGGGCGCAGCGAGCGGACGGGAACGATAGCCGAACCCGCCGCAACGGGCAAGGGCTTTGCGCAGGCGGCCAGCAAGCGAAACCGCCCGAACGCGGGGCGTTCGGGCGGTTTCGGGACTTGCCGTGTTGAAGCAGGGGCGATCAGCCCCAGTTCGACAGCAGGATGGCGAGGTCCGAGCCGTCGACGGTGCCGTCGCCGTTGAGGTCGGCGGCTCCGTTCTGGCCCCAGGTCGAGAGCAGCGCGGCGAGATCGGCGCCATCGACCGTGCCGTCGCCGTTGATGTCGCCGGGGGTCGACGCCTCGCAGACGAGGATGCGCATGCGCACCTCGTCGATCGCGGCCTCGACGAGCGAACCCGAACCCGTGTCCTCCGCGATGAAGCGCAGGCGGACCTGCGTCGACGGGGTCACGAAGTCGGCGACGCGGAACTCCTTCGCGTACCAGCCGCCGTCCGCCTCGGGGCCGCCGGGGCCGACGGTCTCGAGCGGCACCCAGCTCGTGCCGTTGTTGTTCGAGATGAGCACGCGGAAGACATCCGCGTTCGGGGCGGCTCCGCGAGCGTTCGAGTACCAGCGGCTGTAGCTGACGAACGCCTCGCCGCCCGTCGCGTCCATCGCGGGGGAGGTGAGCGTCGTCGCTCCACCGTCGACATCGGCGGCGCCTGCGCCGCCACCGACGACGCCCTGTCCCGTCACGAAGCAGATCGTGCCGGGCGCAGGAGTCGCGTCATCCTCGGGCTGGACGGCCGCGCCGTTGCTCGTCGTGCCGACGGGGTCGACGCGAACCCACTGGCCCGAGGTCGCGGTGTCCGCAGGGATGGAGAGCGCCCAGCCGAGGTTGGTCTCGACCGTATCGGTGAAGGGGAACTCGATGCCCGTCGCAGCGATCACGCTGTAGACGCTCGTCGGCGCGTCCGCGGGGCTGCGCACCGTCGCGCCCGCCGTGGTCTGGGCGCTGAGGTAGTACTGGATCTGCGAGCCGCACGGAGCAGCGGGAATCGTGGCGAGGTACTCGCTGGTCGAGACCTGCGTCAACGGAACCTGCGTGAACGACCCCGTGCCGCCGAGGCGGTAGAAGAACTGGCCCGAGCCAGGCTGCGGCGTGGCGGCGATGCCCGTGACCGTGACGGGGAAGGTCGTGCTGCCCGACGGCGATGCGACCGACGGGCGGCCCTGCGGGTAGCCGATGTCGAGGAGCGCCAGGGCGGGGCCGGGCATGCTGTGGTCGGAGAAGCCCTGGTTGATCGCCGCGTAGTTCGGCGTGCCGTTCAGGATGTTCGAGTCGTCGTCGTCGACGGTGAGGAAGTCGATGGTGATCGACGGATCGATGCCCGTTCCCGTGTGCAGCAGCACCGAGTTCACGGTGAGGAACGAGATGATGTCGCGGTAGGTCGCGGGGTTCTGCGCGAGGAGGTAGGTGCGCGTGCTCCACACGCAGCCCGACAGCACGGTGCCGCAGGTGTGGATGGCACTGCCCGCCGTCGAGCAGTTGGTCGGCGAGTACTGGTTGGTGTTGTCGGCGTTGCGGATGCCCGTCGAGCAGGTCTGGAAGCCGACCGCGAGGCGCGAGTCGTCGGTGACGATCACGGCCATGCAGTCGCTGTAGCCTTCGCCGTACGCGCCCTGGCCAGAGCCCGCGCGGTTCACGATGTGGTGGCCGTACTCATGGTGCACGACGGCGCTGAAGCCCGTGTTGTTGCAGCCGCCGCCGGCGGGGTAGAAGTTGATCGACGAGCCGTCGTAGAACGCGTTGCAGGTTCCCGAGACCATCACCTTGATGGGGAAGTCGAACTGGGTCGGGATCGTGGGGAAGCTCGGCGCGTACTCGAGCAGGTAGTCGCGGACCCGGTTCGCCTCGACATAGGTGTTGACCTGCGAGCGGTTGCTCTCGTCCTGGACGGTCGAGCCGTTCACGGCGTTGTGCACGAAGTCGAGGTCGCCGCCCGTGCTCGAGAGCGTGAGCGAGCTCTCGGTGGTGCTCGCCGCGTTGTCGATCATGGAGAACCAGCGGCCCTGCACGGTCGAGTTGAAGCTGATGCTCGCGCCCGCGGCGTTCGGGACCGTCACGGTGCCGTCGACGCCCGCGTAGACGTTCACGCCGTTGTAGGTGATCTTCGCGTACGGCAGGGGCTCCGACGCCTCGGGAGCGCAGGCGTCCGCGGCGATTCCCTGCGTCTTCAGGCCGCGCACGCTGATGTTGACGTCGGCGTGGATGATCTGGTCTTCCTGGAAGAGGATGCGGCCGGTCGCGGCGTCCGCGACATACAGCATCTTCTGCATCGTGTCGCGGGCGAAGACGCCGGGGCCCTGCACGACGAACTTGACGGCGAGGACGGGCTTGTCGGCCGCGATCTCCTCGTAGCCCGCCCAGATCACCTGCTCCTGCTCGCTGACGACCGCGCCCGGGCCGAACTGGTTGAGCGCGAGACGCGTGGCCTTGCGCAGGTCGAGCTTCGACGGCGGGACAGGCGCGCCCTTGAAGGTCGCCGCGAACTCTCGCACATCCTTCAGGCCGTTCGAGGCAAGGACGAGCGGATAGCCGGGCTCGTTGCGCACGAGGAGGCGCACATCGCCGCGGAAGACGGGGATTCCGTTCACATGCTGCGTGTAGCCCACGAGCGAGAAGCGGTAGAAGTCGGCGTGGCGGTCGTAGCCCATCGGCAGCACATGCGTGCCGTCGCCGTTCGGGCCGACCGAGAAGAGCTGGTCGCGATCGACCGCGAGCATGGCCGCGTGCTCCGCGAGGAAGCGCTCCGCGCTGTCGACGGGGTCGGTGCCCTGCGAGAACGCGGCGCCGTAGACGCGGCTGATGACTCCCGGGAATCCGTCGCGCTCATAGATGGCGCTGCCGGGGTGCTCTGCGAGGAAGGCGTCGCGCGCGTCCATCGGATCGATCTGGCCGATGCCGTCGATCGAGCCCGGGGTCACCTGAGCGAGGGCCGACGCGGGCGCGCAGAGCACGGCGAGCGCGAGCGAACCCGCGAGAATGGAGGCAGCCGAGCGGGCGATGCCGCCCGTGCGCATGGTTCCGATGGAGAGGGCGGCCTCGCTCGTTCGAGAGGCGTGGCGGTCGGGCGAGGACTTCCTGCTGTGCTGCATGGTGCTTTCCGTCTCCGGGTGGTTCGCCCAAGCCGGGCCGGGCGACCGAGGGAAGGCCCCGTCCTGATCGAACGGGGTGAGAGATGGGTCCGCCCCGCGAGGGGACGGGAGGATTCGCGGAGTCCTTCCGCGGCCTCGGACAATCGCTTGCCGCCGATGCGGCAAAGCGGCGCTGAACGCCGCCCGTTGCGTTATCTTGCGCCACTTTCGCGTTCGACGGCGTTTCGATCCAACATTTCCCTCAAAGTTTCCCTCAAACGCGCTCGACTTCTCGGGCGGTCGCGGAAGAATCGAAGCCTTGTCGGGTGATTGTGGGGCCGAGGGCGTTGGTCGAGCCGAGGTAGGACCTGCAGGACGCGCGACTTATGAGCGATCGCAAGAAGAACCGTTCGGGTGACGAGGCCCGGGAGCCCGTGGTCGAGAACCGCAAGGCGCGGTTCGACTACGCGGTGACCGACACGCTCGAGTGCGGGCTCAAGCTCGTCGGCACCGAGGTCAAGAGCCTGCGGCAGGGACAGGCGAGCCTTGCGGAAGGCTGGGTTCAGGCGCAGATCGACCCGCCGCAGCTGACGCTGCTCAATGTGACGATCGCGGAGTACCCGCCCGCGGGCGCGAGCAGGCAGCACGATCCGACGCGGCCGCGGCGGCTCCTCGCGCACGCGCGCGAGATCGTGAAGTTCGCGACCGAGACGAAGGCCAAGGGCGCGACGCTCGTTCCGCTCAAGATCTACTGGGTGAAGGGGCGCGCGAAGGTCCTCATCGGCATCGGCCTCGGCAAGAAGCAGCACGACAAGCGCCAGGACATCGCCAAGCGCGAGGACAAGCGCGACATGGACCGCGCCGTGCGCCGCAAGGCGTGACGCGTTCGCACAGGTGGCGCACCGCGGCGAAACAGCGGCTCTCACGGAGGCACGGAGGCACGGAGAGCACGTGTTCCAGTTGTCCCGCGTGGCGCGGGTGTTGGATTCTCTTCTCTTCTCTTCTCTTCTCTCTTCAGCCCGTTCGCCCTCTGCGCCTCCGTGAGAAAGAGAGTCCCTCTCACAAGCACGCCCCGCGTCGCAAGCAGCAAAGGCGGCCGCCGCCGCTCAGGTCACGCTGATCGCCTTGCCGTTGTCTTCGTCGCGCTCGCCGCAGGCGCATGCGACCACGATCTCCGCCACCTTCTCAGGCGCCATCGCGCGCGAGGGCGGGATCACGCTCGTGGGGAAGTTCTGCCGCAGGAGCGGCGTCTCGACGGCGCCTGGGTTGATCGCGAAGCCCTTCACGCCGATCGCCTTGCCTTCGGCCTTGATCGAGCGCGCGAAGCTGTCGACCGCGGACTTGCTCGCCGCATACGCGAAGAACCCCGGGAACGGATCGCTCGTGCCGATCGTCGACACGATCGCGACGCGGCCCGAGCGCTGCTTCTTGAACTGGGGCCACGCGCGCGTGATGAGGTGCGCGGGGCCGAAGGCGTTGATGAAGAAGGCTTCCTCGAGGATCGCCTCCGTGGTCCTGTCGATCGGCGCAAGCGGCGCCACGCCCGCCGCGAGGACAAGCGCGTCGATCCTCCCGAACGCCTCGATGGTGCGGTCGACGACCTCGTGCGCGAGGCCGCTGTCGGCGATGTCCGCGGCCATCACGAGGTGGCGCGTCGGCTCCACGAGCTCGGCGCGCACGGCGTCGAGCTTCGACTCCGTGCGGCCGACGAGGACGACGGAGTGGCCGCGCGCGGCGAGCATGCGCGCGCAGGCGGCGCCGATGCCGCTGCCTGCGCCGGTGACGATCGAGACTGGTTGGTCGGACATGCGTGCCCCTTCGGCGAAGGTTCGTCGGGCGATTCGCGCGAGGACTCCGCGCTCGAACTATGAGCCGAAGATCCGCGCGATGTCGTTGTAGAAGGTGAGCAGGAAGACGCCCGCGACGAGGGCGATGCCCGCCATGGCCGCCGCGTTCTGGAACGCGATCGACGGCGGCCGCCCGCGGAACTTCTCGTACATCAGGAAGACGAAGAGCCCGCCGTCCGCGATCGGGATCGGCAGCGCGTTCACCACGGCGAGGTTGACGCTGATCAGCGCGAGGAAGAAGAGGACATACATGAAGCCCTCGTCCGCGACCTGCGTGCCCGTGTGGAGGATGCCGACGGGGCCCTGCAGCTGCTCGACGCCCACCGATCCGCGGCCGACGCGGTCGAGGGTGAGGAACACCTGCTCGATCATGCGCACGGTCTGGCGGAAGCCCATCGCGATCGCGCGCAGCGGATCGCCGTCCGCGCTGAGCACCGTGAACTTCGGATCGAAGATCTCCATCGGGAGCGGGAAGGCGTGGCCCAGCGCGCGGAGCGACGCGAGGTCCTCCGCGCCGAGCGCGACCGTCGTCTCGACGGGCTTCGCCTCGGGGGAAGGGTCGCGAAGGCCGATCGTGACGGAGAGCGGCGCGTCGCCCGCGTGGGCGCGCGCGCGCGCCACGAGCCTGTCGCGCAGCGTGCGGAAGTCGGCCACGGGTTCGCCGTCGAGCGAGCGGACCTCGCCGAGCGGGAGCGGCGCGAGCGACTTGGCGGGTGTGTCGCGCGTCGCTGCGCCCGAACCCGACGCACCTCGAGCCTCGACGGACGCGATGCTGTTGGCGAGGAGCGGGAGATCGGTTGCGAGCTCGAGCTCGACCCCGATCCGGCCATCGCTGTTCGTGCGAAGCTCGACCGCCACCTCGCGGCCGTCGCGGAGGACAAGCGCGGGAATGCGGCCGTTGGGTCGGTCGGTCACGGCCTTCACAAGCTCCGCGCGGCGCGGGGCAGGAAGTGAACCGATGCGGAGGAAGAGATCGCCCTCCTCGAGCACGCCCTTGTTGAGGCTCGACTCGAGGATCGCGCGCACGCGCGAGAGCGGGACGAGGCCGATCAGCGATTCCTCGGGCCTGTCGCCGCCCGCGGGGCGAACAAGCTCGAACTCGGGTCGCGGCTCGATGGTGGTCACGGCGGTGGCCAGGGTGCTGGCGGCCGCGCTGCCGTCTTCAGCGGACGGGCCACGCCAGACGACCGAAAGCGGCGTGCCGCTCGAACCGCTCGCGGCGGCCGCCAGGTCGGCGAAGCTTCCGACCACGCGGCCGTCGATGCTCTCGACATGCCAGCCCGGTCCGACGCCGGCGTCGGCGATGGCGGGGGCCTCCTTGGCGATGAGTTCGCGCACCGACTCGCGCGAGGCGCGGACATCGGTCAGCGTCGCCGATCGCGCGGGCGCCACGCCGATCGACAGCAGGCCGATCGACTCGTCGCGCGCGGGGAGGACCTCGTAGCCGAACTCCTTTCCGCCGCGCTCGACGGTGAGCGACACGGTGTCGCCCGGCTTCGCCATCGCGGCCGCGAGGCGGACATCGACGAAGGTCTCCGCGGGTTCGCCGTCGATCGCGACCACGCGGTCGCCCGCGCGGATGCCGTCGGGGGCGCCCGCGTCGAGCGCACGGGCGCGCGCCGCGGGCGACTCGAGGGCGACGCCGCCGATCACCGGGGCGGGGAAGCGCACGCCGACGAGGAAGGCGATGAGGAAGAGCACGATGGCGAGGGCGAGGTTCGCAGTGATCCCCGCGAGGATCACCACGCCGCGGCGGAAGATCGTCGCCTTGCCGAAGCTGCGCGCGTCCTCGCTGGTGGCGGTCGGGTTTCCGTCCTCCTGCCCGAGCATGCGCACATATCCGCCGAGCGGAAGGACGCGGAGCGAGTATTCCGTCTCGCCGAGGCCAAGCGCCTCGCGCTGCGAGTCGCTCATCTCGATCGGGCGCCGCCCGTGCCTGCGCACGGCGACCGCGTCCGCGGAGCCGAGCACGAACCCGATGCCGCGCCGGTAGCTCGCGACGCATGGCCCCATGCCGATCGCGAAGCCGTCGGCGCGGATGTTCGCCCACTTGGCCGCGAGGAAGTGCCCGAGCTCGTGGATGAAGATCAGGAAGCCGAAGCCGAGGAGGATGAGGATGAAGCCTGGGATCGCGCTCACGATGGATCTCCCGCGGAATCGCTGGCCATGCTACGCGCGCCCGCCGCGCCGAGCAGGCGGTCCGCGGCCCAGCGGCGCGTCTCGCGGTCGGCCTCGAGGACATCGGCGAGCGAGCGCACGGGCGTCGGCCGCAGGGCCTCGAGCGCGGCGGCCACCGTCGAAGCGATGTCGAGGAAGCCGATCCGCCGTTCGAGGAAGGCGCCGACGGCGACCTCGTTCGCCGCGTTGAGCACGGCGCCCGCCGTGCCGCCGCGCTCGATGACGGCGTGCGCCAGCCTGATCGCGGGGAAGCGGTCGGTGTCGACGGGCTCGAACTCGAGCGCGCGCAGCGACGCGAAGTCGAGGCGCCGCGCGGGGCCGTCGAGGCGATCGGGGTCGCAGATCGCCTGCTGGATCGGCGTGCGCATGTCGGGCGGCGAGAGCTGCGCGAGCACGGATCCGTCGACGAACTCGACGAAGCCGTGGACGATCGACTGCGGATGCACGATCGCGTCGATGCGGTCGCTTCCGAGGCCGAAGAGCCAGTGCGCCTCGATCAGCTCGAGCGCCTTGTTCATCAGCGACGCGCTGTCGATGGTGACCTTCGGGCCCATGCGCCAGGTCGGGTGCGCGAGCGCGTCCTCGACGGTCGCGCGGGCCATCTCGTCGCGCGACCTGCGGCGGAACGGGCCGCCCGACGCCGTGAGGACCACGCGACGGATCTCGTCGGCGGAACGCGAGCCCTTCAGGCACTGGTAGAGCGCGTTGTGCTCGCTGTCGACGGGAATGACGCGCACGCCCGCGGCGCGCGCCGCGGGCATCACGACCGCGCCCGCCGCGACGAGCGCCTCCTTGTTCGCCAGCGCGAGGTCGCAGCCGCGCTCGATCGCGACAAGCGCCGGGCCTATGCCCGCGGCGCCCACCATCGCGGCGAGCACGATGTCGCCGCGCCGCGCCTCGGTCGCGAGCATCTCCTCCGCCGACGACTCGCCGCGGTAGATGCGTGTTCCCGACGGAACCTCGAGCGCTGCATCGCCGTTCGCGACAGCGATTGCGCCCGCGCCGAACTCGCGCGCCTGCTCGGAGAGAAGCCCGCCGTTGCGCGCCGCCGCGAGGCCCGCGATCTCGAAGGACCGCGTTCCCTTCGCGGCGAGGTCGCGCACGACATCGAGCGCGCTCGTGCCGATCGAGCCCGTCGAGCCGAGGATGAAGAGCCTTCGCCTGTGCATGCGTGGTTGAAGAGCCCGCGGCGACCGTGGGGCCGGTCGCCGCGGGCAGGGTCCTCGTTACTCGTCGCCACCCTTTGGCCGCTCGTGCGGCGCGAGCTTGCGCACGCGCCCGCCGTAGAGCGAACGGGGCTTCGGCGCAGGGGCAGGCGCTTGCGGAGCAGGAGGCGCGGACGGTGTCGATGGCGCGCGCTCGGGCTTGTCGCCGCCGCG
Source organism: uncultured Klebsiella sp. (assembly GCA_964393015.1). GTDB lineage: Bacteria > Planctomycetota > Phycisphaerae > Phycisphaerales > SM1A02 > QWPT01. The sequence continues at coordinate 31,711 of CAYMSD010000010.1, forward strand.
GTCGCTGCGTTCCGCGCCGCGCGGGCCGTCGCGATCGCGTCCGCGGCCGCCGCGCCGTCGTCGCCGCTTGCGCCGTCCGCCGTCGCGGCGATCCTCGCCGCCATCGGCCGACTCGCCTTGCGCGGCTCCGGCGGCTGAATCTGCATCGCCATCGGTCTCTGCATCGACTTCCGAATCGCCGCCACCGTCCTCGTCGCCGGGCTCGGATGCATCCGCAGACCCCGCCAAAGGCGCATCGTCGCGACGCCCGTCGCGGCCACCGCGGCCACGCCTGCGGCGCCTGCGCTTTCGCCGCGAACCGCCTTCACCGCCGCCTTCACCGCCGCCGGCTGCATCGGCGCCATCGAGCTCGGACTCGTCCGAGTCCGACTCGACAACGGGAACGGGCGCGGGCTCGGGAACATCGAACGGAGGCTTGCCGTAGGCCTTGCGGATCGCATCGCCTTGCTCGCCCGTGAGGAGCGACTGGTGACCCTTCACCTCGATCTCGAGCTCGGCGCACTTGGCGAGCACTTCCTTGCTCGTGAGCTCGATCTCCTTCGCGATCGCATGCACGCGGATCGGGTCGCTCGGCTCGCGCGGCGGCGGCGGGGGGGTGGGAGCGGGCTGCGCTGCAGCGGTGCCCGACTGCGATTCCGCGCGATCTCCGCCACGGCCGCGACGCCTGCGACGGCGCTTGCCGCGCCGTCCGCCTGCTTCGCCGCCCTCGGCCGACTCCGCATCGGCTTCGTCGCGGCGCTCGGCCTTCCTGGCGTCCTCGCGGGCGCGCTGCTCGTCGCGCGCGATGGCCTGCGAGATGGTCTCCTCGTCCTCGTCGACCTCGGGAAGGTCGTCGAACCCGCCCGAGAGGATGATCGAGGTCGCGTCCGCCGTGACGGGCTTCCGCCTTCGGCGCCTGCGCCTGCGTCCGCCGCCCTCGCCCCGCGTCGATTCGCCCGTCGATTCCTCGCCCTCGCCCTCCGAGTCGCCTTCCTCGATCTCGGTCGGGAAGCTCTCGAGCGCGGGAAGCATCGGCTTGCGCGAGCGGTCTGGCTCGACCGCGTTGCCGCGCTCGTCGTAGCCGTAGATGTCGACGCGGTCGGCCGCGATCGCGTCGCTGATGCGCACCTCGATCTTCTTCGCGAAGAGATCCTCAAGCTCGCCCATCGCGCGCCGGCGCGACGAGAGGAACGCCCCCGCGACCTTCGCGGAGCAGACCACCTCGACGCGCGCCACGCGCGGAGTGTCGAAGGCGAGCTGGATGCGCCGCATCGCGTCGGATGCGACCGAGTCGGGCATGCGGATCTCGCCGAGGCCCGCGCAGTGCGGGCAGTCCATGTAGTGCGCCTTGCGGATGCTGGGGCGCATGCGCTGGCGCGTCAGCTCGATGATGCCGAAGTCGCCGATCTCGGAGACGGTCGTCTTCGCGCGGTCCTTGGCGAGGTTCTTCTTGAAGCGCTCCTCGATGTCGCGGCGGTGCTTCGCCGAGCGCATGTCGATGAGGTCGCACACGACCACGCCGCCGAGGTCGCGCAGGCGCAGTTGCCGCGCGATCTCGTCGACGGCCTCCTGGTTGGTCTGGTACGCGTTCGTCTCGCTGTCGCGCGCGCTGCGCGAGCGGCCCGAGTTGACATCGATGGCGACGAGCGCCTCGGCCTGGTCGAACACCAGCGCGCCGCCCGACGGGAGCGGCACCTCGCGGGCGTGGATCAGGTCGACCTGGCGCTCGACGTCGAACGCGTGGAAGATCGGGGTCTTGCGGTCGTAGAAGTGGACCTTCGTCGCGGCCTTGGGCGCGACCACCTCGAGGAACGCCTTCGCGCGGTGGAACGAGGCCTCGCTGTCGACGACGATGCCGTCGACCGACGCGTCGATCGAGTCGCGGATCGTGCGCAGCAGGATGTCGCCCTCCGCGTAGAGCTGGCAGGGGGCGCCGACGGCCTTCATGCGCTTCTCCATCACATCCCAGAGCCGCGTGAGGTACTGCGCGTCGCGGGCGAGCTCCGTGCGGGTGGCCTCGAAGCCCGCGGTGCGCAGGATGAAGCCGAAGCCTTCGCGCAGGTCGAGCGAATCGAGGATCTTGCGCATCCTGCGCCTGCTGTCCTCGTCGTCGACCTTGCGGCTGACGCCGACGTTGTCCATGTCGGGCATCATGACGAGAAGGCGGCCCGGGATCGACAGATAGCTCGTGACGGTCGGCCCCTTCGAGCCGAGGCCCTCCTTGAGGACCTGCACCACGATCTCCTGGCCGCGCTTGAGGGCGTCCTGCATGAGCGGGCGCGCGCGGCGGGGGATCTTCCGGCCGACCTTCTCCGTTCGCTCGGGCGCATCGCCGTCCTCGCCCTTCCTTCCGCCCTTCGCGGCGGGGAAGTACTTCGGGTGAAGGTCTGAGATGTGGAGGAATCCGTTCGCGCCCTCGCCGAAGTCGACGAAGGCGGCCTGGATCGCGGGCTCGACATTGACGACGCGCGCCTTGTAGATCGAGCCGACATTCGTCGCGGTCGAGGCTCGTTCCGAATAGAACTGGCCGAGCCGACCCTGCTCGAGGATCGCGATGCGCATCTCGTCGCCCGGCGCGTCGTTCACGACGACAAGCTGCCGCGGCTTCTCCCCGCGGTGCGGGATCAGCTGCGTCTCCTCGCCCTCCTCGGCGAGTTCCTCCTCGGGCGGAGGCGCGTCGAAGGCGCTCATCGAGGCGCGGGCGTACGCGGCCGCAGCGTCCTCGGCGTCCTGCGCGGATTCAGGATCGACCTCGGCGTCCGAGTCTGCGAAGTCGGACTCGCCGCTCTCCGCAAACCCGTGTCCGTCGGAATTCTCTTCCCCGTCGGAATCCTCTTCCCCGTCGGAGCTGCCGTCCGAACCCTCGCTCTCTTCGGTGCGATCCTCGTCGTCGCCCACATCGATCGCAAACGGGTCGATCTCCGCGTCCGTCTCGACGGCGAGGTCTTCCGTCCGATCGCCGGGAAGGCGGGTCTCGTCGCCGCTTCGGATCGGATCGCCCTCGCCACCGAAGGTCTCGTCGAGCGTCTCGTGCTTCGTCTGGTCGTCTGTCATGTCGTCCATCTCGTCTCGCAATCTCTGGCTCAGCCAGGGGCGAGGCCGTGCACGCGGTGCGCACGCCGGGGACGACGGGAAGCCTGCGGCGCCCGCTGTCATGGCTCCGAGGGGGAGCAACGCACGGACACCGAGCGAGGGAGCCGCCCGAGACGATCGGGCGCCAACAGCCGCACGCTGCGGCCTGCGCGGGTTTCCGCGCACTCGCGTCGCGAGGCCGCTGCAGTGCTCCCGTGCGCGGCGGCGATGGCCGATGGCGCGAGGCCAAGGACCACGGGCGCGAGGCGCACGGGGCGTGCGCAGCGGCGCACGCGAAGTTCCAGTCTGGCCGATCGACGCATGGGCGTGGGGATCGGCCCCCGGCCGTTCAGGATGCGGCGGCGGTCGAGTCGAGGGCGAGGCCGTCGGGCGTGAGGGGCGCTGGACAAACGGGTCCCGACGCCTCGGTCGACGCGCACGGCGCGTCTGGCACGCGGCCGACTCGACTGAGGGCCGCCGCACCCGCGACGCAAGATGTGCATCGTCGAGGCATGGGGGCCGTCAGGCACGGATGTCGGCCGACGGATCGATCGGAGAAGTCCGATTCGCTCCCAACCCGAACACTCGCATCCGCTGGCGGCGCAAAGCGCCGACGCATACGGCCTCAAGTTTCGGGCAGAAATTCGGTTGTGGCGACCCAGACCAGCGGACGGAGGAGGCTATTCAGCGATCCAGCCGCCGAACGAATCGGGGTCGATCTTCCTGAGTTCGTCGCGGAGGGTGTTCAGCACCTGCCGCTCGGAATCGAACGAACCGACCCGTCGGGCCAGCTGCTCGCAGTGGGGGATGTCGACCGATCGGATCACCCGCTTGATGAGCGGCATCTGACTCGGGACGAGGGAGAGTGTACGCAACCCGAGGCCGATCAGCAACATGGTGTAGATCGCCTCTCCCGCGATCTCGCCGCAGAGGGAGACATCGATCCCAGCCCGGCGGGCCGACCTGATGACCTGCTTGACGAGATACAGGACCGCGGGGGAGGCACCCGTGTAGAGGTGCGCCACCCGCTCGTTGCCGCGGTCGACCGCGAGGGTGTACTGGATGAGGTCGTTGGTGCCGATCGAGAAGAACGAGCACTCGTCCGCGAAGGCGCGCGAGAGGAGCGCTGCGCTCGGGACCTCGATCATGATGCCCGTCTGGATGCCGCGGTCGAAGGCGATTCCCTCCTCGTCGAGCTCCTCGCACACATCGTTGAGGATCATCTTCGCCTGGCGAAGCTCCATGATCGTCGAGACGAGCGGGAACATCACCTTCATCGGCCCGTAGGCGCTCGCGCGCAGGATCGCCCTCAGCTGCGTCTTGAAGAGCTCGCGATGGTGGAGGCAGTAGCGGATCGAGCGGAGCCCGAGGAACGGATTGCGCTCTGGCTCGTGGGCGCGCTGCTGGGTGTACTTGTCTGCGCCGAGATCGAGCGTTCGGATCGTGCAGGGCCGGCCCCCGAGGAGCTCGAGCGTGCGCCTGTACGCCTCGAACTGCTCCTGCTCGCCCGGCTCGTGGTCGTTCGTGAGGTAGAGGAACTCCGTGCGGTAGAGGCCGACGCCGTCGCCGCCGTTCGCGAGCACGCTCTCGACCTCGTGGGGGAACTCGATGTTCCCGAGGAGCGAGATGCGCACGCCGTCCTTCGTGCGGGCCTCGAGCGGCGCCGTCTCGCGCAGCGCGCGGCGATAGCTCGAGAAGCGGTCCTGCTGCAGGCGGTACTCGGACAGCGTGCGCTCGTCGGGCCGGACGACCACGACGCCCGTGTCGCCGTCGACGACCACGAGGTCGCCGTCCTCGACGCGTTCCATCAAGCGCTGGCAGCCGACGACGCAGGGAATCTCGATCGCGCGCGCCACGATCGAGGTGTGGCTCGTGCGGCCGCCGAGATCGGTGGCGATGCCGAGGATGCGCCTGCGGTCCATGCCCGCCGTCTGCGACGGCGTCAGCTCGTGCGCTGCGATGATGACGGGCTCGGAGAGCGACGAGAGGCGCGACTCCTCCTCGCCCATCAGCTTGGCGAGGACGCGCCTCTCGAGGTCGAGGACATCGTTCGCCTTCTGCCGGAAGACCTCGTTTCCGATCGACTTGAACTGCTCGGTGACGAGCTTGAAGCCGTCCGCGACGGCGGACTCCGCGTTCGCGCGGTCGCGGCGGATGCGCTCGCGCATGGGGCCGAGGAGCGCCGGGTCCTGCGCGAGCCCGAGGTGGAAGCCGAAGATCTTCGCGGCCTCGCGTCCGAGCTGCTGCTCGGTGCGGTCGCGCAGCACGACGAGGTCTGCCACGGCCGCCCGAAAGGCCTCGTCGAGGCGCGTGAGTTCCTGATCGACCTCGACGGACTCGAGCTCGCGCCGCGGCACATGCGTCTCGGCCTCGCCGAGCATGAAGACGCGCCCGATCACGATCCCCGGCGACACGGGAATGCCCTTCAGCATCTGCATGGGCTTCGGCTGGGGCTGCGAGTGCGGCATCGAGAGGGGTCAGTCTAGCGAATCACGCAAGGCGGCTGTCGGCGCGGAAGGAACAGGACCGCCGCGTCGTGCGCGGCGGTCCTGTCCAAGACTCGGAGGAACGGAGCGGGCTCCCGCATCCGTCGCGGGCGCACGGGCGTTCCGCTCAGTTCCCGTCCTTCACCTCGTACTCGGCGTCGATCACATCGTCCTTCGGCTTCGCGCCATCGGTGGCCGCGGCACCTGCCGCGCCCGTCTCCGCGCCGCCCGCCTTCGCGGACTCGTAGGAGATCTTGCCGAGTTCCTGCGCCGCCTGGTTCAGCGCGTCGAGCGACTTCTGGATCGCGGCCGGGTCGTCGCCCTTCACGCGCTCCTCGACATTCGAGATCGCGCTCTCGATCGCGCTCCGCGTCGCCGCGGGGACCTTGTCGCCGAGATCGGTCATGGCCTTCTTCGTGCCGTAGACCACCTGCTCGGCCTGGTTGCGCAGGTCGACGAGCTCGCGGCGCTGCTTGTCGGCCGCGGCGTTCGCCTCGGCCTCCTGCTTCATCTTCTCGATGTCGTCCTTCGAGAGGCCCGAGGAGCCGGTGATCTTGATCTCCTGCTTCTTGCCGCTCGCCTTGTCGGTGGCCGACACATTGAGGATGCCGTTCGCATCGATCGCGAACTCGACCTCGATCTGCGGCATGCCGCGCGGCGCGGGCGGGATGCCCGTCAGGTCGAACTTGCCGAGGCTGCGGTTGTCGCCCGCCATCGGGCGCTCGCCCTGAAGGACATGGATCGTGACCGACGACTGGTTGTCGGAGGCGGTCGAGAAGGTCTCCTTCTTCGAGGTCGGGATCGTGGTGTTCCGCGGGATGAGCGTGGTCATCACGCTGCCGAGCGTCTCGACGCCGAGCGAGAGCGGCGTGACATCGAGGAGGAGGACATCCTTCACGTCGCCGACGAGGACGCCGCCCTGGATCGCCGCGCCGATCGCCACGACCTCGTCGGGGTTGATCGAGCGGTCGAGCGCGTCGGTCTTGAAGATCTCCTTCGCGATCTGCTGCACCTTCGGGATGCGGATCGAGCCGCCGACCATCACGACCTCCTGGATCTCGGAGGCGTTGAGCTTCGCGTCCTTCAGGGCCTGCTCGCAAGGGCCGCGGAGCCGCGTGAAGAGGTCCGCGCAGATGTCCTCGAACTTGGCGCGGGTGACCGTGACCTGCAGGTGCTTCGGGCCCGTCTGGTCCGCGGTGATGAACGGGAGGTTGACCGTGGTCTCCATGCCCGTCGAGAGCTCGATCTTCGCCTTCTCGGCCGCCTCCTTGAGGCGCTGGAGCGCCATGGCGTCCTTGGTGATGTCGATCCCTTCCTTCTTGCGGAACTCGTCGGCGAGGAAGGTGATCAGGCGGTCGTCGAAGTCGTCGCCGCCGAGGTGGCCGTCGCCGTTGGTCGAGAGCACCTCGAACACGCCGTCGCCGACATCGAGGATCGAGACATCGAAGGTGCCGCCGCCGAGGTCGAACACCGCGATGCGGGCGTTCTTCTTCTTCTCGAGGCCGTACGCGAGCGCGGCCGCGGTCGGCTCGTTGATGATGCGCTCGACCTTCAGGCCTGCGATCTCGCCGGCGTCCTTCGTGGCCTGGCGCTGCGCGTCGTTGAAGTAGGCGGGCACGGTGATGACCGCGCGCTCGACCTTCTCTCCGAGATAGTCCTCGGCGACCTTCTTGAGCTCCTGCAGCACGATCGCGCTGATCTCCGGCGGCGTGTACTGCTTGCCGCGGACCGTGACCTTCACGAGCTCGTCGCCCGAGCCGACGACCTCGTAGGGCACCATCTTCTGCTCGCTCGCGACCTCGTCGGTGCGGCGGCCCATGAAGCGCTTGATCGAGTAGACGGTGTTCCTCGGGTTCGTGACCTGCTGGTGGCGCGCGGGCTGGCCGACGAGCCGCTCGCCCTTGTCGGTGAACGCGACCACGGACGGGGTCGTGCGCGCGCCCTGCGCGTTGATCAGCACCTTGGGCTGCCCGCCCTCCATGATGGCGACGCACGAGTTCGTGGTGCCGAGGTCGATGCCGATGATCTTGCTGCTGCCGCTCGGGGTGGAGGTGGACATGGTGTGGTTCCTTTCCGCCCGAACGAGGTGCTCGCCGGGCGCCTGAATCGCTGGCCCCGTCCACGGCGTCGTGTCGGGGCCGCGTGGAACGCAAAGCCGATGCCAGCCGTCGAGGCTCCCGCGGACGGTCCGTGGCAGTCGAAAGGTGGTGGTGGCGCGCCACGGACTGCCACTATGGCACCGCGCGCGGCCCCATCGGCTGCTACGCTCCGCGCATGCACCGAATCGACCTCGAGGCGCTCGATCTCGCGGCCGACATCATGCACGACGCGACCAACCTCGCCATGGCGGCGCGCCGCGCGCTGCCGCCCGAGGCGATCGTCCGCAAGCATGACGGCTCCATCGTCACGGCGGTCGATGTGGCGCTGCAGGTGTTCATCCTCGACGCACTCGAGCGCGAGTTCGGCAGTCGGCCGGTGATCGCGGAGGAGGACAACGAGTCGCTTGGCGGCAAGCTCGCGGCGGAGGCGCACTGCCGCGCGCTCCTGCGCGAGTGGGGCTTCGAGGGCGATGAATCCGAGATCCACCGCCTTCTGTGCCTCGGTTCGTTCGACCGACCCACGCGGGATGTCGACGATGCGTGGGTGCTCGACCCGATCGATGGGACGCAGGGATTCGTCGACGGGCACCACTGGTGTCCCTGCCTCGCGCTGCTGCGCAACGGCGAGCCCGTCTTCGCCTCCAACGGCTATCCGACGCTGCGGGGGGGTGTGCTGCTTTCGGCCGTGCGCGGCGAGGGAACCTGGAGCTACCCCCTCGACGCGGGCGACGAGGGTGAGCCGATGCGCCTGCACGCGTCGGCCGACTCGCCCGCGCGTGGGTCCGCCGTGCGCGTCGTGGCGCCGATCCACACGGGCGAGTCGCAGGCGGCCGCGCGGCGCGCGGTGGGGGAGGCTGGCGGCTTCGAGGCGAAGCTCGTCCATGCGGACAGCCAGGCCAAGTACGGGCTCGTCCTCCTCGACGAAGCGGACATCGCCTACAGCCGCCGCGGCCACGGCCCCGGGAAGTACGTCTGGGATCACGCCGGCGCGGTGCTCCTTGCGCAGGAGGCGGGCGCGTGGATCGGCGACACGGACGGCCGCGCCATCGACTGCTCCCGCGGCCGCCGGCTCGATGCGAACAACGCCGTGATCTGCGCCACGCGCGGCCTCGGGCCGGCGGCCGCGTCGGTTCTCGCGGCGCGCGACCTGGCCGAGGGAATCGGGCGATAGTCGGGAGGCCTCGCGAGCCGATACCGTGCCGCGCCATCCGCCTTCCGCGGTTGGCCCGCACCACTTGAGCAGGTTCGCCACCATCCTCCGCTGGTCCCGATGGCCCGCGTTCGCGGCGCTCGCGCTGTTCGCCGCCTCGGAGCTGCTGACCGACCGGGTCCACGCGATGCAGTGGGCCTGGTGGATCCCGCGTCCGCTGCTTGCGGGCTGCGCGCTGGCGTGGCTCGTGGCCATCGAGCTGGTCGCGCTCGCTGCGCGCGTCGATCGTCGCGAGCTGCGCGCGAACAGGTGGGTCGTCCTCGCCGCCGCCGTGTGCACGGCCCATGCGTTGCTGGGTCTCTGGCGGCCGGAGTCGCCGCGTCCCGCGAACGCCGTGAGGCTCGTCCACTGGAACGCGTCCTACGTGGAGAGCACGGCGGTCGCCCCGAAGCTCGTGACGCTCCTCCTCGAGCTCGACGCGGATGTCGTCGTCGTGACGGATCCGGGGCTCCTCTGGTGGGGCGACGGAATCGAGCGGTTCGCGGCCGCTGGATACGAGATCAGGACGGCGGGTCGATTCGGGATCGCCTCGCGCATCGGCATCGTCGAGGCACGGCCCGTGCTCGCGCAGGGCAGGCTTCATGCGACTCGCATCGAACTCGAGACGCGCCTCGGGCCCTTGGCGGTGGAGGCGATCGATCTTCCAAGCGATCCGTGGCGTTCGCGGTGGCAGACCGTCGTCACGGTCTCGGCCGCGCTGGCGGTGCAGCGGTCGAGTGGCGGCGTCGCGCATGCGCCGCATGGCGGCAAGCCCGATGTCATCGTGGGCGACTTCAACATCACCCGCGGGAGTGCGTCCCTCGGAGGTTTCGGTGAAGGCTACGCCGAGGCGTTCGCGGCCGCCGGCTCAGGGTGGGGCGGCAGTTATCCCCGCGAGTTCGCGTGGTGGGCGATCGATCTCGCGCTCGTGGGCGGGCGCTGGTCGCCCGCTCGGTCGGAGATCATCGACCCCGGCGCCAAGCGCCACAGGCTGCAGGTCGTGGACCTGGTGCCTAGACGAGGCTGAGTCGGAGGCGCGGATGCCCGACGGGCTCAGGATTCGCCGCGCGGGCGACCACCGCTGTCGATCAGCTTCCACAGTTCGCTGAAGAGGTCGGGCGGCGCATCCATGGGCGGCACGACGGGGAGCGCGCGGTAGATCGCGTTCGCCGTGTCCGCGTACCAGTCGACGGAGCAGTCCGCCTTGAGGCGGTTGGTTCCGTCCACATGGCTGAAGTCGGAGCGGGTGCGCAGGCCGTCGACCACCAGGATGGTCTCGGGCGGAAGCGGGCGAGGAAGGTGCTTGCGCGTGACGGGGTCGAAGGTCCCGCGATAGTGGTAGTTGCAGTAGATCGCGGCGCCCGGCTCGCGCGGACCGACCTTCATGAGCGCGCGCTCGTATCGCTCGAACGGATGATCGCCGCGGTGACAGGGGCAGTACAGGACGGCGGGAGTGCCGAGATAGGAACCGCTCGCGGGGCCGAGCAGAAGCCGTCCGAGTCCATCCGCTCCGGCGCCCTGCTGATCGGTGAGCGCCATGGCCTCGGCAAACTTGGGCGCGACGGCGAGGTCGGTCGTCTGCACCACCTCGAGACTCGGCAGGCGGTCGCGGTGGTCGTCGCCGTAGTCGATCAGCGCACACCCGATCTGGCGGAGGTTGCTTGCGCACTGCACGCGCTCCGCGGCCTCGCGGACGCGCGCGAGGGTCGGCATGAGGATCGCCGTCAGGATCGATGCAATCGAGATGACGACGAGGAGTTCAAGGATCGTGAACGCGTGGCGGGCCGTCGCGCGTGCGTTGCGGGGGCGGGGCGCACCTGACGGATCGGAGGGGAGCGGATCCCCCGCCCGGAGCGGATCCCCCGCCCGGAGCGGATCCCCCGCCCGGAGCGGATCCCCCGCCCG
>CAYMSD010000010.1:42540-44771 GCA_964393015.1 uncultured Klebsiella sp.
CCGCCCGGAGCGGATCCCCCGCCCGGAGCGGATCCCCCGCCCGGAGCGGATCCCCGGCCCGGAGCGGACTGCTCGGGCGCACGCGACGGATGCGTGGTGGCGTCTGGGATCGCATCGGTGCCTTGGCGTCTTGAGGTGCTCCGACGCCGGGCGCCCCCGTGCGTCGGACTCGGGGTCTGTGGCCGCCGTTCCTCTGGACTCAAAGATCGATCGGTGTTCAACGGGCGCGCGTGCTCTGATCTCGGGTTCGATCGAGGCCTCGGGACGACCTCGGAACCTTGAACGGTCCTTCGAACTCGAACGGTCCTGCGTTCGGTTCCTTCGATTGTCGTCAGCGCGCTCCACAAACCATCGGGGGGCGGGCCTCGGAGACTGGAGCAGAATACCCCCGAACTGGTTGGTTTAAAGGTTTTGGTCTGGATTTCCGACCGTTCCGCGTTAGATTTTCGGCGGGGTACTCTTCCTTGGTGAGCCAGGAGCACATCGACTGGCAGCTCATGCAGCGCGTCGCGGCCTCGGACGAGGCGGCGATCGAGGAGCTGTACGCCCGCTTCGGGGTGCTGGTCTTCCAGACCGCGCGCCAGGTCCTCGGCTCGCGCAGCGAGACCGACGACGCCGTGCAGGAGGTCTTCGTCAGGCTCTGGAGGACGGCGGACCGGTTCGATCCGAATCGCGCCAAGCTTGTCACCTGGGTCATGCTGATCACCAGGCGCCACCTCATCGACAGGCTCAGGCGGCAGTCCGTGCGGCCCGACCGGATGGCCTTCGACGAGACGCGCATGGACACCGACGCCATCCGTCGGAGCGGGGGCGGCGTGGGCGTTCCGAGCGAGGGGGAGAGCGACGAGAGCCGTGAGCGGCTTATCCGCCAGCTCGCGAGGCTGCCCGAGCTCCAGCGGACGGTGATCGAGCGGGCGTACCTCCAGGGCTTCAGCCTGCGCGAGATCGCGGGACAGCTTGATTCGCCCCTCGGCACCGTGAAGAGCGCGCTCAGCCGCGGCTTGGCGCGACTGCGCGAGCTCGAGGGGCTCGACGGCGGGAACGGCGTGGAACGCGGCGGGGGGCGCGCATGAGGCCGCCGTTCCAAAGGGTCGAATCACGATGCGAGGCTGCAACCGCCCGTCCCCCGCTGGCGTACAGCGGAGTCGCAGGGTTTGGAGGGCCTTATCTTCCTCCGGTCGCGGCGTCTGTTCGCCGCAGGCCATCTGGAACGGTCGCCTTTCGCAGGGCCTTTCGCAGGGGTTGTGCGTGATGTCTGATTGGAAGCCCAACGACGACGACGCGTCGACGCGCGGACCGTCTCGACGGGAGACACCTTCGGCTCGGGATCCTCAGGTCGCGGGGGCCGACCCAAGCGCGGGTGCCGCGTTCGGGGACGGCGCTTGGACCGACCGCGATCGCGCCGAGCTCCTTCAGTTGGCGGAGCTCGAGGCGCTCGCCCTCGTCGACTCGGACGAGGATCCCGTGGCTTCGGCGCGGCTTGAACGACTCTTCGAGTCCGCGCCACCGTCCGTCCAGGCGGAGGTGCGCGCGCTTCAGGAGCGCGTTGCGACGAACCCGCTCCTCCGCAGCGCCGAGCTGCCGTCCGATTCCCTTCGTCTTCGCACCATTGCCCGCGTCGTGCACGCCTCGGAGGAGGAGTCTCGCGCTGCGGCGCCGATCGCCACCATCGGACCACGGCAGGCAGGCCGCGGCGGCAAGCAGGGCGAGCGATTCTCCTTCGACGAGGTGCGGTCGATCATCGACGGCATCTCCCGCGAGCGCGACCGCATGCAGTTCGTGCGTCAGCCGTACTGGCGCGTCGCCGCGTTCATCCTGCTCGCGGCGCTGAGCGTGTCGCTTCTCTTCAACTGGCGTTATGTCGACGTGAGCGAGAAGCTCGCGCGCTTCACGGTCGGCGAGGCCATCGACTCGGACATGCGCGCGCTCGCCGCCGATCTGGCGGGCTTCGACTTCGCGGGCGCGGAGCACCGGCTGCTCGTCGCGGTGTCGTCGGAGGCGACGGGTTGCGGCTCCGTCTACATCGAGGCGGAGAGCGGCCGCGTCGCGGTGCTTGGCGTCGGCTTCACCCCGGGCGAGACGCTCGAGATCGTCGTGCGAGATTCCGAAAGCGGCCTCTCGCATTCCCATCACTTCCTCGCAGCCGCGGGCTTCGGGAAGATCTGCGAGATGCCCGTCGAACTCGCTCGTCGAGGGACGGTCGAGATCCGCGATTCGTCGGGGACCGTGCT
>CAYMSD010000010.1:44871-55529 GCA_964393015.1 uncultured Klebsiella sp.
AGTTTCTTCGTGCGCGCGATGTCGCTCGCGACCTTCGGATCCGCGAAGGACTGGTCGATCTCGCGCAGCTCGCGGCCGATGTCGGCGATGCGCTGCTCGATCTTCTCGATCTGCAGGTTGCTGAATCGGGACTTCCTCTGTTGGGCGCCTTGCGGGGGTTTCGCGGGAGCAGCCGCAGCGGCCACGGGCTTCGGCTTCGGAGCGGGCCGCTTCGCGCGCTCGGCTTCCGCCTTCTCCGCCTTCGCCCTCGCCTCCCACTCGCGGTAGGTGCCGTCGAAGACGCGCGCGTTGCCCTCGCCGTCGAGGATGACGAGCTTGTCGCACACATCGTCGAGCAGCGCGCGGTCGTGGGAGATGAGGAGCAGCACGCCGCCGTGGCCGCCCTTGCCGCCGATGCGCGACTTGTCGATGTCGCCGAACTTGTCGAGCGCCTCCTCGAGGCGTTCCGCGCTCGGGATGTCGAGGTGGTTGGTCGGCTCGTCGAGCACGAGCAGGTTCTTGGCGCTTGCGATGAGCGATGCGAGCACGAGCCGCCCGCGCTCGCCGCCCGAGAGGTCCCCGATCGCCTTGTCCTGCTCTTCGCCCGTGAAGAGGAACGCGCCCGCGAGGTTGCGCGCCTCCTGCTCGCTCGCGCGCGGAGATCCCTCGAGCGAGCGGATCGTGTTCTGCAGGAACTCCCAGGCCAGTTGCTGCTTGTCGATGTGGTCCTGCGTCTGGCGGAACCATCCGATCGAGAGGCGCGGCGAGCGCTTGATCTCGCCCGAATCCGCATCGAGGTCGCCGAGGAGCGTGCGGACGAGCGTCGTCTTGCCGGCGCCGTTCGGGCCGATGATGCCGATGCGGTCGCCCGGGCGCGCGGAGAGCGTGAGGTTCTTGAAGCAGACGCGCTCGCCGAAGGACTTCGAGATCCCCTCGGCGACGAACGCGAAGTCGCCCATCTGCGGCGGGTCGGGGAGCTCGAGGCTCATCACGCTCATCTCGGCGTGCTTCTCGACGAGCGAGTCCTGCTTGAAGCGCTCGAGGCGCGTCTCGCGGCCGCGCGCCTGCTTCGCGCGCTGGCCCGCCTTGTAGCGGTCGATGAACGCCTGCTCCTGGCGGATCTTGTCCTGCTGCTTCTCATGCTGGCGCTCGACGGTGAGCATGCGCTCGGCGCGCAGCGCGCGGAAGGCCGCGTAGTTGCCGGGATACTCGCGCAGCACGCCGCGGTCGATCTCGATGATGCGCGTGACGACGCGGTCGAGGAGCCAGCGGTCGTGCGAGATGAGGACGACCGAGCCCTTGAACTCGTCGGCGAGGAAGTCCTCGAGCCAGCGGCGTCCCTCGATGTCAAGGTGATTGGTCGGCTCGTCGAGAAGCAGGAGATCGGGGCTCGAGAGCAGGAGCCGCGCGAGGCCGAGGCGCGCCTTCTGGCCACCCGAGAGGCCCTTGATCGGGAGATCGAAGTCTTCGTCCGTGAAGCCGAGTCCGTGGAGCGCCGCGTCGATCTTGTGGTCGACCGCGTATCCGCCTGCGGCCTCGATCGCCTCCTCGATCGCGACCTGGCGGTTCATGAGCTTCTCGAGTTCGTCGGGCTCCGCGGTCGCCATGCGCTCGAAGACGCCGTCGAGCTCCTGCTTGAGCTGCTCGATCGAGGCGAAGGCCTCGGCGGCCGCGCCGCGCAGAGTCTTGTCCTGCGGCAGACGCGGGTCCTGCTCGAGATAGCCGATGCGCACGGTGCGCGCGATCTGGACCTCGCCGTCGTCGGGCTTGAGGAGCCCCGCGATCAGCTTGAACAGCGTGCTCTTGCCGCAGCCGTTGCGGCCGACGAGGCCGATGCGCTCGCCTTCATGGATCGAACCGCTCACGCCGTCGAGAAGGAGGCGGGTGCCGTGGCCGAAGCGGAGGTTGGCGAGCGTGACGAGCGACATGCGGATGGATGCGGAGCGACGCGAAAGGACGCGGAGAAACGCGCCCCGCGTCGACCCTGTGCGTGGTTCGAGCGGGGGCGGAAGGGTAGCAGGATCAGTCCTTCGGAATCGGCTTTCCGCGCCACTCCCAGATCCACGCGACGAGCCGTCTGTCGCGGGGCGGGAGGATGAATCGGAAGATCGCGGCGGTGAGCAGGGGCGCCGCCACCACGGTGACGGCTCCGACGATCGCGAGCCACGCGACCATGAGCATCGAGAAGATCGGCCCGCTCTCCGCGACGCAGTAGTTGGTCCAGGTGTTGTTCTGCGGCCGTGCGGTGACGACGCGCGTGGCCGCAAGGAAGCCCGCGATGGCGATCGCGCCGCCGATCGTCGGGATCAGGAGCCCCGCGAACGCGCGCACGAGCGGATGTCGGCGCATGCAGACGAGCCCGAGCAGGAGCATGACGGGGATGAGCAGCGTGCTTCCGAGGACTGCGAAGCCAAGGAAGGGCAGCAGCGCGTCTGGGCTTGTGCGTGATGCGCGCAGCGCGGCGCGGCCTGCCTCGGAGTCGAGCCAGGCCTGGTCCGCGACCCCGTACCGCCCGCTGTCGTACTGCTGGGACGAGTCCCGCGTCGAGCCACCCGATGCGCGGTAGGCCTCGACGAGCGCGTCGGCAGACTCGCTGGCCGCCTCCGTGGCGATGCGCGGGAAGACTCCACCCACACCCACCGCACCGAGGGTCGCGAGGATCGCGACGGTGACGAAGAACGCCGCGGCGACGGACTTCATGCGCCGTATCCAAGGCGTGATCGTTGGGTACTCGAGCATGGCCGCCGCCGTGCCGCACTCGACGCAGCGGCAGTAGAGGAGGCCCGTCTCGGGCTCGCGGACGATGGCGCTTCCTGCAAGCGGATGCAGGCACTGCATGCAGACGCGGTCGCCTGAGACGGTCTCGCGCGGCGTGTCGCGTCGCGCTGTCTGTTCGATGTCGGGGGGTTCGTTCGTCACGACTCGATCCTCCTCGGTGCCGTCGCGCGGATCTCACGCGCGCGCCGCCTCGTCGCCGTCTCCACGATCGGGCCGATCAGCGCGCCGCCGAGTGCGGCGAACGGCACGGAGAGCACGAAGGCGACGATTCCCGACATCGGGAACGCCGCCACGGGCGTATCCGAGCTGAAGAAGTCGAGCTGCCCGAACGGGAGACCGAGGCGCACGAGATGGAACGCCACCGCTGGCGCGAACAGCCCCGCGAGCGCGAGCACGACGGGCGAGACACAGATGAGCCACGCGCCGAGCGCCTTCACAAACACGGGCTTGCGGGGTGCCAGCACCGCCCCGGAGACGCCGCTCAAGGTCGCGACGAGGAGCAGGAGCGCCGCCCACGGCGACGCGAGGGCGTCGACGAGGTCGCCCTCGAACGGCACGAGCATGCCGTCCCAGAGGAGCGCCATCGTGATGAAGAAGACGATGCCCGCCGACTGACCCAGCGTGAACGCGACGCCGAGGCGGAGATTGAGCGTGCGCAGGCGCGCCCAGACGCGGGCCGGGTCGCGCGCCGCGCGGGGACACCAGCGCACGGCGAGCCCGCAGCGGCTGCAGCGGGCGATCCACATGCGCAGGTCGCTCGAGTAGCTGCGGGACGCGGAATCGAGCAATTTTCCACAGGAGCCGCACGCGTGGCTGATCATCGCGCTCAGGATACCAGTGCCGTTCACGAGGCGTACACTGCCGCCCTGCCATGGACCGGAGCATTGCCCGCCGCAAGTTCGCCTACCCGCTTGTGACGCTCGCCGTCGCGGGCGTGGTCTACCTCTTGTCGCGCGGACAGCTCGCCTCGACGGCGCCTGCGGCCCCTGCCGCGTACGAGGCCGTTGCGCGCGAGGTGGTTGCCGCCGTCCGGGCGGGGAAGCCTGTTCCCAACGCGGTCGCTCCGACGATCGACACGGTCTTTGCCTCGCTCGCGCCGCCGTGCGTCCGCGAGGATGGCGGCGGGGCGCTTTCCTATCGCGTCGCAGGACCTCTGATGGCCGATGGGACCATGCCGTGGATCCAGTCGGTCGAGATCCGCTGCGTTTCAGGCGAAGGCGTCGCGCTGTCGATCGCGATACTCGATGCGCGGCCCGAGGTCGTCGGCGCGGCGCGGCTCGATCCCGTCTCGCCCGGAGGAGCCGCACCATGACCGCGTGGATCAACGGCAGGTTCGTCGAGCACGCGGAGGCGCGCGTCGGCCTCTTCGACGCGGGTTTCCAGCATGGAATCGGCCTCTTCGAGACGATGCTCGCGCGCGAGGGCGCCGTGCTCGGCTTCGAGGCGCACCTCGAGCGCCTTGCGACGAGCGCGCGCGAACTGCGGCTCTTCGACCCGCTCAAGGTCGAGCCGCTGGCGGAGGCCGTGCAGCACGCGCTTGAGAAGAGCGGCCTCCGCGACGCGCGCATCCGCATCACGCTGACCGCAGGAGACATGGGGCGGCCGTTCGCGGGGGCGAACGCATCGGGCGAGAGGCCGCCTGCGCCGACACCCACCGTCGCCATCCATGTCCAGCCGCCGACGCGCTACCCCGATGAACTCTTCGAGAAGGGCGTGGCGGTGACGGTGGCGGCCGACCGCGCGAATCCGCTCGACTCGTTCGCGGGCCACAAGACGCTGATGTACTGGCCGCGCATTGCGGCCGTGCAGCGCGCCGCGGAGGCGGGCTGCGCGGAGGCGCTCTGGTTCACGGTGGCGAATCAACTCGCGAGCGGCAGCGTGTCGAGCGTGTTCCTCGTGAAGGACGGCGCACTGCGCGTGCCGTTTGCGCGCGGCGAGGAGCCAGAGGGCGCGATGCGCGCGCCCGTCCTTCCAGGCGTCACGCGGGCGCGCGTTCTCATGTGGGCCGAGGCGGAGGGGCGTGTGATCGAGCGCGCGAATCTCTCGATCGACGACCTGCTCGCGGCCGACGAGATCTTCCTCACGAACTCGAGCTGGGGCGTGCTGCCCGTCGTGCGCGTGGAGCGGCATGAGGTCGGCGACGGCGCGCCAGGCCCCGTCGCGCGCGCGATGCGCGCGAGGTGGCTTGCATGAGCGCGTTCGGTGGCGGACCCGGCAACGGTTTCGGCGGATTCCGTGTCTTCAGCGTGGGCCGCGATGCCGCGTCGCGCTTCCGCGTGCGCACGCCGTGGCGCGTGCGCGCGGATGCTGGGCCGCTCGAGCGCATCCTCGTCGGCGTCCTGACATTCATCGTGGCGATTCCCGTCGCGGTCATCATTCTGGCGCTTGCGCTCGTCGCGCTTGTCCTCGTCCTCGGTTGCGCGGCCGTGGTCGTCGCCTTCGCGCTGGTGGCGGCGCTCGTCGGGTGGGTCGCGCGCACCGTGCTCGGCGTTGGCCCGAGGACGACCGTGCGCGTCGAGCGGCGCGGCGACGACGGCCGCGAGAATGTCCGCGTGATTCCCCCGCGCGACGGCGGGTGAGGCACGCGTCGAGCGCAGCGGGTTTCCCGTAGACTGCAGCGCGTCGGAACTCCGACACCACAGAGGACGAGCAAGATGGCTGACGGACCAGCGGCCGCCGCGGGCGGCACTTCGACCTTCGCGCACCTGCACCTGCACAGCGAGTACTCGCTGCTCGACGGCGGCAACACCGTCGAGCGGCTGCTCAAGCGCGTGAAGGAACTGGGCATGGACGCGGTCGCCGTCACCGACCACGGCAACCTGTTCGGCGCGATGGAGTTCTATCTCGCCGCGAAGGACGCGGGCGTCAAGCCGATCCTCGGCATCGAGGCCTATGTCGCCGTCGACCGCGACGGGAGAGTCGGCGACCGCCGCGACAAGACCCATACGGGCGAGAAGGACGGCGGCTGGCACCTCGTGCTCCTCGCCGAGAACATCACGGGCTGGCGCAACCTCCTCAAGCTCTCGTCGGACGCGTTCCTCAACGGCTTCTACTACAAGCCGCGCATGGACAAGTCGACCCTCTCGCAGTGGGCCGACGGGATCATCGCGATCAACGGGCACCTTGGTTCGTCGATCGCGTCGCACCTGACGGACTTCGTGAAGTCGGGCAAGGATCCCGTCTTCTGGCAGCGCGCCGTCGACGAGGCGAAGTGGCACGCCGCGAACTTCAAGCCGAACGAGAAGGGCGAGCCGCGCTTCTACATCGAGCTCCAGCGCCATGTGCCCGAGCAGGAGGAGATCAACCCGTGGCTGCGCAAGCTCGCGAAGGAGCTTGATCTTCCGCTCGTGATCGACAACGACGCGCACTTCCTCCGCGCCGAGGACCACGATGTCCACGACACGCTCTGCTGCATCTCGATGCAGCGGATGAAGGACGAGGGAAACCGCATCAAGTATCCCGAGTCGCTCTATGTGAAGAGCCCGCAGGAGATGCGCGAGCTCTTCCCGGACGCCGAGGACGCCGAGGCGCTTGCGAACACCGCGCGCATCGCGGCGCGCTGCGATGTGAAGCTGCCGAAGGGCGAGAACCACGCGCCCGTCGTCAAGGTGAAGCACCCGGGCGTCGGGCCGAAGTACGACCCTAGGAAGGACGGCGACCTCACCGAGTGGTTCAAGGCGTATTGCCGACTGTTCGAGACGCTGCCGTTCGACGCGACGAAGGACAAGGAAAGCCCCGCCGATCTCAAGACCGGCTGCGACCGCGCGCTGCGCGACCTCTGCGAGGCGGGCCTCATCTGGCGCTACGGGCACGAGGGCATCACGCCCGCGATCCGCGCGCGGCTCGACCGCGAGCTGTCGATCCTCGCCGACAAGTCGATCAGCGCGTACTTCCTGATCGTGTGGGACTTCGTGAACTGGGCGCGGCAGCGCGGGATTCCCGCGAACGCGCGTGGCTCGGGCGTCGGCACGATGGCGGGCTATGTGCTCGGCCTCTCGAACGCGTGCCCCGAGAAGTACGGGCTGCTGTTCGAGCGCTTCACCGACCCTGATCGCTCCGAGTACCCCGACATCGACATCGACATCTGCCAGGACGGCCGCGCATCGGTCATCGACTATGTCCGCAAGAAGTACGGCCATGTCGCGCAGATCATCACCTTCGGGCGACTGAAGGCGAAGGCGGCGGTGAAGGATGTGGCGCGCGTGATGGGCCTCCTGCCCGCGGAAGGGCAGAACCTCGCGAACCTGATTCCCGCCGAGCTCGACATCACGATCGAGGAGGCGATCGCGAAGGAGCCGAAGATCGCGCAGATGATCTCGGCCGATCCGAAGATCGCGCGCGTTTTCGACCACGCGCGCGGCCTCGAGGACCACGCGCGCAACCAGGGCGTGCACGAGGCGGGCGTCATCGTCGCCACGCGGCCGCTCGACGACATCGTTCCGCTCTGCCGCGCGGCCGGCGGTGCGGAGGAGGCTGTCACGCAGTGGGACGGGCCGACCTGCGAGAAGGTCGGCCTTCTCAAGATGGACTTCCTCGGGCTTCGCACGCTCTCGACGATCGAGTTCGCGAAGAAGCTGATCCGCGAGACGCTGCCTGCGGAGGAGATCTTCCGCGCGGTTGGCCGCGAGGCCGACGCGAGGCGCGCGGCTGCTGGCGAGACGGTGCTCGATCCGCTCGATCTCGACAGGATTCCGCTCGACGACCAGCGCGTGCTCGAGCTCTTCCGCCGCGGCGACACGAACGGCATCTTCCAGTTCGAATCGGGCGGCATGAAGAAGCTGCTCGTCGACATGAAGCCCGACCGGCTCGAGGACCTCATCGCGGCGAACGCGCTCTTCCGGCCGGGTCCGATGGACCTGATCCCCGACTACAACGCGCGCAAGCACGGGCGGCAGGCCGTCCCCAAGGTGCACGATGTGGTCGAGCGCTTCACGGCCGAGACCTACGGGATCATGGTGTACCAGGAGCAGGTGATGCAGGTCCTGCACCACTTGGGCGGCATTCCGCTGCGCGGCGCCTACACCGTCATCAAGGCGATCTCGAAGAAGAAGCAGGATGTCATCAACGGCGCGCGCGCCGACTTCGTGAAGGGCGCGGGCGAACGCGGGCTTCCCGAGGCGAAGGCGGTCGAGCTCTTCGAGCTGATCCTCAAGTTCGCAGGCTACGGCTTCAACAAGAGCCACTCGACCGGCTACGCGATCATCGCGTACCAGACCGCGTACCTGAAGACCTACTTCCCCGCGCACTACATGTCGGCGGTGCTGTCGTTCGAAAGCCAGGCGCGCAAGATCGAGGAATGGTCTGTCTATCTCGACGACTGCCGCAAGCTCGTCTACCCCGATCACGGCGCGAAGAAGGCGCACATCGGCGTCGAGGTGCGCGCACCCGATGTGAACCTCTCCGAGGAGGACTTCGCGGTCGTCTACGCGTCGGGCGAGAAGCCGCACGCGTGGCGTGGTCACATCCGCTTCGGGCTGAAGGCGATCAAGGGGATCGGCGCGGGCGCGATCCGCGCGATCATCGACGAGCGCAAGAAGAGCGGGCCCTTCAAGTCGATCTTCGAGTTCTGCGAGCGGGTCGACAGCCGTTCGATCAACAAGGCGGGGCTCGAGGGCCTCGTGAAGGCAGGGTGCTTCGATTCGCTGCACGGCACCGACCAGCGCGCGGCGATGGTCGCGAGCCTCGAGAGCGCGATCTCGGCGGGACAGAGCCTCGCCAAGGACCGCGCGGGCGGCCAGGAGACCTTCTTCGGCGCGTTCGAGGCGGCTGCGCCCAAGCAGACCGCCGCTGCGGCGACGCTGCGCCAGGTCGCGCCCTGGGAGCCGACGGAGGTCCTCCGCTACGAGAAGGAGGCGCTCGGCTTCCATGTCTCGGGCCACCCGCTCGACAACTGGCGCACGCAGCTCGATGCATTCGCGACGGCCGATGTCAAGACGCTGATGGAGGCGCCGCAGGACACGCCGTGCGTGGTCGCGGGGCTCGTGGCGCGGTCGCGCATCGTCGTCACGCAGAAGGGGAAGAACCCCGGCTCGAAGATGATGGTGCTGGGGATCGCGGACCGCGAGTCGACGATGGACGCCGTGCTCTTCACCGACGCATTCGCGAAGTTCGGGCATCTCGTGTCGACCGACCGCGCTGTCCTTCTCGTGGGCGCGGTCGACCGCGCGCGTGGCGAACCGAACATCATCGTCGACCGCGTGATCGCGATGGAGGAGGCCGAGCGCCACCTCGGCACGCGGCTCGAGGTCGCGGTCGACTGCATGGGTGACGCGGAGCAGGCTGCGGAGGGCACCCTCGAGATGGTGGCGGGTCTCCTGAAGCAGGCTTCGAGCGGTGCGGCGCTTGCAGAGGGTCGGCCAGTCGATGTCGTGGTGCATCTCGACCGCGAGGCGCGGCGCACGACGCTCCATTCGCATCGCCTGCGCGTGGTGCCCGAGCCGTCGCTCCTCGACGCGCTGCGGCGGCTTGTCGGCGCCGACGGCGTGCGCGTGAAGGGCGGTTGGACGCCCGAGCGACGCAAGCCGAAGCAGTGGGGCGCGAGGCGTGTGAACGAGGAGCCCGTCGAGGCGTAGGGTGCCGCGAGACGGGCGCGTTCAGAGCGCAGCGAGGCGCTCGGCGACATCCTTCGCGGCGAGCGCGTCGATGAGCGGGTCGAGTTCGCCCGCGAGCAGCTTCGGCAGCGCGAAGCTCTGCTCGACGCGGTGGTCGACCGCGACCGATTCCTTGAAGCGGTAGGTGCGGATCTTCTCGGCGCGGTCGCCCGAGCCGATCATCGAGCGGCGCTCGGTGAGGCGCTTGAGGTCGGCCTCGCGCTTGCGCTGCTCGTAGACGCGCGCGCGGAGGAGCCGCCATGCCTTCTCGCGGTTCTGGCCCTGCGAACGCGTCTCCTGCATGCGGACCTCGAGGCCCGTGGGCAGGTGGATGAGGTGGACGGCGGTCGCCACCTTGTTCACATTCTGGCCGCCAGGGCCCTGCGCGGTCGTCATCATCTCCTTGACCTCGGCTGGGTCGAGCGCCGTGTCGACTTCCTCGGGCTCGGGCATGACGGCGACGGTCGCGGTCGAGGTGTGGATGCGGCCCTGCGCCTCGGTGGCGGGCACGCGCTTCACCTGATGCGTGCCGCCCTCGAACTGGAGCGCGGCGAACGCGCCCGCGCCCTCGACCGTGGCGATCGCGTGGGTGAGGCCGCCCGCGTCGCCCGGCTTCGTCTCGACCACCTCGAAGCGCCACCCTCGGCGCGCGGCGTAGGCGCGGTACATCTCGAAGACCTCGCCCGCCCAGAGCGCGGCCTCGTCGCCGCCGACGCCCATGCGGACCTCGAGCACGAAGCTCGGGATCGCTGCCTCGTCGCTCGTGACGAGCGCCTTGACGATTCCCTGCGCGAGCTCGCGGCAGCGCGCGTCGAGCGCAGGGCGCTCGGTCTTCGCAAGCGCTGCCATCTCGGGGTCGCCCGAGGCGATGAGTTCGTCGAGGCCGGCGACTTCGGCGGCCGCGCGCGCGAGTTCGGCGTGGGGCTCGAGCGTGCGGGCGAGCACCGCGCGGCGCCGCGAGAGTGCCGTCGACTTGCGGTGGTCGGCGGCGACGGCGACATCCTCGAGCTGCGCGGCGAGGCCGTCGTCCTCGGCGCGCTGTGCCGCGAGGATGCGGCGCAGGTTCTCGGGGAGAAGCGCTTCGATCACGAGCGATGCTGCGGGGGAGAGGGACACGGGCGCGGCATGGTACGACACACGGCTGGTGCCTGGCACGTGCCGTGAGGTGCCTGGCCCTGCCTGGCACGTGCCAGGCACCGATGTGGCCGCGCCCGCCTGTGCGCTCGTGCGGTCTTCCCGTTCAGCTCTCCTTGGGCGCCGTGTTCTTCGCGATCGTCTCGAGCAGCGCGCGCGTCTTGTCGTCGTCGGTCG
>CAYMSD010000011.1:0-3375 GCA_964393015.1 uncultured Klebsiella sp.
GCGAACGCGCGCCTTGGCCTCGCGATCCCGACGATGAAGGCCGTGGCGGAGAGCCCTGCGTTCCTCGACAACACGCTGCCGCCCGCCAACAACCAAGGCTATCTCGACGCGATCCCCGAGGCGTCGGTCATCGCGTGGTCGGCCGACCCGACCTTCGAGCAGATCTTCGGTTCGACGATGGACCGCGGGCTCAAGACAGGCGACCTCACCGTCGCGCAGGCGATCGCGGAGTTCAACGACAAGTGGAAGACGCATGTCGAGTTCGTCCCGGGCGGCATGAACCCGCCGCCCGTGGCGTGGCGCGAGTGGACGCTCGGCGGCGTCGCGCTCCTTGGCGCGTTCGCGGCGACGATCGCGTATCTCCTGCTTCGCGCACCGAAAGGAATGAACGCGCGGCGCGAGGAGCGCGCGGGTTTCCTGCTCGCGTCGCCGTGGGTCGTCGGGTTCCTCCTGTTCATGGCGTTCCCGATCCTCCTCTCGCTCGTCCTCTCGATGACGAACTGGAAAGGCATCGGCCCGCTCGCAAGCGCCGACTGGGTCGGCGCCGACAACTACGCGCAGCTTCTCGCGCGCGACGCGCGGTTCCACACCTCGTTCAAGGTCACGCTCTACTACGCGCTGCTCGCCGTGCCCGTCGGGCAGATGCTCGCGCTCCTCGCGGCCGTCGTGATGATGCAGAAGGTGCGCGGCGTCGCGTTCTTCCGCGCGGCGTGGTACCTCCCGAGCGTCCTCGCGGGGGTCGGCGTCGCGATCCTGTGGCGCTGGATCTTCGACTCCGAGGGCGGGCTCCTGAACCGAACGCTTGAGTTCGTCGGAATCGCGGGCCCCGAGTGGTTCGGCAAGGACGCCGCGGTCTTCGGCGCGCCCGCCTTCGCGATCATGAGCTTCTGGCTCATCGGCGGCTCGATGATGGTCTACCTCGCGGGGCTGCAGCAGATCCCGCGCGAACTCTACGAAGCGGCCGAGATCGACGGCGCTGGCCCCGTGCGGCGCTTCTTCCGCGTGACGCTGCCGATGCTGTCGCCGGTCATTCTCTTCAACCTGATCATGGCGGTGATCGGCTCGTTCCAGGTCTTCACGCAGGCGTTCGTGATGACGGGCGGCGAGCCCGGCGACCTCACGCGCTTCTATGTCCTCTACCTCTACAACAAGGCGTTCGAGCTCTACGACATGGGCTACGCGAGCGCGATGGCGTGGATCCTGCTCCTGATCGTGCTCGTCCTCACAGGCATCATCCTCAAGACGAGCGCGCGCGTCGTCTACTACGAAAGCCTGCGCAAATGAAGCGTTCTCCGCTTGCCAGCGCCATCCTCTGGTTCGTGCTCATCATGGGCACGGCGGCGTTCGTGTTCCCGCTCTGGTGGATGGCGGTGGTCAGCCTCGAGACGCCCGCGCGCGCGGAGGCAGCCGTGACGGGCAGCGCGGGCATCGCGCTCTTCCCGCCCGATCCGCAGCCCGCCAACTACCTCGACGCGATCCGCGAGACGGGGAGCACGCCGTGGTGGGGCTTCATCGACGCGCTCTCGAACTCGATCGTGGTGACGCTGCTCGTCGTCCTCGGCACGGTGCTCTCGTCGAGCCTCGTCGGCTATGCGTTCGCGCGCCTGCGCTTCCGCGGCAGTTCCCCGCTCTTCCTCGTCATGCTCGGCACCATGATGCTGCCCGGGCAGGTGACGATGATCCCGCTCTTCCTCCTGTTCCGCCAGTTCGGGTGGATCGACTCGATCCTGCCGCTCGTGGTGCCCGCGTTCTTCGGCAACGCGTTCTTCATCTTCATGTACAGGCAGTTCATCGCGCAGATCCCCGAGTCGCTCGTCGAGGCGGCGCGCGTCGACGGGCTCGGGCACCTCGCGATCTGGTGGAGGATCATGCTTCCGCTCTGCCGCCCCGTTACGGCGATCTGCGCCGTGTTCACCTTCATCGGCACCTGGAACGACTTCCTCGCGCCGCTCATCTACCTCCACTCCGACGAGAACGCGACGCTCGCGGTCGCGCTCAACGGCTTCAAGAACCAGTACGGCGGGCTCGAGGATGTCCATCTCCTGATGGCGCTCTCGGTGCTCACCATGCTTCCCTGCATCATTCTCTTCATCGCGGCACAGAAGACCTTCGTCGAAGGCCTCGCGCGCGGCGCGGTGAAGGGCTGAGGACACAACGATGGCAACCGTCACGCTCACCAAGGTCGACAAGGTCTACAGCGGCGCGAACGGCGCGGAGGTGCGCGCGGTCGACGGCGTCGACCTCGCGATCCGCCACGGCGAGTTCTGCGTGCTCGTCGGCCCGTCGGGCTGCGGCAAGAGCACCACGCTCCGCATGATCGCGGGCCTCGAGGAGATCACCGCGGGCGTCCTCGAGATCGACGGCGCGCGCGTGAACGACCTCCCCGCGAAGGACCGCGACATCGCCTTCGTGTTCCAGAACTACGCGCTCTACCCGCACCTCACCGTCGGCGAGAACATCGCCTTCGGGCTCGAGACGCGGCGCACGCACCGGAGCGGCGTCGTCGCCATGCTCTCGGGCGCAGGCGGCGCGCGCGCCGCGGAAAGCGCGCAGATTGCGGCGCGCGTCGCGGAGGTGTCGAAGACGCTCGGGCTCGACACGCTCCTCCACCGCTACCCGCGCGAACTCTCGGGCGGCCAGCGCCAACGCGTCGCGGTCGGCCGCGCGATCGCGCGCGACCCGAAGGTGTTCCTCTTCGACGAGCCGCTGTCGAACCTCGACGCGCGACTGCGCATCGAGACGCGCACCGAGCTGCGCATGCTGCACCGGCGCCTTGGTGCCACGATCGTCTATGTGACGCACGACCAGGAGGAGGCGATGACGCTCGCCGACCGCCTCGTGGTGATGCACAGGGGGAAGGTCCAGCAGAACGCGAGCGCGCAGGAGTGCTACGACAAGCCCGCGAACCGATTTGTCGCGGGATTCATCGGCACGCCGCCGATGAACCTCGTCGACGGCCGCGTCGAGGGCGGCGATTTCGAGGCGAACGGCGTGCGCATGCCCATCGGCCGCCTGATGGCGCCGCGCGCGTGCGCGCTCGGCGTGCGGCCCGACCGCATGAGGCTCGTGCGCCCGAACTCCGACCATTCGATCGCAGCGACCGTCGCCGCCGTCGAGCGCCTCGGCGACCGCACAGACATCGCGCTCGACAGCGCGTGGGGCCGCATGCTCGCGCGCGTGAACGCCGACGACGCAGCGCATGTACGCGAGGCGGAGGCGGTCGGCGTCGCCTTCGACAGCGCGCATGTCCACCTCTTCGCACCGGGTGCGTGCGGGGCGCGGATCTGAGCGGCGAGGCCGGAGCGACGAGGCTTGAGTGGCGAGGCTTGAGTGGCGAGGCTTGAGTGGCGAGGCTTGAGTGGCGAGGCTTGAGTG
>CAYMSD010000011.1:3475-13431 GCA_964393015.1 uncultured Klebsiella sp.
TTGAGTGGCGAGGTTTGAGCGGTCGCCGCTGCGGCGGCTCCCTCTGGTGCTGGTGGAGTTTGCCGTCGACTCCGACGACTTGCGTTCCGCAGGTTGAAACCTGCGGGCACCCCTGGTGAACGACTCCGACGGTTTGAATCGCGCGATACGAAATCAGGGGTGTCGACTCCGACGATCCGAACCGTCCGACTCCCAAGTCAGGGGTGCCCGCATGCTTCAGCATGCGGAACGGAGGATGTCAGCCTTCGACTCTTCCCGCGGCGGCGGCCCCTGCTGCTGGCGACCCGCCGTCGCCCCCGCTCATACCCGAGGCTGCGGCACGCTCGCTGGCCACCAGCGGCGCCACACGATCAAGGTCATCAGCGCGCTCGACGCGCCGAGCGCGAGGCCTGCGCAGATGTCGCTGAGGTAGTGCGCCTGGATGGCCACGCGCGTGGCCGCCAGCGCGAAGCCGAACGGCAGGATCACGGGCGCGAAGCGTGGAAGCGCGAGCGCGAGGACGACCGCGGCGGCGCCCGCCGTCGTCGCGTGGCCGCTCGGCATGCTGGCGTAGTCGTAGCCGTAGGTCAGCGGATAGAACCCGAAGTCGCCCTCGCTGAACCAGAGCTTGGGCCGCGTCTTTCCGACGAGGACCTTCGCGCCCGCGGCGAGCAGGCCGCTTCCGCCGACCGCTGCGATCATCGCGAACGCCCAGCGCGCGAGGTTGTGCCGCTTCTGGAACGCGGCCACCGCGAAGACGATTGCCGACGGCACGAGCCACCAGGTCGATTCCCCGAGCTCCGTCGTCCACTGCAGCACCTGCGACTCGACGAGCCTGTTCGCCTGGGCAAGCTCGGCGACGCGCGTGTCGAGCCAGAGATGCGCGACGGGCGTACTCGCCAGTGCGACCACCACGGCGATCCACGCCGCGTACTCGGTGTCGCGTCCTGCGCCATCCTCGTTCATGGCGGGCAGTCTAGCGTGCACGCACTCAGCGCCACGCAGCAAGCAGGATCGAGAGATCCGCGGCCCCGACGCCTCCATCGCCGTCGAGATCCGCGGCGCAGCCGTCGCAGGCGCCCCACGCCGCGAGAAGCGCCGCGAGATCCGCGGCGTTCACCGCTCCATCGCCGTTGAGGTCGCCGACCACCGCCTCGCACGCGTCGGGCACGAGGTTTCCGTTCGCATCGGTCGCGCTCGGCGGCGCCACCACGATCGCGGTCGCGTTCGGCGCATCGCTCGGATAGACGCGGTAGGTCCGCTCGAGGTAGCCGCTGCCTCGGTTGTAGCCGTTCACGGTCGACGAGCTCGTGCCCGCCGTCGCGAGGATCGTGCGCCCGTCGCCCGCATCGCAGAGCGAGTGCGGCGCGTTGAGGAGCGAGCCCGGCTCGACCGACCAGAGGCCGGCGCGCGCGCCCGCCGCGGTGTAGCGATGGATGGCGCGCGCCTCTGCACTCATCACGAGGAACGACCCGTCTGCGAAGGCGTAGAGCCCGCGCAGCGAGGTCTCGCCCGCGGGAGCCGTCGCGAGGATGCTTGCGGACCCGCTCGGCCACGGCACGCGGACGATCTCGCCGCCGTCGTGGCTGACGATCGCATCGCGCGCGCCATCGGGAAGCGTGCGAAAGACGATGTCGCGCGCGTTGGCGGCGAGGCCCGACGCGAGAAGCGTGCGCGCGACCGTTCCATCGGCCGCGAGAAGCTCGACGCGACCGTTCGAGAGGAGCGCTGCGAGCGTTCCATCAGGCGCGACGGCGAGGCCGCGCACGGCCGACGACAGCGCGACCGACCACGCGTGGGCGGCGGAGTCCTTCACGCGGTCGAGCGCGAACACGCGGTTCCCGACGGCCGCGTAGAGGCGTCCGTCCAGGCCGATCGCAAGGTCTTCCGCGGGCGTCGTTCCGCACTCGACGGTGCGCCGCACGACGCCCGAGCGCGGATCGAGCTCGCGCAGCAGGGCGTCGGCCGAACTCGCGACCCAGCGCGAGCGCGATCCCGCGAGCTCCACGAAGTCGGCGATGCCGTCGCCGTCGCAGTCCTCGCACGCATCGATGCGCCCGTCGCGCGAACGGTCGAGCGTCATGTCGAGGTTGATCTCGCGGCTGTCGGCCACTCCGCTCGCATCGCAGTCGGGCTCGCACGCGTCGAGCACGAAGTCGCCGTTCGCGTCGAGCGCGGGGTCGGCCGCGATCTCGCGCCTGTCGGGGAGTCCGTCGCCGTCGCAATCCACCTCGCACGCATCGGGCACGAGGTTTCCGTCGAGGTCCGCGAGCGCGCCCGATGCGATCTCGACGGGGTCGGGGACGCCGTTCGCGTTGCAGTCCTGGCACGCATCGAGCAGACCGTCGCCATTCGCGTCGAGCCCCGCGTTGGCGGCGATCTCCTCCGCGTCGGGCACGCCGTTCCCGTTGCAGTCGCTGCGCAGGCACTCCGTGGCGGCGGCGTAGTCGCGGATGACATCGGCCGTGATGCGGTGGAAGCGCAGGTCGATGTTCGAGCCCGCGCCCTGCACGATGTGGCAGTAGCTCATGATCGTGCCGCGCTGGATGGCGCCGCTTGCGCACGCATCGATGCCGTAGCTGTGGGTGTGGTAGCTCGCGAGGTTGTGGCCGAACTCGTGGGCCGTGACATTCAGGTCCCAGTTGCCCGGGTTCGTGACGACGGGGTCGGCGAACGCGCCGATGATGTAGCCGTTCACCGAATAGCCGAAGCTGCCGCAGGCGGCGCTCAGCCACGCCACGCCGCCGTAGGGCAGGTTGCGGCGGCCCGTGACGAGCGTGAAGAGGTCGCGGTCGATGTCGGCGCCGTTCGCGTTCCAGTAGTCGCGGAATGTGTAGAGCGGGTCCTGCTCGTTGAAGAGGTCGGACGCCGTCGGCGCGAGGCGCAGGTAGGCGAGCGAGATCGCCGTCTGTGCGTCGCGACGATAGATCGCCGAGACCGCGCCGATGAGCGCACCGACATACTCGGCCGCCTCTGCCTCGGCCGCAGCGCCAGCGGGCGCGAAGATCGCGAAGTAGTCGTCGTCCGTGTCGACGGCGATGCGCGCCACCTTCAGGACGCCTGGCTGCGCAGCAGGCACGCCCGCGACCCCGCCTTCTCCCTCTCCCTCGCCAGAGAGCGCGCCGCCGCACGCGGGAACCTCGGGCGCCGCCGTCCCCGAGCTGCGCACGAACTCGACGGCGCCCGCGTGAAGCCCGCGGTCGTCGCCGACCGCGCTCCGCAGCGTGAACCGCCCGCGCCCGGCGCCGAGATCGAGCCAGCCCGCGACGCCCGTCGATCCGAGCGCGAGATAGCACGATGCGTGCGGTGCGCCGACGACCGTTCCCTCGAGATGCACGAGCTCGCCGAGCAGCGCGGAGAGGTTCGCGGAGCCCGCCCGCTTCATGGCGCCGATCTCGACGCGCACATCCTGCGTGACCGCGGCGAAGCGCCGCAGCTCGACGACGACCTCACCCACGCCGTCCGCGGCGCCGGCGATGGGCAGCGCGAGGCGGATGACACCTTCGTCGCCCGGCGCATGCTTCGCGAGGATCCGCTCGCGAAGGCCTTCCTCGAAGGTGAAGCCGCGCACGGTCGGGGTGACCAGCTCTGGCTGCAGGAGCACGGGGGCGAGCGACGCTGCGAGAAGAGTGGCGAGCATGCGGCCAAGGTACTGCGAGGCGGCGGCTCTGGCCAAGGGAATTCCCACGAAGGCCCGTCGGTCGCGGACAATCGGATCGTGGCTCAGCCCGCCTTGCTTCCCACGACGGAGAGCCGTGCCGCCAACCGCGCCGCGCATGCCTCGATCGTGGCGAGCCGCGCCGCGTCGCGGGCAGATGCACGCACCTCCGCGCGGTCGATGGCGAACCCGAGGGCCGCGAGGGCGTCCGTGCATACGGCGATCTCAGGTGCGCGTGCGCCAGACCCGATCGCGCGGGAGATCGCCTCGTCGACGAGGTCCGCGTCGCGCCAGCGGAGCGAGCGCGGCGCCGCCGTGCACGCGGAGACCGCACGGCGCGCCCCCGCTTGGCGAAGGCGATACACGCTCCACGGCCGACGCCACTGCGCGCCTGCATGGCGCTCGAGCCACGCGCGGAGGGCGTCGCCCTCGAATCGGAGGAGCCCGCCGCCGTGCCCGACCACGGCGCGTGCGGCGAGGAGTTCCGCGGCGAGCGCGCTGCATGCGCCTTCGTCGGGCGCATCGCGGTGCGGCGCAAGATGCGCCACGCGCTGCCCACACAGACGGAGCGCGAGGACGAGCGCGCGTTCCGTGAATGCATCGGGGAGAAGCGCCGCCACCGCGAGGCGCGGGCCGTCGCCTGCGTGGCAGGGCCAAGCGGCCTGCTCCGCAAGCGCGCGCGCTGCGGCCGCGCGCAGCGGTTCTCCGCCTGCGAAGAGCCGCACGACGAGCGGATCGCGGAGAAGCGCGCGTTCAAGCGCCGCATCCGCAGCGCGGACGATCGACGGCGAAAGCGCGTGCGGCGCCTCGGCCGCCTGCGTCGAGTGCGCTGGCGAGCACGCTGGCGAGCCCGCTGGTGATTCATGGCCGCACGCCCACAGCGGCAGCACGATTGCGCCGCGACGCGAGGTGCAGCGCGAGATCTGCGGCCGAAGCGGGCGCAGGTCGGAGGCTGCGATTCGCGCGCCGAAGAGCGCACGCGACTCGGCCAGCGCAGCCCCTGCGACGACGCCGTCGAGCCAAGGCGAGGGTTGCGCCCGCAGGAGACGCTCGGCAATCGCGTGCGCGGGAACGCCCGTCGCGCGTGCGAGCCTCGCGACGCCGATCACGGGGCCCATGCGCGTGACGAAGCCGCCGCGCGCGTCGAGCGCATGGACGATGAGAACGACGGAGATCCGCGAACTCTGCTTCACCTTCGACATCCCGACAAGACCGACGACGCTCGGGCGCAACGACACGGTTCCGGCGCCGCCGCGCCGCCCGAGACACGCCGTTTCTATCGGCGCGGCGTGGCCGCGACAGCGCCGAGACGCCCGCGAAACCTCAGGAAAGTGAAGCGATTTCCCAGACCGACCCCGCGCACCGCTTGCGTGCCGCGCGGCTGCGCAGATACTGCGCCTGTGGAGCACACGAAGGCGGACCCACCCCCTTCCGAGACGCATCGCCCGATGCGTGGCCTCCGCGTTCTCGGAGTCGCGGCCTGCGTGGCGGCGGCAGGCCTGCTGGCGGCGGCAAGTTCCGACGACACGCTTCCCGCCCCGCCGAGGCCCCTCCCCGAGAAGACAGCGCGCTATGCGGCGCACTGGGCTTACCAGCCCGTGGCGCGCCCCGCTCTCCCCGCGGTGGCGGACGCGTCGTGGATCCGCAACGAGATCGATCTCTTCATCCTGGCGCGACTCGAGAAGGAAGGGCTCGCACCGTCGTCCGAGGCCGACCGTCGCACCCTGCTCAGGCGCGCCTACCTCGACCTCGTGGGCGTCCCCCCCACAGCGGGCGAGGTCGAGTCGTTCGAGCGCGACCGCGAGCCCGACGCCTACGAGCGGCGCATAGACGCGCTCCTCGCCTCGCCGATGTACGGCGAGCGCTGGGGCCGCCACTGGCTCGATGTGGCGCGCTACGCCGACTCGAACGGCGTCGACGAGAACATCGCCTACGCGAATGCGTTCCGCTATCGCGATTATGTCATCGGCGCCTTCAACGCCGACATGCCGTTCGACGAGTTCCTCATCGAGCAGATCGCGGGAGACCTTCTCGAGGAGCCTGCGAACCCGACGCCCGAGGACGATGCGCGCACGCGCGGCCGCCTCGCGGCCCTCGGCTTCCTCGCGCTCGGGCCGAAGATGCTCGCGGAGCCCGACAAGGAGAAGGAGCGCGTCGATGTGGTCGACGAGCAGATCGATGTCGTGACCAAGGCGTTCCTCGGGCAGACGATCTCCTGCGCGCGCTGCCACGACCACAAGTTCGACCCCGTGTCGCACGCGGACTACTTCGCGCTCTCGGGCGTCTTCCGCAGCGTCTCCACCTTCGACAACATCGCGACCGTCGGGCGCGTGGCCCAGCGGCCGCTCGCGACGGCGGCGGAGGTCGCCCACTCGGAGGCTGCACGCGAGGCCTGGCGCGCCCGGGTGCGCGAACTCGACGCGGCGCGCGATGCGGCGGCGCGCGCCGAATCGGCCGAGCGCGGCGCGCTTGCCCGGGCGCGGCTCCTCGACCACCTCGCCGACCCGCGCGGCGATCGCGCGACGCCCGCGCTCTTCGCGCGCGCGGCGCGCGAGGCGGCGCTTCCGAGCGCGACGAAGGCGGCCCACGCAGAGTCGAAGCGGCTGCGCGAGGCGCACGACTCCGCGCGACCCGCCGATCTCCCGCGCGTCCTCGTCGTGAAGGAGGCGAAGGTCGACGAGACGCCGATCCATGACAGAGGCGACCACACGCAGCCGATCGGCGAGACGATCGCGCGCGCGGTGCCGGCCGTGCTCGAGCGCGTGCTTCCAGGGCCCGAGTTCCCCGACTCGCAGAGCGGCCGCCTCGAGCTCGCGCGCTGGATGGCGCACCCCGAGAACCCGCTGACGGCGCGCGTCGCGGTCAACCGCATCTGGACCTGGCACTTCGGCACGGGCCTCGTCGACACTCCGAGCAACTTCGGCGTCCTCGGCTCGGCGCCGTCGCACCCGGAGCTCCTCGACTGGCTCGCGCGGCGCTTCGTGGCCGACGGCTGGAGCATGAAGGCGATGCACCGCCTCGTGATGACGAGCGCCACCTATCGCCAGGCGAGCGCATCGCGGGAGGCGCTCCCCGCGAGCGACCCCGACAACCGCCTGCTCTCGCGCTTCCCGCGCCGCCGCGTCGAGGTCGAGGCGATCCGCGACTCTGTGCTCTCCGTGGCGGGCACGCTCGACACCACGATGGGCGGCTCGCTCCTGACGGTGGGCGACCACGACTATGTGACGAACGACCAGTCGGGCAACGCGGCGCGCTACGACAGCCCGCGGCGCACGGTCTACCTCCCCGTCATCCGCAACGCGATGTTCGGGCTCTTCAGCGCCTTCGACTACCCCGACGCGAGCATGCCGATCGACTGCCGCTCGCGCACCGTCGTCGCGCCGCAGGCCCTCTTCTTCCTGAACGCGCCCTTCGTCGAGGACGCGGCGCAGCGGATCGCGGCCGATCTCTCCGCGCGCGAGCCTTCCGCGGAGGCGCGCATCCGCGAGGCCTTCCGCCGCACGCTCGCGCGCGAGCCCGACCACCGCGAGCGCGAGCTCTCGCACGACCTCCTCGCGGACCTCGGGCGCAGCGGCCTTTCGCCGAAGGAATCGCTCGCGCGTCTCTGCCACGCGCTTCTCGCAAGCAACGAGTTTCTCACGATGGAGTAGCGCCGCGCGCGCCACCGAGGACGCACATGCTCTGCAACAACCGCCACAACCCGATGTCGCGCCGCGAGGCGCTCGCGAGCCTCTGCGCGGGCTTCGGCTCGCTTGCGTTCGCGGGCATGCTCGCGCGCGAGGCGGCGGCCGCGGACGGCGTCCTCGCTGCGCCGCACTTCCGCCCGCGGGCCAAGCGCGTCATCTTCCTCTTCATGCACGGCGGTCCGTCGCAGGTCGACACCTTCGACTACAAGCCGCTCCTCGCGCGCGACCACGGCAAGCCGCTGCCCTTCGCGAAGCCGCGCGTCCAGTTCGCGCAGACGGGGAACCTGCTCGCGAGCCCGTGGAAGTTCCGCCAGTACGGCCAGTCGGGCGCATGGGTAAGCGACCTCTTCCCGCATGTCGCGGGCGTGGTCGACGACCTCTGCTTCATCAAGAGCCTCCACGGCTCGAACCCCGCGCACGGCGGCGCGCTCCTCAAGATCCACACGGGCACCGACACCTTCATCCGCCCGTCGATGGGCTCGTGGGTGTCCTACGGCCTCGGCACCGAGAACGCGGACCTGCCCGCGTTCATCACGATCTGCCCCACGCTCGGCCACGGCGGCGTGAACAACTTCTCGAGCTCGTTCCTGCCTGCGTGGACGCACGGCACGCCGATCGGCCATGCGGGCGTTCCCGCGTCGCAGGCGCAGTTCGAGCACATGCTCGCGGGCCTTCCGCGCGAGATCCAGCGCAAGGAGCTCGACTACCTGCAGGCGCTGAACGCGCGCCACATGGAGCAGGTCGGCGCAGACGGCATGCTCGAGGGCCGCATCGCGAGCTTCGAGCTCGCCTACCGCATGCAGGCGACGGCGCCCGCCGTGATGGACCTCTCGGGCGAGAGCGATGCCACGAAGAAGCTCTACGGGATCGACGAGGCGAAGACCGACAACTTCGGCCGCCAGTGCCTGCTCGCGCGGCGCTTCGCGCAGGCGGGCGTGCGCTTCATCCAGTGCACCCACAGCTACAAGTGGGACCAGCACGGCGGCCTGCGCGACGGCCACTCGAACAACGCCGCGGAGGTCGACAAGCCGATCGCGGGGCTGATCCGCGACCTCAAGAGCCACGGCATGCTCGAGGACACGCTCGTCCTCTGGGGCGGCGAGTTCGGCCGCACGCCGACGGCGCAGGACGGCGACGGCCGCGACCACAACCCGCACGGCTTCACCATGTTCATGGCGGGCGGCGGCGTGAAGCCGGGCTTCAGCTACGGCGAGACGGACGACTACGGCTACTACGCCGCCGTCGACAAGTGCGATGTCCACGACCTGCACGCGACGATCCTCGCCCTGATGGGGATCGACCACGAGATGCTGACCTTCCGCCACGGCGGCCGCGACCATCGCCTCACCGATGTGCATGGCCGCGTGGTGAAGGAGATCTTCGCGTAGCGAGGCGGGTCAGAGGTGCCGCTTCGGCGGCACAAGCGCGTTCGCGACGAGGATTCCCGCTGCGATCGAGGCGGCGACGGCGAGCGCGGAGACCGTCGTCTCGATGCCTCCCGCCGTGTCGCTCGCGAGGACGCCCTGCACGCCGCGGAAGCCGATCGAACCAGGCAGCAGGAAGCTGAGGCCCGGGACGAGGAGCGCAAGCGCCGCCTCGCTGCGCCACCGTGCATAGAGCGCCGCTGCGCCCGCGACGAGGAGCGCCGCCATGAAGGGCGCGAACTGGACCCCGACCGTGGCGCGCCCGAACTGCGCAGCGCTCCAGCCGAGGACGCAGGCGAGGAGCACGACGGGTGCGCGCGAGAGCCTGCTCTGGAAGATGAGCGCGAGACCGCCCGAGAAGGCGACGAGCGCGATGGCGGTGAGCGGGTCGAGCGCGCCCGATGCGGCGGCCTCGGGCAGCAGCGACTCGGCGGGAACGATGCCGAGCCGTCGCACGAGCGCCTGCCCGAGCGCCGCGCCGATGCCGACCACGGCGAGCGTGGAGATCGCGCCGATCAGTCGCGCGGAACCGCACGCGAGGTGGCGGGTCGAAAGCTCGCTCATCGCGGTCGCGAGCGAGAGGCCGGGAAGCAGCGTGACGAGCCCTGCGAGCGAGACGATCGGAAGCGACGCGGAGTGGCCCGTCCAGCCCAGGAACATCACGGCGAGCGCGGCCGCGACCGTGGCCACGAGCGCGCCGCCGAACTCGGAGAGAAGCTCGCGCTCGCGCCGTCCGCGCGCGAGCGCCAGCGAGAACGCGACGAGCGCTCCGACCGGGAACGACACGAGCATCTCCTCGACGCCACCGCCGAGGAAGCGCGCCGCGCCCGCGCTGAAGAGCGCGTAGCCGAGGACGAACGCGGGCACGGGCGGGTGCTGCAGCTTGGCCTCGAGCTTCTCGAGCGCGTCGAGCGCGGAGCGCGCGTCGAGTGCGCCCGTCAGGAACCGGTTCGAGATGGCGTAGGTCGCCTCGAGGAGCGCAAGCTTCGGTGAACCGGGGTCGACGCGGATGCTGACCGCGCGCTGGCCGTCGCCGCGGTCGACCGCGATGTGGATCCAGGTCGGCAGCGAGAAGATCGAGGCGCGCACGCCGAGCCGCTCCGCGCACGCGCCGACGAGGCCCTCGAGCCGCTGCGCGGGCGCCCCAGCCTCGTGCAGCATGCGCGCGAATTGCGCCAGCAGCCTGTCGCCAACGGGCGCGCCCGAGGG
>CAYMSD010000011.1:13531-14976 GCA_964393015.1 uncultured Klebsiella sp.
GTGATTCTCCGCCGGATCTATGACGCCACCTTGGCGCAGGCCGCCTATCTCGTCGGTTGCCCAGCGACCCGCGAGGCGATCCTCATCGACCCCGCCTGCGACATCGACCGCTACCTCGCCATCGCCGCAGAGGAGAACCTGCGCATCGTCGCCGTGGCGGAGACCCATGTGCACGCCGACTTCGTGAGCGGCGTGTGCGGCTTCCTCGCGCATCACCCCGTGACCGCGTTCGTCTCGGCGGAGGGGTCCGCGCAGCAGTGGACGACGAGCGCCCCGCTCGCGGCGGGCGCGTGCATCGAGCCCCTCCATGCGGGCGCGACCTTCCGCGTCGGCTCGCTCGAGTTCCACGCGCGCCACACCCCCGGCCACACGCGCGAGAGCCTCTCGTTCGAGCTCGTGCGGCCGGGTTCCGCCACGCGGCTCCTCTTCTCGGGCGACTTCCTGTTCGCGGGCGATGTGGGCCGGCCCGATCTCGGCGCCTTCGCGACCGACGGGCTCTCGCTGAAGGAAGCCGTCGCGCACCTCGAGGCGTCGCTCGCCTCGATCGACGACCTCCCCGCGGACACGCAGGTGCTTCCAGGCCACGGCGCGGGCAGCGCCTGCGGCAAGTCGATCTGCAACCTTCCCGCCACCACGATCGGAATCGAGCGCGTCATCAACCGCGCCATGCGCGCGCAGGCCGCGGGCGGCGACTTCGAGGGCGCCGTCCTCGATGGAAGCGCGGCGCCACCGCCCTACTTCGCGCGGGTGAAGCGCCTGAACGAGCGCGGCGGGCGCGGCTTCGACACGCTGCCAGAGGTGCGCGCCTTGGCACCCGAGCGCTTCGCCGAGATCTGCCAGCGGCCCGAGTTCACCGTGATCGACACCCGCCCGTGGAACGACTACCTCGACGCGCGGCTCCCCTACTCGATCAGCGCGCCCTTCGAGCGCTCGTTCGGGCCGACGGTCGCGAACTATCTCGAGGAGGACGACCGCATCGCGATCATCGCGGACGCCGCGAAGGTGCCCGAGATCGTGCGCGTCCTCCTGCGGGTCGGGGTGCCGCCCGAGGCGCTCGAGGGATTCGTCGAGCCACGCGTCGTCTCGGCGCTCGCGACGGGAACCTTCGCGACCGCGGGCGTCGACGAGATCTCGCCCGTGCGCGCGCACGAACTCATCGAGCGCGGCGAGGTGACGGTGCTCGATGTCCGCACCTGCAGCGAGTTCGCGGCGGGGCACCTGCCGAACGCGCTGCATGTGCCGTACACGCACCTGCGCGCGCGGGTCGCCGAGCTCGACCGCACCCGCGCGGTCGTCTGCTATTGCCGCAGCGGCAACCGCAGCGCGCGCGCGGCCGCGTTCCTCGCGCGCTCTGGCTTCACGGCCTTGAACATGCGCGGCGGCTACTGGCCCTACGCGGGCCGCGGCTATCGCGTCGAGGCGTGAGCCGGGGATTGCATCGAGGC
>CAYMSD010000011.1:15076-50003 GCA_964393015.1 uncultured Klebsiella sp.
GCGAGAGGCGCGTCCTCCGCGGCACGGAGTCGAGCAGGAAGACCTCGCCCGCTGCATCGATCGCAAGCAGCGCGCTGCCGCCGTCGAGCCATTCGAGGTACTGAACCGGACGCTCGCAGATCATGGCCGTCACCAGCAGTTCCTTGCGCGCGAGATCCCAGAAGCGGATGCGCGTGTCTGCGCCCGCCGTCGCGAGCATGCGACCATCCGCGGCGAGCGCCGCGGCGAACGCGACATTGGTGTGTCCGACGAGCACCGCGTCGAAATCCTCGGTCTTGTCGCGGACCTGCTCGAACCCGCCGGGGGAGGTAATTGTCACTGGGCCCCCGATCGAGGGCAACGCCCATCGAGTTCCGAGACGGATCAACCTCGAGGAGGAGGAGATCACGCCGCCCTCGAGCCTCACGGCTCCTGACTGGTCGCGGAGGATCAGGACGCCCCTGCTGAACTGCACGAAGACGACCGGCCTGCGCGTCGCGTCGTAGACGACGGCGTGCCCGACCGGCGAACCTTCGACCGTGGCGCGAGCGACGATCGTGCCGTCCTCCCGAAGAATCGTGGTCTCCCCCGCGGACACGACGGTCAGTTCGTCTCCCGCCGGATCCCACGCGAGCGCGCGCTGCCCGCGCGGCGGCAAGGCGATCGCGATGCGCGCACGCGATGCACTGGCGTCCTCCTCGAGTGGCACGATCTCTATGCCCTCGTCCGACCATGCAGCGAGGCGCGCACCCTCGGGGTCGAACCTCGCCGGTCCTGGCGCCACCGGCCCTGAAAGCGGCAACTCGCGCCAGAGCCCTCGCGCGATGTCGAGATCCCAGACACTGCCATCGCCCCCGGCCGCACGAAGGGTCGGAGCGTCGCCGTCGCGTCCAAGAACGACCGCGGCCCGCAACGCGCCGCGCGGAAACGGCGGAAGCCTCGTCGCCCAGCCGCGATCCGCCGTGAAGCGGGTGGCGACGAGGCCGATGTTCGCCAGGAGCGAACCATCGGGCGCATAGGCCACCGCCCAGGCTGGATCCGGGGAGAGCGCGCCGTGGCGCCCAAGCGGCGTGCCGTCCGCAACCAGGAACTCGTGCACGCCGCCACCACGCTCGGACACCGCGACGCGTGTTCCGTCGTGGGAGAAGTCGATCGACCAGACCTCGTGCGCGACGCGCGCCGTGAAGCGCGGCTCGCCGCTCTGCGCATCGACGACATGCACCACGCCGACTGGATTGGCGACCGCGAGGAGCGCGCCGTCGCGCGAGAGACCGATCGCCGCGGGTATGTCCACGAGGCCTTGAAGCCATGGCAGCTCGACGCGCGTCGGCGCTCCGTCGGCAGGCACATCGAATGCGCCGATGTTGGAGTGGAATCCCGCGGCGAACGCGCGGCCCTCTCCGTTCCACGCAAGGGAGCGCGCCATGCCGTGCGCGGGCCCGTCGCTCGATGCGCGCACGACGCCTGTCGCGAGATCGATCGTCGAGAGGTTCAACGGCGACGACAACGCGAGGAGTCGCGTGCCGTCGCGGGAAGGGACGATGTCGCGGACGAGCCCCGCGACCGACGCGATCCGTCGCGTGGCGAACTCGCGTGGACGCGCCGCGCCGTGATCGGCGACCAGATCGGCGCCCGACCCAAGATCGATCTCGAAGATCGTCCCCATCCAGTCGCCCGCGAAGAGGCGCCCTCCATCGGGAGAGAACGCGAGGGCCCAGATCGCGCCGTCGCCAAGCTTCGCGCGGCCCACTTCCCTTCCGGCTGCATCGACGACGAAGACGCCGCCGCCATCGCCGCCTGCGGCCCAACGCGACCCGTCGGACGAGATCGCGGCGCCGATGAGATGGCCGTGCGAAGGCGCGAACGGCTCGATTGCGGAGTCGTCGAGCATCCGCTCGATCATGCCGCGGATCACGGGATCGGCGGGGATGTCGATCCGCTCGAGCGCGGATGTCGCCTCGCGGATGTTTCCGTTGCTGGCGGCGGCCATGGCCAGCACGAGTTCCGCTGCGGCCGCGCGTCGGCGCGAGACTCCGAGCGCGTTCGTCGAAAGCACGACCGCGGCCACGAGCGAGAGGACGGCGATGGAGAGCGCCGCCGAGGCCAAGCGATATCGGAGCAGGAAGCGCGCGAGGCGCTCGGGCCCCGTCTCGGGGCGCGCGACGACGGCGCGTCCGTCGGCGAAGGCGCGCAGGTCCGCCGCAAGCGCGCTCATGCTCGGGTAGCGCTTCTCGCGGTCCTTCGCCATCGCCTTCATCGTGACGGCAGAGAGGTCGACGGGAATGCGCGAGTCGACGCGATGGGGTATCGGCGGATCGAACTCGTGCATGAAGCGGCGGGCGTCGAGGGGGCGCTCGAGGGCGACCTCATACGCCCGTCGGCCGAGCAGCGCCTCGTAGAGGATCAGGCCGATCGCGTGGATGTCGACGCGCGCGTCGATGTCGGGCTCCGCGCCGACTTCCGCGCCGCCGATCTGCTCGGGCGCCATGTAGGCGGGCGTGCCGACGAGCGCGCCGCGCTGCGGCTCCTGCGCGTCGGCTTCGGGCGAAGAGGCGAGCCTCGCGATGCCGAAGTCGATCACGCGTGGGCGCCCGTCGCCGTCGACGAGGATGTTCGAGGGCTTCAGGTCGCTGTGCACGATGCCGCGGTTATGGCCGTGCTGGAGCGCGTCGCAGACGGTCGCGAGCTGAAGCGCGAGGGTGCGCGCGTCGGCGCGCGCATCGCGCCACCACGCGATGATGTCGCGCGCGTCCGGCACGCGCTCCATCACGATGAAGGGAATCGCCCGCGCGCCGCGCGGCTCGATTCCGGAGGCGTAGAGCCGCGCGATCGCAGGGTGCTCGAGGCGGGCGAGCGCCGTCGCCTCGGTGCGGAAGCGCGCGACATCGCGCGGGCGGGCGCGCTCGGGCCTGAGGATCTTCACGGCGACCGCGCGCGGGGGCTCGAGCTGCCGCGCCGCGAACACCGTGCCGATGCCGCCGCGCCCAAGCACCGCCTCGAGCACGCATCCGCCGATCGTGTCGCCGACAGCGGGCTCCTCGGACGCGTCTGGCGCGGAGGGCGCATCGCCGAGCTCGGGATCGGGCAGGACGGCGAGGAGCGCCCTGAGCTCCGCCGCACGCGCAGGCTCGCCTGCCGCGATCTCGGCGAGCATCGCCTCTCGGCGGTCCGCGCTCGCGCGAAGCAGCCGATCGAGCGCGTCCGCAAGCTCCTCCTCCTCGCGGCCCGCGCTCACGCGGTCTCTCCGTCGGCAAGCGCGCGCCTGAGCCATGCGCGCCCGAGGTTCCAGTGCTTCGACACCGTGCGCGGCGCGATGCCGAGGATCTCGGAAGTCTGTTCAAGAGAGAGGCCGACCATGTACCGCATCCATACGACATGCGCGGTCTGCGGCGCATCGCGTTCAAGCGCGTCCATGGCGGCCGCAAGGCGCGGCGTCCACTCGGCGAGGGCGCGGTCGGGGTCGTCGAGAGGTTCGAAGGATGGCAGCGCGCCGTCGCCCGCCGCGAGATCGCCGAGGGCGAGCGTGCCGCGCGTGCCGCCGCGCTTGAGGCGCGTCGTCGAACGGCGCCAGTCGATCAGGAACTGCCCCATGGCGCGCGCGGCGGAGCCGAAGAAGTGCGCGCGGTTCTCCCACGCGGGGGTCTCCCCGCCCTTCTCGCACTTGAGGAAGGCCTCGTGCACGATCGTGGTTGCGCCAGGGGTCGCCGAGGCGGCGCCGCCACGCTCGGACGCGCGCAGCGAACGCGCGATCGCGTGGAGCTCGCCGTAGACGCGCTCCCACAAGAGCGCCCGCGCCCCGTCGTCCCCCGACGAGGCGCGGCGCAGGACCTCGGTGAGATCTTCCACGGACCGACCGTTCATGGACGCACGGTACCACGCGCACGGCGGGCCGCCCACGCGGGCGCGACGCTACTCGACCGAGTAGTCGAGCGTCACCACCACGCGCGCGGTCTTGTCGATCGTCGAGGTGTCGTACTCGCCGCCCCACTCGCTCGAGCTCGTCGAGCCGCGCGCGAGGATGTGGAAGACGCCCTGCGAGGCGCTCGTGAGCTTGCCGATCGAGTTGCCGGACCCACGCGCGAGCGTCTGCGCGCGCTCGAGGGCGTTCGCGGTCGCCTGCTCGAGCAGGCGCATCTTCGCCTCCTCGAGCGTGCTGACCTTGAAGACGGGGTCGCCGCTCTCGACCTCGACGCCCTGCTTGATGAGCGCCGTCGCGTCGTTGGCGATTCCGCGCACGACCTGCACGTTCGTCGAGGTGAACCCGAGCGTCTGCGTGAGGACGAAGGTGTCGACCTCGTTGGTCGGGTTCCCCTTCGAGTCGCGCTTCATCTCGCGCCCGATCTCGACGCTCGCGACCGTGATGAGGTCGTTGGCAATGCCCGAGCTCACCACGAACGAGCGCAGCGCGTCCATCGAGCGCTCGAGCGCGGCGTAGGCGTCGGGCAGCGTGGCGGCGCGCGCGCGGACCTTCCCGAACCAGGTGCCGCGGTCGCTCGTGAGGTCCATCTCGGCGACGCCCTTCACGCGGATCGAGTTGTCCTGCCGCATCGTGCGCAGCGCGCTGCCGAGGCGCTCGCTCGCGCCGAGCACGCCGAAGGCGAGCGCCGCGCCGAGGAGAAAGAGCCCCGCGCCAGGCTTCCCCATCCACGCGGCGACGCGCGCGATCAGGCCACGGCCGGCGCCCTCGCCGTCCGTGCCACCACTCCCGAGTCCACCACCAGACGAACCGACTTCAGACATGACGCCTCCCTGCTGCCGCGGGCGCGGCGCAACGCGAAGCACGCGCGACCATGCGCGTGCGTTTCCCACCGCGTGCGTGTGTTCGAACCAACGGACGGCGTCAGGGTACGCGATCTGACACCTCCGTCAAGCCCGAACCGCGAGGGGCCGAGCGGCCTACGGCCGAACCTCGCCACCACCCTCGCGCAAGGTCGGGTACTGCGCACCCGAGTCCTCGAGCGCGCGACGGAGATGACCCAGCATCGACGCACGCACCGCGGGATTCGCCGCCGAGCGCTCCACGGACTCCGACGGGTCTCGCGCCACATCGAACAGCTCGATCCTGCCGCCCGCGCCCGCCGCGTCGTGGAACCAGATCAGCTTCCAGTCCCCGCGCCGGACCGCGCTGAAGGGCTCGATGCCCGGGCCCGTCGGCCCCCATGCGTGGGG
Organism: uncultured Klebsiella sp.; assembly: GCA_964393015.1. GTDB lineage: Bacteria > Planctomycetota > Phycisphaerae > Phycisphaerales > SM1A02 > QWPT01. The sequence continues at coordinate 20,225 of CAYMSD010000011.1, forward strand.
CTGGTGGAAGAGCAGGCTGCGTTCAGGAAGCCCCGCCGTCCCCTGGAGGAGAGGCCCGAGATCGAGTCCATCGATCGGGCGGCGGGCCGGCATCTCGACACCCGCGAGGCCGAGAAGCGTCGGGTAGAGATCGGTGCCGACGATCGGCGTCGGGTCCGGCTCCGCGCGCGGGGCGATCCCCGGCCCCGCCACCACGAACGGCACGCGCAGCCCGCCCTCGTAGGCGGAGCCCTTTCCCGAACGCAGCGGCGCGTTGTGTGCATGCTGGGTGCGACCGTCGGGCGCCGCCCCGCGCGCGACAGCCGCGAGCCCCCCGTTGTCTGAAGTGAAGACGAACACGGTCGACTCGAGCACGCCGAGCGCGGCGCAGTGCCGCACGAGGCTGCCAAGCGCGTCGTCGACCGCCGCCACCATGGAGGCGTAGGCGCGCTCCGTCGGGTCGAGGTCGGCGTACGCCGAGGCGAAGCGGTCGTCCTGCATGATCGGTGTGTGGACTCCGTATGGCGCGAACGAAAGGAAGAAGGGGCGTCCGTCGCGCACAGCGCCAGCGAGCGCCTGGGCGGCCTCCTGCCCGAGCGCGTCGTCGAGCCAGACACGCTCCCCATGCCATCGGCCGAGCCCGGGGACATCCCACACGCTTGGCGCCGCGTCCTGCGGCGCGACCTTGCCACGCCCCTTGCGTGCGGCGTCCTTGAACCAGTCGGTGCCGAGATAGCTGCCCGGCGCGCCCGCCGCGTGCCCTGCGATGTTGATGTCGAAGCCGAGCTTCGTCGGGTCCGCCCCGTCCGTCCCCCGCGCGCCCCAGTGCGCCTTGCCGACATGGATCGTGCGGTATCCCGCGCCGCGCAGGAGTTCGGGCAGGAGATCGCGCGACGGCTGGAGCCCGTTCACCTGCCATGCGGGCGGGTCGAGACGGGGATGGCGGGACGAGTTGTCACGATCCTTCTCGAGCGTCCAGTAGGTGATGTGCGTGCGCGCGGGCGACTGTCCGCACAGGATCGCCGCACGCGAAGGCGTGCAGACGGGCGCCGCGGCGTAGGCGTTCGAGAAGCGCACCCCGCGCGCGGCGAGCGCCTCGAGGTTCGGCGTGCGGAAGCGGCGGTTGAGCGCCGAAACCTCGCCGAGCATCGGCACCGAGACATCCTGCTGCCCGAGGTCGTCTGCGACGAAGAGGACGATGTTCGGCTTCGCGGCGGGCACGGCGGCGGCCTGCGCGTCCTGCGGCGCGCCATACGCGCGGCGAACCTCCTCGAGCTTCTCGAGCATCTCGGCAAGAAGCGGCGCGGCGCCCGCGTCGCCCGCGAGGTTGCGGCGCTCGTCGGGGTCCGCGACAAGGTCGTAGAGCTCGAGCAGCGGCTCGCCCGCCGCGCCCTTCAGGTCGAGAAAGCGGATCAGCTTCGCGTTCGCCGTCGCCACGCCCTCGTGGCGTGGCACCGTGTGCGGGCCCTTCGACTCCTCGAAGCGGTAGTAGGTCGCCTCGCGGAACGGGGCCGCGCCCGCCTTCGATTCATCGCCGCCTGCCTTGAGGAGCGCAACCATGCTCTTCCCCTGCATGTCGGCCGGCACCGCGACGCCCGCCGCCTCGAGGAATGTCGGCGCGAAATCGAGGTTCTGGACGAGCGCGCGCGACGCGCCGCCCGCCGGAATCACGCGCGGCCAGCGCACGACGAGCGGCGTACGGAAGCTCTCCTCGTACATCCAGCGCTTGTCGTACCAGCCGTGTTCGCCGAGAAACCAGCCTTGGTCGCTCGTGTAGACGACGATCGTGTTGTCCGCGATCCCGAGGCGGTCGAGTTCGTCGAGGATGCCGCCCACCGACTCGTCGACGCCCTGCGCGGTGCGCAGGTAGTCCTTCGCGTAGCGCTGGAACCGCCACGACGCCTGCGCGCGCGCGTCCATCGACGCGAAGCCCGCGACGAGCGCGTCGTTCTCCGCGCCGTACGCGTCGCGGATCGCGCGGCGCGTTGCCTCGGGCAATCGCGCAAGTTCGTTCGCCATCCACTTGTCGAGCTGCGGCACCTTGCCCTCGGGGAAGAGCCGCTGCGGCTCGACCTTGAGGTCGTAGTCCCACGACAGGTCGCGCGCGATCGACATCGTCTGGAGCGAACTCGCGATGCTGCGGCCCGCGAAATCGTCGAAGAGCGTCGCGGGCTCGGGGATGCGCGCCTCGGCGAACAGCCCGAAGAACCTCGGCTGCGGCATCCAGTTGCGGTGCGGCGCCTTGTGGTGGACAAGCAGCGCGAACGGCGTCCCCTGCTTCGCGCCCGCTGCGAGCGCGTCGAGCCGCTCGAGCGCATTCGCGTGGATGATGTCGGTCGCGTGCCCCTCGCGCTTCATCTTCACGCCGTCGACGATGAAGGTCGGGTTCCAGTAGTCGCCCTGCCCGACGAGGACATCGAAGTGGTCGAACCCCTGCGGGTCGCTCCCGAGATGCCACTTGCCGACGATCTCCGCGCGATACCCCGCGCCGCGCAACAGCTTCACGAAGGTCTGCTGCGAGCCGTCGAACGACTGGTCGTTGGTCGCGAAGCCGTTGCGATGGCTGTGCTTGCCCGTGAGCATGACCGCGCGCGACGGCCCGCAGATCGCGTTCGTCACGCTCGCGGCGTCGAAGCGGACGCCCTCGCGCGCGATGCGGTCGATCCCGGGCGTCGACACGAGCCCGGGCGCCGCGCTCGCGCCGTAGCACGAGATCGCCTGGCGACAATGGTCGTCCGACATGATGAAGACGATGTTGGGGCGCCGCGCGATGCCCGGGGATTGCGCGGAACCTGGGCGCGCGGGCGGCTGCGCGATCGCGCTGCCTGCGAAGGCGATGAGTGTTCCGAGTGCGGCGGCGAATCTCAACATTCGCGCAGACTACCGCGAGCGCGAACGCCCCGTGATTACCCGCGCCTTCGCCGGCATCGGCCGCCTGCCATCAAACCCAGCAAGCACAACCCACCCGCAGGCGCGGGCACGATCTGCGTGAACATGATCTGAGTGCCGTAATGTGGAAGGTTGATGTTGAAGCTGTACACCTGATCGAAGGCTACCGTGCTCGTGAAGCCGTAGAACTTGGTCGCCGGCCACGGATCCGGTGGATCGGGAAACCACTGGAACGAACCTACGATCGAGCCCTGGTTCAGCAGGATGAGCGTCTGCGGCTGGTAGTACAGCCACTGCTGCGCGAAGGCGTTGATCGGCGTCGAGAAGGTGTAGATCGAGTCGGCGGTCCTGGAGAACACCGTCGTGCCCAAGGGAACGCCTAGCGCATAGGCGACATCCTCGTGCCCGAGCCCAAGCGTACGCCCATAGAGGCTGACCGACTGCAACCCGCTGCCGGCAAACGCCTCCGGATGTGTCCCCGGCGGGATGTCGGGCACGCCGATCGTGGTGGTCGCGCCCGCGGCTGCGCGCCACGAAGCCTCGTCGGTGAACTGCGTGATCGACGCCGATGCGCCGGCGGACCACACGCCTGCCGCGGCCAGCCCGACGGCAGAGTGACGACTCAGTGCGCTGCAGATGGCTCCCATCATTGGTCGATGCCTCCTTCGTTTGCGACACTCCAGATGACCCGGTCGAAGAGTTCGCGAAGTTCCTGCGGGACTTGCGCCGCCCACTCTCTGTAGGTCGCGACGTCCACGAGACCGACATACTGAATCGAGAAGTCAAGGGAAGCCCGCGCACCGAGCATGAACTTTCGGAATCGATCGTATCTCTCCTCGGAATGGCTGCAAGTGCGACACAGACTTTTTGGCGAAATGGCTGCGCGTGAGGTTCGGACGAGCTTCACCGCACGGCCGCAAGGGGCTTCACCATCCGTGCCAGACGCAGCGCCTCGTCATCAATCCAAAGCGCGACGATGTCCGTCGATCTTCGCCAGCTCGCGGAACAAAAACCGCGCGCGGCGCAGGTTGCCGTAGTCGCTCTCCGCGATGCCGTGGCCGCCGTCGGGAACGACGAGGAGCTCGAAGTCCTTGCCTGCGTCGATCAGCTTCTGCACCACCTGCATCGTGCTCGACGGATCGACATTGTCATCGAGCGCGCCGACGACGAGCATGAGCGCGCCGCCGAGTCGCGCGGCGTCTTCCGTGTTCGAACTCCGCGCGTAGCTCTCGTCGACGGGCCAGCCCATCCACTGCTCGTTCCACCAGATCTTGTCCATGCGGTTGTCGTGGCAGCCGCAGTCGGCGACGGCGGCCTTGTAGAAGTCGGCGTGGTCGAGCACCGCGCGCATCGCGTTCTGCCCGCCCGCGCTGCCGCCGAAGATGCCGACGCGTGCGAGGTCGAGCCCGGGCTGCGACGCCGCGAGCGCGCGGATCCACGCGATTCGGTCGGGAAATCCCGCGTCGGCGAGATTCTTCGCGGCGACATCGTGGAACGCCTTCGAACGCCAGTTGGTGCCCATGCCGTCGATCTGCACGACGACCGCCCCGAGTTCGGCGTACTCGCGGCTACGCCCGCCGAGCTCGAACCACTTCGGCACATGCTGCCCGTGCGGGCCCGCGTAGATGTTCTCGATGACTGGGTACGACTTCGACGGATCGAAGTCGGTCGGAAGGTACGCGAGCCCCCAGATGTCGGTCGCGCCGTCGCGGCCCTTGGCGCTGAACCGGATCGGCGCGCGCCAGCCCGCCGCGCGCGCCGCGCTGTCGTCGGCCCGGCCGAGTTCGGCGATGAGCGCGCCATCGCTCGCGCGGCGCACTTCGTAGATCGGCGGCAGGTCGGCGCGGGCGCGCACCGACACGAGCGCCTCGCGCGTCGGCGAGAAGTCGACGCGGCAGGTGCCGTCGCCATCGGTCAGCATCGTGAGGCGGCCTTCGTCGATCGACACGCGCGCGTGGTGCACATGGTACGGGTCCTGCGACGGGTCGCGCCCCATCACCGCGAGGTCGATGGTGCGCGCCGACTCGTCGACCGCGTGCACGCGGCGCACCAGCCACGGGCCTTCCGTCACCGCGCGCTTCACGGCGCCCGTCGCGACATCGACAAGCACGATGTGGTTCCAGCCGCTGCGCTCGGTCATCCAGAGAAGCTCGCCCGTCTCGTCGAGCCAGTGCATCCAGATCTTGTTCGTGTAGTCGACGAAGGTCGGATACGACTCCTCCGCGATCGTGCGCGCGGCGCCCGTCTCGAGATCGACCGCAACGAGCCGCACCGCGCGGTGGCCGCGCTCGTTGTAGAGAAACGCGATCTCGCGGCCGTTCGGCAGTACGCGCACGCGGTCGATCGACCACGGATTCGCAAAGAGCGCGTCGTCGATCGCGACCTCGCGCATCGTGGTGCCAGCGGGGCCGCTTCCAGCCTGCGCGAGGCGGAAGAGCCGTGGCGCAGCACGCTCGATCGCGTCGCCCGGCTTCGTGTAGTCGAGCGTGCGAAGCTTCGGCTGCAGCTGGTCGCGCGGCGCGCTCTCGACGAGATGGACCTTGCGGCGCTGGCCCTCCTTCACCTTGAGCGCGAACACGGCGTCCTGCTTCAGGCCGACCCAATGCGCGCGGTACGCGTCGCCCGCGACGCCGTCGGTGGTGCGGAAGATCTCCGCGCCCTCGCGCGTGACGACGAGGTTCGGCCCGTCGTTCTCGACGCGCAGCATCGGCGGCAGGAACGAACCCTGCATCTGGAGGAGCGCAGGATCGCGCTGCTCCGTCTCGCCTTGTCCGTCCATCGCATCGACGGGCTCCGGCTCGCGCGGTGGCGCGTCGCCGACCACGACCGTCTTCTCGACATCGGCCGCCACCACATGCCCAAGCTCTCGGCCCGACGCCGTGCGCACGAACCACGCGTGCCCGCCGTAGGTGTGCTGCCGGCGCTCGGCGCCCGGCTCGATGCGCCCGTAGGGCTTCTCCACCATCGCCCGATCGACCCAGAAGATCTCGACGGGTTCGTCGAGGCGGTTCACGAAGACGAGCCCGCTCGACGCACCCTGTCCGCGGCTTCGTCGCTTGCCCGGCTTCAGCGAGGTCTCGAGAAGGACGCGCGCGTCGGGATCGTCGGCGAGGCGCGCGCCGCCCACGGCGAAGACGAGCGGCGACTCGAGGCCTTCGAGCGCGACGGCGACGCGATCGGGCGCACCGTCGACGCCGATCTCGACCGCCACGCCGCGCACGGGCAGGCGGTCCTCCGCGTACGCGCGCCCCGCCTTCGAAAGCGCGACGGCGGCGGCGGTATGGTCGAAGAGCGGCGTCTTCGCCGCATCGCCCTGCTTCGCGGCGTCGACAAGCCACCAGCGCCGCGCGCCATCCTTCGAGGTCTCGCCGTACCAGAGCCGCGTGCCATCGATCCAGGTGCGCGGCCCGACGGGGTCGTGGTACTTCGACACCTGCTCGCCGATGCGTGCGCGCGCGGCGTCGACCGCGGCGCGCATCGCGGGCAAATCACCCGCCGCCGCAGGCGGAATCCCCAGGTGCACGAGAACCACGGCGGACACGACTCGCGCGAGAGGGCTGATGCAACGCATCGACCCATCGTAGCGGAGGCCTTTCGGCACCCCTTCATAGAGGCGCCGCGCGACCGCCGCTCACGACTCCGGCGGCACGAACAGGATCCAGCCCATCGCGGCGCGGTCCTCCTCCGTCCAGCGGTCGTCCCAGAGGTAGGCGTTCAGCGGGCGGAACTCCTGCGCCATCGCCTCCTCGATGCGGTTGTGGCGCGCGCGCTCCTCGGCGGTCGCCGTGCCGTCGGCAAGCTTCCGACCGAGCGGCAGCAGCTGCCGCTTCAGCTGGATGTAGCGCCCGGCCTTGCGGCGGAACTCCTCGAACTTCGGGTGCTGCGCGTGCTTCTTGTAGGGCTCCTCGCCGCCGATCACGACCGCGGGCGGCGGCGGCGGAAGCTCGAGCTCCTTGACGATCGCGGCGGTGGTGGCGCGGCGCACGGCCTCGTTCGCGTCGGCCTCCGTGATCTCCTCCGACGCAGGCTCGATCTCCGACGCGGCGGACACCACGAAGGAGCCGTCGGCCCCATCCGATGCGGGCGAGCCAACGCCACCCGACAAAGCGGGGCCTCGCGGAGCCGCCGTCGCGGGCGCGGCAGGCGCGTTGAACGACGCCTCGTCGCGCGAGGCCTGCGCCTCGAAGCCCTCGGGAAAGTCCCGATCGCTGCAGCCAGGGAGCGCAAGCGCTCCGAAGAGCGACGCGGCCGCGCACACCGCGGCGCAGCGGCCGACGGACCGCCCCGCGGAGACGACCGCTGCGATGCAGGACGACATCACTGGAACATCCCCGGCACCATCGCCCGACGCAACCACTCGTAGTCGGGCCCGGGCCAGAAGACATCGTTCTGCGGCAGGGTCATGTAGTAGTCGACATCCTTCTGCTTCGCGGCGTGCTCGTAGGTGAACACGGAGCCGTCCGCCATGGAGAAGTTCCAGCGTCCGGGGTGCCAGGCCGCGATCTTGTCGACCCAGATGCCGTTGCCCGTGACGCTGATGCCGAATCCGTTGATGTTGTAGCCGCGGTGGTCGTACTCGAGGCTCGTCACGATCGTCTTCGATGGCACGGGGATGCGGCCCATGGTGTTGACCTGCCAGTTCGGCGGGCCGCCCCACATCGGGCCCTCGCCCGTCGAGATGAACGCGTTGAACGAGTAGGTCCGCAGGCGCTGGAAGCTCGAGAACGGATCGAACGGGCTCTTGTAGACCGCCGCGTTCTGACCGATGTACGACCACATGCGCCCGCGCTTGAGCGCGTTGATGGTCTCGAAGCCGTTTCCGTTGAGATTGCCCTGCCCCTGCACCCAGTCCCACTGCGTGAGGCCCGTGTCGACGCCCATGAAGCGCCCCGAGTTGTCGCCGTAGTACTGCGTGAACCCGACATTGAGCTGCCGCTGGTTCGAGAGGCACTGCACGCTGCGCGACTGCCGCTGCACCTGCGGGATCGAGATCGCGATGAGGGCCACGATCAGGGAGATGATCGCGATCACGACGAGGAGCTCGACGAGCGTGAAGCCGCGTCGAAGCGCCGTCGCCGACGGACGGGTCTGGAAAGGCATGGCGATAGCATGACCCAGCCTGCACGCCGTGTCAACGAAGCGGCGCCCGTTCGACGCGCTTCGGATGAAGAACGCCGATCTCGGACGCCGAATCGGGGATTCACGCGGGCCGCGGCCGTCGCCGCGCCCCCGTCACTTGGCGAGCTCGGCGTCGATCGCCGCGCGGAGCGGCGCGTCGCCGCCCATGCCGACCTCGAGGAGCGCCACGGTGCCGTCCTTGCCGATCACGACGAGCGTCGGAATGCCGGGCACGCCGTAGGCCTCGGCGAGCGGATCGCCCGCGAGGAGGCACGGATAGGTGAACTTCTTGTCGGCCATGTACTTCTTCGCGGCGTCGGGCGAGTTCTCCCAGGTGTTGATGCCGAGGACCACGACGCCCTTGTCCTTGTAGTCGTCGGCGATCTTCTGGATCGCGGGCATGGCGGCCTTGCACGGGCCGCACCAGGTCGCCCAGAAGTCGAGGAGGACGACCTTGCCCTTGAGCGAGGCGAGGGTGACCTCCGCGCCAGCGAGGTCCTTCAGCGCGAAGTCGGGCGCCGCGTCGCCGACCTTCACCTTGAGCGCGGGGGCCTCGGGCGCGTCGCCATCCTCTGCGCCCATCATGAAGTCCTGCTTCGGCGGATCGACCTTGGTGAATCCCTCGGGGGGCGTCGTCGTGAAGAGCGCGGCGTCGACCTCTGCGTCGACCTTCACGCCCGTGAGGAGCGTGACGGGCATCGGGAAGTCCGCGCCCTCGGGCATGTCGTCCATCTCGGGCATCATGGTGATGCTGCGCGGAAGGCCGTCGGTGCGCGCGAAGGCGATCGTCTCCTTCATGCGGATGGTCGGGGTCTCGCCCATCTCCTCCATGCCCTCCATCTCCTCCATGCCCTCGACCGAGCCCATGTTGAACTCACGCACGACCTTCACGACATCGCACTCGACGCCATCGAGCGTCACCACGCCGTCGATCGCGGCGGACTTCATCGTGGCCGCGCCGAACATGGCTGCCGCATCCGCGCGGCCGCGCATGCGCTGCTCCACGAACCAGTTCGGCATCGCGATCATCTTGACGCCGACCACCATGGGCCAGTCGTCGCCCGCGGCGACGCTGTAGGTCTTCGCGCGCGGGTCGACAAGGAGGGTCTTGTTCTCCGCGTTCTCGTCGACCACCGCGAAGTTCGCGACGCCCGTGTCATCGAGCTGCTCGATGCGCATCGCGCCACCGACCTGCGTGACGGCGGCGTCGGCCGCGTTGGCGCGGAAGACGACGCGGTGCTTCGCGTCGAAGCCCGCGGGCAGCATGCCGGCCATCTCCTCCATGCCCTCGATCTTGGTCTGGCTCGTCATCTCGAGCGTGCGGTACGCGCGCACGGCCTGCACGCCGCGCTCGTAGATCGCCGCGGCCTTCGCGTCGATGGGGCCCGCCTTCGCGGGCTCGGCGGCGACCTGCGTCGGCGCCTCCTTCGCGGACTCCTGCGCGAGACCCAGGGCGGGCGAGGCGGCGAGCGCCGCGGCGGCGAGCGAGAGGACGATCGTGCTGCGTCGGAGCGGATGCATGTTCTACCTTTGTTCGTGGAGCTGGCGCGCGGCACGGCCGCGCTCGGTCGCGAGTGCGAGGGACGGTACCACGCCGCGCGCGGCGCGTGGATGAAGATCGTGCTGATTCACACGCGGAGCGAGGCCGCGTCCCGCGGGAAACCGCCGTGGGCGCGGCGGCGCGCCGCTCACGATCCGTCGACGGCCGTGTAGCCCGCGGGAGGCTCCGCGCGGAAGAACGACGGGGCGAACTCGGGGTTCATGACGACGCCCCAGTAGTGCATCGTCGTGGTCTCGCCGGGGGTGATCGTTCCCTCGGGGCCGCTCAGCATGCGCAGCTCGACGCGGCGGGGCATGCCGTCGGAACGGGCGTAGTGGATCGTCTCGGTGTAGCGGATCTCGTCGACGACCTCGGTCGTGGTGTCGCCTTCCGCGACCACATTCTGGCTCTTGAACACCTCGACCACATCGCAGGTCTGCCCATCGAGCTCCTCGGTGCGCAGGATGCGGGCGCCCACGATGTCGGGAAGCAGGATCTCGGAGGCCTCGATCTCGTCGGGCATGCGCACCGCGGCCGCGCGCTCGACGAAGTACCAGCGCGGGATCGCGGGGAGATGCGGGCCGACGACCCTGAGCCAGTCGCTGCCGGGATCGAAGTAGGTCCTGCTGCGGTCGTCGACGAGGATCGCACGCTTGCCGTCGAAGAGCGCGACGGCGCCCGCGACATCGCCCTCGGGGCCTTGGTCGAGGTGGGTGATGCGGAAGTTCGGCATCGAGATCGAGTCGAGCTGGACGAAGCGGAGCTGGACGCGCCGCTTGAGGCCGAGGCCAGACATGCGCATCTCCTCGGGCACGCCGACCGACTCGGTGAGCGTGATGCAGTCGAGGCTGCGGAGTTCCTTCACATTCGCCAAGGCGCGGTTGACGATCGCCATCGCGTCGTCCTGCACGATCATCGGCGGGAAGGCGAGCGCCTGGCCCTCGCCCGCCTTGCCCTCGCCCGCCTTGCCCTCGGCTGCGGGCGGGGGCGCCGGCGGCGTGCGCGGCGCAGGCCGCTGGATGACGGGCTCGGTGTGCTGCTCGAAGCTGAGGCCCGGGTCCTGGGGGGCGGGCGGGGTCGAAGGAGCCTTCTTGGCCGTCTTCCCTGGCTTCGTCTCTGGCTTCGTCTCTGGCTTGGTCGTCGCAGTTTCCTCCGCGCGCGCAGCGGTGTCGTTGCGCGCGAGGACCTGGGTCGGCTCCGACTGCGCGGGCGTGGCCGCGGGCTCGGACGCGGTGCCCTGCGCCACCTTCGTGGCCGTCGAATCTGCGGACGCGTCGCCGCCACGGGTTGCGCAGCCGACGCCGCCTCCGAGCGCGATCACGGCGCCGAGCATCGATGCGAGCGAGAGGCAGGTGGCGCCGGGAAGACGGCTCGATGGGGTATCGGAAGGCATGGGTGCGACTATACCGATCGGCTTTCCGCGGGTCGCACTTCGGCGATTCGGCAGTGCGCCCGCTCGGGTGGTCTGAGAAGCATCGCGCGGAGGCTCAGGCGCGGCGTCAATAGAGCACTCGGAAGCGGATCGTGCCCGAGACGGAGCGGAGTTCGTCGATCACGGCGTCGTCGTAGGTCTTGTTGACATCCGTCACCACATAGCCGACGGCCTCGTCGGTGCGGAGCGACTGCCCGAGGATGTTGATCCTGCGCCGCGCGAGGATCGAGTTGATCTCCGCGAGGACGCCGGGCTGGTTCCGATGCAGGTGCAGGAAGCGGTGCGCGCGTGGCGTCGGCGGCAGCGCGATGTTGGGGAGGTTCACGCTTCCCGCTGTCGCGCCCGCGTTGACATGCTCGACGAGGCGGTTCGCCACGAAGGTGCCGATCCCCTGCTGCGCCTCGGCGGTCGACCCGCCGATGTGGGCCGTGAGGATGACATTCGGGATCCCTCGCAGAGGCGTGTCGAACGCCTCCTTGTTCGAGTTGGGCTCGGCGGGGAAGACATCGACCGCGGCGCCCGCGAGGTGCCCCGCCTTCAGGCTGGCCGCGAGCGCGTCGAGGTCGACGATGTGGCCGCGCGCGAGGTTGAGGAGGTGCGCCCCCTGCTTCATCCTGCGCAGCTCGCGCTCTCCGATGAGATGCGTGTTCTCGCGGCGGCCGTCGACATGCAGGCTCACGATGTCGGACTTCGCGAGGAGCTCGCCGAGGCTCTTCGCGCGCCGCGCGTTCCCGAGCGGCATGACCTCGGCGATGTCGTGGTAGAGGACCTGCATGCCCATCGCCTCCGCGAGCACCGAAAGCTGCGATCCGATGTGCCCGTAGCCGACGATGCCAAGCGTCTTCCCGCGGAGCTCGCAGCAGCCCTGCGCGCTCTTGCGCCAGCCGCCCGCGTGCAGGATGCGGTCGCTCTCGACCGCGCGGCGCATGAGCATGACGATCTCGCCGATCGCAAGCTCGACCACGCTGCGGGTGTTCGAGTAGGGCGCGTTGAAGACGGCCACGCCGCGCGCGGCGGCCGCCGCGAGGTCGACCTGCTCGGTGCCGATGCAGAAGCAGCCGATGGCGAGGAGACGGTCCGCGGAGTGAAGCGCGGCCGCGGAGACGCGCGTCTTCGAGCGGATCCCGAGGAGCGAGACGCCCTTCAGCGCGCGAGAGAGCTCGGCCTCGGGAAGCGCATCCGAGAGCGCCTCGACCTTGTAGCCCTCGTCGCGCAGCATGTTCGCGGCGTCGGCGTGGATGTTCTCGAGAAGGAGCGCGACCATGCGCGACTTCGGGAAGCTCGGGGCGCCCGGGAGCCCGTAGATCCAGAGCAGCTCGTCGACGCTGCGGACGACGCGGTCGGCGCGCGCGACGACATTCTCGCGCGCGATGTTCTCGCAGTAGGCCACGAACTCGTGCGCCGCGCCCGCGTCGCGGATCTCGCAGTCGGTGGCGCCGTCGCCGACGGCGACGACGGTTCCCGCAAGCCCGAGCGCGCGCACCGCGGCGGGCTTTCCCATCGGCTGCGCGAGCGGCGAGCCGGTGTCGTAGCCGATGACGGACTTGCCGTCCTTCGACCAGTGCAGTTCGTTCGCGACGACATGGTCGGGCGCGATGCCGAGATCCGCGCACACCGGGACGACATAGTCGCGGAACCCCGAGCTGACGACATAGATGCTGTCGGCGTTGCGGCGGATCGCCGCCTTGTGGCGGCGGAAGCTCGGCGCGATCCGCTTCCTGAGCAGCTTCACCACGGCGTCGACATGCGCGCGCGTGATCGAGAGCTGCGAGAGACGCCGGCGGAGCGACTCGTCGATGCCGATGCGTCCCTCCATGCCGTCGCGGGTGATGCCCTCGATGGCGAGCACCTTCGCGTCGCGGTCGGGGTCGTCGGCGAGCGCAAGGCGCGCGATCTCGTCGAGGCCCTCGGCGGCGACGATGGTGGAGTCGAAGTCGAGGATGAGGGTGATCCGCTCCGAGGGCATGGAGCGAACATATCGGCACTCCACGCCGTCGATGTGAGGGAAATCGGCGTGCACACGCCCGTCGCCGCCCTTCCAGCCGCCGGTAGGCCAGGCGCGAGCGCTACGCCATGATGCCGCGCACGAGCTCGCCCTTGACATCGGTCAGGCGGTAGTCGCGGCCCTGCGCGCGGTAGACGAGCCTCTTGTGGTCGATGCCGAGGAGGTGCAGCATCGTCGCGTGGAGGTCGTGCACCTCGACGGGCTTGTCGACGATGTTGTAGGAGTACTCGTCGGTCGCGCCGTAGGTGATTCCAGGCTTGATTCCGCCGCCCGCGAGCCACACCGAGAAGCAGCGCGGATGGTGGTCGCGGCCGTAGTTGTCGCGCGAGAGCTGGCCCTGCGAGTAGACGGTGCGGCCGAACTCGCCGCCCCAGAGGACGAGCGTCTCGTCGAGGAGGCCGCGGCGCTTCAGGTCCTTCACGAGCGCGGACTGCGCCTGGTCGACCGCCTTCGCCTGCGCGCTGAGCTCGCCCGGGAGGTTGCCGTGCTGGTCCCAGCCGCGCATGTAGAGCTGGATGAAGCGCACGTCTCTTTCGGCGAGGCGGCGTGCGAGCAGGCAGTTCGCTGCGAACGAGCCGGGCTTGTGGACATCGGGGCCGTACATCTCGAGCGTCGCGGGATCCTCGTCGGAGAAGTCGGTCAGCTCGGGCACGGACATCTGCATGCGGTAGGCCATCTCATGCTGCGCGAGGCGCGCGCGCACCTCGGGGTCGAGGCTCTCCTCGAACTCCGTCTCGTTGAGTTCGCCGACGAGGTCGAGCATGCGGCGACGGTCCTCGCGGGTGACGCCGTCCGGGTCGCGCAGGTAGAGCACGGGGTCGCGCCCCGAGCGGAGGCGACAGCCCTGGTGCTCGCTCGGCAGGAAGCCGCTGCCCCAGAAGCGCGCGCTCAGGGCCTGCATGTTGCCGACGCCCTGTGTGATCATCACCACGAACGCGGGCAGGTTCGAGTTCATGCTGCCGAGGCCATAGCTCATCCACGAGCCGAAGCTCGGGCGGCCGGGCTGCTCGGAGCCCGTCTGGAAGAATGTGATGCCAGGCTCGTGGTTGATGGCCTGCGTGTGCATCGAGCGGATCAGGCACATCTCCTTGGCGATGCCGCCCGTGTGGGGCAGCAGCTCGGAGAGATGGAGGCCGTCCTCGTTGTTCTCGTAGCGGTCGAAGCGGAACTTCGTGGGCGCGACGGGAAGGCGGTCCTGGCCGCTCGTCATCGTGGTGATGCGCTGGCCCTTGCGGATCGAGTCGGGCAGGTCTTCGTTGAACCTCGCGGCGAGCCCCGGCTTGTAGTCGTAGAGATCGAGCTGGCTGGGCGCCCCCTCCATGTGCATGTAGATGACGCGCTTCGCCTTCGGGGCGAAGTGCGGGGCAGGCGAGCCTCCGGCAAACGGCGCCGCGGGAAGGCCGTTCGGGCCGAGGATCGTGGCTGCAGAGGCCCGCTGCGTGCCGAGGAGCGACGCGAGCGCGGCGCCACCGAGGCCTGCGCCGATCGATCCCGCCATCGCGCCGAAGAAGCGGCGGCGCGTCATGTTGAGGAGGTACTCCTCGAGTCCGTCCGCAGGGGTGGCGCTGATCTTCTGATTCGTGGTCATGGCTTGGTTCCTGCGGGGTCGGTCGTGGCGCTCGTCGCGCGCGTCTCTCACATCCGTCCGGCGTCTTCCGTCAGTCCTTCACGATCGTCGCGTCGCTCGAGAGGATCGCGTTCGCGACGAGCGTCCACGCGGCGAGCTCCTCCGGGGGAAGCTCCCGGCCGACCGAGGACTCACCCACCATGACGAGCTGGCGCGCATCCTCGGGGGCGCTTTGGTACCGGGCGCGGAGTTCGTCGAGCGTGGCAAGCAGCCGCTCGAGCGCGGCCGACGAGGGCTGCGTGCCCGTCGCGCGGCGGAAGAGGAGCGTGGCGCGCGCGCGGTCGTCGGGCGCGTCGGCGAGGACGCGCGCGGCGGCGGCGCGCGCCGCCTCCACGAACTGCGGGTCGTTCCAGAGCGCGAGCGACTGGAGCGGCGTGTTGGTGACGAGCCGCTTGGTCGAGCAGAACTCGCGGGTCGGCGCGTCGAATGTGAGCATCGTGGGCGGCGGCGCGGCGCGCTTCCAGTAGGTGTAGAGGCTGCGGCGCCACAGGTCCTCGCCCTTCCCCTGCTCGTAGACGCGCGTATTCGACTGGAGCATCGCGACCTCCTGCCAGAGGCCCTCGGGCTGGTAGGGCTTCACGCTCGGGCCGCCGAAGCGCTCCTCGAGCAGCCCGCCGACGAAGAGCGCCTGGTCGCGGATCGCCTCGGCCGAGAGGCGCTGACGCGGGAACGATGCAAGGAGACGGTTGCCCGGGTCGCGGGCCGCGACCTCGGGGCGGACGCGCGAGGCCTGGCGGTAGGTCGCGCTCGTCACGATGTCGCGGACGAGCGCGTGCATGTCCCACCCGCCCTCGCGGAAGCGCACGGCGAGGTGGTCGAGGAGCTCGGGGTGCGTGGGCCACTCGCCCTGCAGGCCGAAGTCGTCGCTCGTGCGGACGAGGCCGTTCCCGAAGAAGAGCTCCCAGACGCGGTTCACGGTCACGCGCGCTGTGAGCGGGTTTTCATCGGAGACGAGCCACTCCGCGAGGCCGAGGCGGTTCCTGGGCGCGTCGTCGGGCATCGCGCCGAGCACCGTCGGAACGCGGCGCGAGACGGGGCGGTTGCGATCGGCCTGGTCGTAGAGGCCGCGCGCGTGGACGAAGGTCTCGCGCGGCGTGGCCATCTCGCGCATCACCATGGTGCGCGGGGTCGATGCGAGGAGCGTGGCGCGCTCCGACTCGATGCGCGCGATCTCCTTCGAGGCCGCGACATAGGTCGGCGAGAAGCGCTCGCGCCAGACATCGCGCGCGCGCTCGACCACTTCCCCGCGGACGGCGCCCTCTGGAAGCCCGAGCGCGACCATGCGCTGGTCCCACACGGTTTCCGCGGGAATCGCGCGGTGATAGAAGCCGGCCGCGCCGCCCGTGTTGACCACCTTGGCGACGAGGAAGTTCTGGCCGGGTGCAAGTTCGACCGAGACGCGGTCCTGGTCGGGCGCGACCCCGCGCTGGGCCTGGTTCTCATGGACCTTGCGGCCGTTCACGAAGAGGACGAGGCCGTCGTCGGAGCCGAACGAGAGGTCGAGCCTGCGCGCGTCGGGCGACCAGACCTGCCGCGCCACGAACTCTGCGCCAACCGACTCGGCGAGGCGCACCGGCGTCGCCTCGAGAACGCCCGGCGCGTATCGCCACGAGCCCGGGTTCCCCTCAGGGCCGAAGGTCTTCCCGAGCGCGAGCATCGGCTCGAGCTCGGGGCCGTAGTCGGTTCGGTACGCTTCGCCAGGTGCGCCGTAGAAGGGCCCTGCGATGTACCACGCGCTCGAGGCCTCCGGGAGCGCTGCGATCGCGGCGTCGTCGGCTGCGAGCGGCGTGAGGCGCACGCGGCCGAGGACATGCTGTGCGTAGGGCGAGTCGTAGTCGAGGTGGATGCGGAGCTCCGTGCCGCCTTCGAAGCCGAAGGGCCGCGCCGAAGCGAAGAGCGCCGCGCGCGCGCCGTCCGCCTGGTGTGCGCCGACGGCCCAGTGCCGTCCGTCGTCCGAGGCGAGCGCGTTCACGACGCGGTAGTCGCCGTCGGCCTGCTCCGTGTCGGCCCAGGCCCAGGCGAGTTCGACCGTCTCTCGCAGCGAGGGATCGGCGACCGAGATCGCCTCGACCGTGACTCCGTCGAGGACAGCGTTTCCGTTGGGTGCGCGTCCGACGCGCGAACCGCCGCCGAAGGAGGGGTCGAGGAGCGCCTCGAGGAGGACGAGCCGAAGGCCCGTTGCGTCCGTGCGAAGGACGATCGTGTGCTCGTCGGAAGCAGGGTTCGCGCCACGGGCGACGACCGAGCCGTCGGACTCGACCGTGAGCTCGGCGCCGTCGCGGCTCGTCGCGGAGACGACGCGCGCGGAGGCCGCCTGGAAGCGGCCTCGCACCGACTGCGTGAACGCCGCGAGCTCCGCCGCCTCGCTCTCGCCCGAGGCGCGCTGCGCCCCGCGGGCGCGCGCCTCCGCCTCGGCGAGGATCGAGAGGCGGCTCGCGTCCTCCGCGCGCGGCACCTCGATGTAGGGCTCGAGCGCGCGGTTCGCGTCGGGCACCTGCGAGTAGATGCCCGGCTCCTCGTTCGAGTTGAAGAACGCGACGAGCGAGTAGAAGTCGTCGATCGTGATGGGGTCGAACTTGTGGTCGTGGCAGCGGGCGCAGCCGACGGAGAGGCCGAGGAAGGCGGTTCCCACGGTGTTGACGCGGTCCACGGCGTACTCGAGGAGGTACTCCTCGTTGATGGCGCCGCCCTCGTCGGTGGTCACATGCGCCCTGTTGAAGCCGCTTGCGACGATCTGGTCGACCGTGGCCGACGGGATCAGGTCGCCGGCGACCTGCTCCACGATGAAGCGGTCGTAGGGCTTGTTCGTGCGGAAGGCCTCGAGCACCCAGTCGCGCCACAGCCACATCTGGCGGCCGGCGTCCATGTGGATGCCGCTCGTGTCGGCGTAGCGCGCGATGTCGAGCCACGGCACGGCGAGGCGCTCGGCCGTGCGGGACGCGTAGGGCTCCTGCGTGAGCAGCTGCGCGACGAGCCTCTCGTAGCGGTCGGCGCGGCCATCGGCGAGATAGGCGTCCGTCTCCTCGGGCGTCGGCGGCAGGCCCGTGAGGTCGAGGTAGATCCGCCGCACGAGATCCTGCGGCTCCGCCTCGGGAGAGGGGCGCGCGCCCGCACGCTCGAGTTCGGCCTGGATGAAGCGGTCGATGTCGCCGCGCGCCCATGAGTCGTCGGTCACGACGGGCGCGGCGGGCGATACAGGGGCCTCGAAGGCCCAGTGGGCCTCGTAGGGCGCGCCCATCTCGATCCAGCGTCGGATGAGCTCGCGCTCCGCGGGCGACAGCGTCGACTTGCCGCTCTCGGGGGTCGGCATCACCTCGTCGGGGTCATGCGAGTTGATGCGCCTCCAGATCTCGCTCGCCTCGGGGTCGCCGGGGACGATCGCGGCGCCGTCCTCGCGCGGGGCGATCGCCTCCTCGCGGATGTCGAGACGGAGCCCCGCCTTCTGGTGGTCGCGGTCGGGCCCGTGGCAGAGGAAGCAGCGGTCGGACAGGATCGGGCGGATGTCGCGGCCGTAGCGGATCGGCGCGGGCTCGACGGCCTTGGACCCATCGCCGCGTGCCGTGCCCGACGCAAGCCCCGCTGGCGCCGCGGCGGCAGGCGCGGCCCGCCCCCCGCCGATCGCTGGAGCGAGTGCACCCGCAGCCGCGAGGCTGGCGAGCGCGACCGTGACGACGAGCGGGCTTCGCAGGATCTTCACGCGACGCAGTGTACAGGTCGGCTCCACGCCGCCAACCTCCTTGGGTCGGAAAGGCGGCGTTGCGTGGAGGGATTCCGCGGGGGCCAGTGCCCGGCCTTGGTGGCAACACGGCCCATCGGCGGATGGACCGGCAGAGTCACTGGTTCGCGGAACTCTGGCTCAGGCGCACGACCTCCTCTCGGTCGACGAAGAGCAGCTCGAGCCGCACGCGTTCGCGTGGAAGCGAGAACATCTCTGCGACCGCGTCGCCGTAGGCCTCGAGCTGCGACCGATACGCGGCGATCTTCGCATCGAGCACGGCCTGCGGGACTCCGACGGCGCCCGTCTTGAAGTCGATGATCGTCGCGGACGCAGGCACTCCCTCTCGCAGCGCGAGGACGAGCCTGTCGATGCGGCCGTTCACGATGGCGCCGTCGACCTCGCGGGTGAACGGCAGCTCTGCGAGGACGCGGGGCTCGAGACCGTCGCGGGCGTGGGCCGAGAGATCGAGGCTCGACGCGATCGACCCGGGGGCTCCTCGCCGTGCGACGATTCGGTCGAGGAGGTCGCGCGCCGCGGATGCGAGCGCCTCGGGAACCGGCTCGCCCTTCTCGACCGACGCCCGACGACGCGCGCGACTCACCAGGCCCGCGCGCGACGAGGCGTCCGCGAGATCCTCGATTCCGCGCACCTCGCGGAAGCACTCGTGCACCAGCACCCCGCGCAGCGCGATGTCGTCGTCGGCGAACGGGTCGTACTCCCACGCGGACGGCGCGTCATGCGACGAAGGCGGCGCGGCGCGGCCACGCGCGCGCGGCTTGATCTCGACGAAAGGTCCGCGCACGCCAGACGGCTCGCCGGCGACGCTGCCTGCGGTCGGACTCGTTGAGGACGCCGCCCCCTCCGAAGCGGACGCCTTCTTACCGCTGTGCGAACCGTCGCCGCTCGACGCGCCCTCGTAGACGCCCTCGTAGACGCCCTCGTAGACGCCCTCGTAGACGCCCTCGTAGACGCACTCCCAGAACGGCTTCGCCTCGCGCAGCCCGGAGGCCGTGGGCAAGACTTCCTTCCAGGCGGGCACCAGGTCGGAGGCGTTCACAAGCGTGTCGGGCCCGGTCGAGGGCCGCAGAAGCGCGCGGCGGATCAACTTCGCCGCAGTCGGATGGTCGCCCTTCTCCTCATGGTTCATCACGAGGTGCAGCCCGCGCTTCGCGCGCGTGATCGCCACATAGAAGCTCGAGAGGTCGTCGAGGACGCCGCGTCGCCGCTCGTCGCGCTCGAGGACGGAGAGCTCGGGAAGCCAGCGCCTGACTTCCTCGCTGAGGAGCGGGCCGACGAGGCGCGGAGGCTCGCTTGGCTTCGGGCGGTAGACGCCCCAGCCGACGGGAGTCTCGCCCCAGTTCTCGTCGAGCGTGAGGCAGATCACCTCGTCGAACTCGAGGCCCTTGGAGCGATGGACGGTCATCACGCGCACGCGGTCGGCCGAGCTCGAGTCGGCCGTATCGGCCTCGACCGCCTCGATGAAGTCGAGGAGCCGCGCGGGTGGCGCGTCGACGAAGTCCTCGGCGATGGCGGAGACGCGCGCGAGCCGGCTCGCATCGAGCGGCGAGAGCCCGAGCCGCGCAAGCGCATCGAACGCCTCGCGGACAACCCGCGCAAGGCCAAGGTCCGCGATGCGCGCGCGCGTCGCGGCGGCGAACTCGCGTGCGCGCGCGGCCGCCTTGCAAGGCCCGCCATGCTCCTCCATCGGCGGAAGGCCCGTCACGGCGGCCATCGGCCCGCGCGAGACGAGAAAGTGCGAGATGCGGTCGTCGGGCCTGTCGACGAGCCGCAGCATCGCGAGGACCCCGACGACCGCGGGGGAATCGAGGAGGACCGAGCGGCCCTCGTCGCTCGCGGAGACCCCGCGCTTCTTGAGCTCGGCGATCGTGTCCGTGATCGCCTTGTTCGTGCGGGCCAGGATGCCGACGGTGTGGCCGGGGTGCTCGCGCGCGATGCGCGCCGCGACTTCGGCGGCCACCTCGTAGGGCGTCACGGCGATCTCCTCGCCGTCGGGCGCGTCGTTCCCGTCGCAGTCCTCGCCCTCGCCGCTGTTCGCCCCGTCGGTTGCGGCCGTGCCGCCGTCTCCCCCGGCCTTGCCGTAGGCGTAGGCGGAGATGCGCCCTCCGATCGTCGGCCTCGCGGACTCGTGCCGCTCGAAACGCCACTCCTCGAGCGCACGCTCGAAGGCGCCTGCCAGCGAGTCGGCGGGAAGGCCCGCCCGCGCGACCCACTCGTCGAGGTCGACGCGGCTGCTCGTCAGTCTCCCCGTGGTCTCGGGCTTGGCGAGGCCCAGCACATCGCCCTCGAATGCGCCGAAGACCCTGTTCACGAAGTCCATGAGGATGGGCGACGATCGGTAGCTCTTGCGCAGCGGCTCGCTCGGCCCGAGTTGCGCCGCGTAGGTCTCGGCGATCTCCGCGATCAGGCCGGGCGTGCCGCCGCGCCAGCCGTAGATCGACTGCTTCGGGTCGCCGACGAGGAGGAACCCGCCCGCGCGCACGGGGTCGCCCACGCCGAGCACATCCTCGAGAAGCGGCCGCAGCGCGAGGAACTGCTCGACCGAGGTGTCCTGCGCCTCGTCGATCGCGAGATCTCGGAGATCGACGCCCAGCGCCGCGCGAAGTTCCGCCGGGCTCGACACGCGCGACCCGGCGCGACCCGCGGCGGCGGCGACGCCCCGCGTGATGTCGCTGAAGCTGAAGAGCCCCCGATCGACCTGGAGGCGCGTCAGCGCGCCGTCGGCCATGGGCAGCAGTTCGCGCACCGCGCGCAGTTGGCTGCACAGGTCCTTGACGAGCGCGGCGCGAAGATGCGGGGCGATCTGCTGGCCAAGCGCGACGAAGTCCTCGGGGACGAGGGCGGGCCCGAACTTCCCGCGTTCGACCATCTTCGAGAACAGCTTGCTCTTCGCGACCGAGCGGTAGTCTCGGGCGCGCAGCTCGGCCAGCAGCCTGCGCCATGCCGCCTCGAACACCGCGTAGGGCTTGCCGTTCTTCGCCGTCGGCACAAGCAGCGTGTCGGCGTATGCGAGAAGCGCCTCCCACTTCTCGCGGGTCAGGCCTTCCTCGACCGCAAGCGTCTCAGCCCACCCGAACACACGGTCGACCGCCTCCTCGCCCGCGACCGCAACGGCGCGATACATGTCGAGCGGCGTCACGGTGTCGCCACCGAGGCGCGACTGGATCGCGCGCGAGACGCTCGGCCGCGGCTCGCCCTGCTCGAGGAGGTCGAGCAGCGCCTCCGCATGCTCGTCGGCGAGGATCTCGGCCGCTGCGGCCGCACGCAGTTCGTCGAGTTCGTGCTCCTCGGCCAGCGTCCAGTCTGCGGGAAGCCCGACCTCCTCGGGCATCGCGGTCGCGATCCGATGGAAGAAGCCGTCGATCGTGCCGATCGGCAGTCGGTGCAGCTCCGTCGCCAGCGCCTTGAGCGCGGCGCGATACTCGGCCTCTGTCGCGTCGCCGACGACGGCGCGGAACCCCTTTCGCGCGTCTATCCCTTCCTTGCCAGGGCGCGCCCCTTGCGCGGCATGCGAGAGAACCCGCGCGAGGATCTCGCCCGCGGCCTTCCGCGTGAAGGTCACGGCGAGCGCGCGTGCGGGCTCGGGCTCGCGGCCCGCGCGCACCTCGTCGATCGACCAGCGGAGGATGCGGTTCGCAAGCGTCCAGGTCTTGCCCGAGCCCGCGTTCGCGATCACGATCGACCGCGGCGCGGGCGCTGATGCCGCCGCAGGCACTCCAGCCCCTTCGCGTGCATCGGATGGCTGCGTCGTCATTCGTCGCCCCCTTCCGCGCCGGCGGCGTCCGCAAGCCCTCGCTGCCCACGACCCCAGATCGCGCCGAACGGATCGCCTGCGGGAACGGGAATGCCCTCCGATGGCGTGAACTCCGCTCGCTGGATCTTGCCGACGATCTCGCCCGCGAGCTCCTCGGCTGCGTCGAGATCGCTCTCGTACACGACCTTCGGGTCGAACATCGCGAAGCCGCTCTTCTCTCTGCTCGGCGCGAGGTTGATGTATCCGAGGTCGCTGGGGCCGACGGCGATCGGAGCGGGCATCGATCGCAGCAGCACGCGATAGAGCGGCAGCTGCAGGTCCTTCCACTCGATCAGGCCCGTCGACTTCCTGCGCCTGCCGCCGCGCACATGGGTCTTCGTGGGCGGGTCGGCTGCGGCGGAAGTCTTGTAGTCGAGCGCGCGGAACACGCCTGTTCCCACATTGCGGTCGACCCGATCGATGCGGCCATTGAGGAAGAGCCCGCCTGCGGCGGGGAGCCGCGGCGCTTGAAGCGCGCGATCGTCGCCGTCACTCACGCGCGACTCGAACGCCAGCTCGACGAGCTGCACCTTCCAGCCTTGCCTCGCCTCCTCGGCCTGGATCTCCGCGAAGCGCCTCAACCTTCGACGCGCAAGCTCGATCTGGACCCGAAGCGCGGGCATGCGAGACCTCGGATAGTGGTCCGCCACCAGACGGTCGAGATGCTCGAGGGCGCTCCGCTCGATGGCGCCTGCGTCCTCGGTGGGGCGCGCGGCCGCGGCCTCCTCGCGCCCCCACCGCTCGAGCGCTCCGTGGACGAGGTTGCCGAAGCTGGCCGCGTCGAGCTCGGCGGCACGCTCATCGAGGTCGCCGAGGCGCAGCCGCGGGTCGTACCTCAGCTGGAAGAGGTACGGGCAGTCGATGAACACCTTGAATGCCGTGACCCCGATTGACTCGATCACCGTCCCCGCGACCGGAGGCGTCTTGACGAAACCGGGCGCGGCCGCATCCGACCCTGCTGCCGCCGCTCGCCCGTCGTCTGATTCCGAGGCGAACAGCAGCGTCACGCGGTCGGCAAGCGCCGCATCCTCGACCCGCAGCAGGAAGCGCGATGGCTTGAGCGGATCGCCCTCCTCGGTCTGCCGCGGCACGACGAATGTCGCGCTCGCCCCGCGCTCGCCGCCCGCCCGCGCGGCCGTGCGCGCGAGGATGCCATCGAGGATCCACGCGTCGCGCGCCGCATGGCGGCGCGTCGAGGGCATGCCGAGCGCCGCACGAAGCTCGTCGGGAACGAGCGCATCGCCAAAGGAAGTGCTGGGCACGGCCCCGTCGGCAAACCCCGCGAGCACGATGTGCGGCTCGTCCGCCATTCCGGCGTCGAGCCAGCCAGAGACGGCCACGCCGTCCTGGTGCGACGCGCCACGGATCTCATCGCCCGCGATCTCGTCGATGACGAGCGCGATCGCCTCGTGGCAGCCGACGGGCGACGCGAACGCCGCGGGGATCTCCGCCAACTGCGCCAGCGCGCGGTCGAGGAGGCGCACCGAGGCCTCGCGCTCGCCCGCGAACGCCCCGCGCACATCGCCGCCGACGACGGCGCGGAGGACCTCCCGAAGCGGGCGCGCCCAGGTCGCGATGGCGCGCTCGCCCTCGAGCGGCCTGCAGAGTTCGAGCACGGCCTTGCGCACCGACGCGTAGGCGCGCGCCGTGTCCTGTGCGCGCTGATCCCCGCCTCCGACCGCCGCGACAGGCTCATCGCGCCAAGCGCCCACGAACGCCGCGGCGCGATACTTCGAGACGCGGTCGGCGGCGTCCGCGATCGAGACCGATCCCGCAAGCCAGCAGGCGACATCGTCGTGGCGCACGAACGCCGCAAGGGACTCCGCGGTCCCTTCGCCGAGAAGTTCCGCCAGGCGCGCGAGGAGCGTTCCGAGCCGGGTCGCCCCGAACGGCCGCGCCTCACTCGACGCGGCGGGAGCACCCGCAAGCGCAAGCTCGCGCTCGATGGCGCGACGCGTCTCGTCGTCAGGCGCCATGACGAGGAGTTCGTCGGTCGTCGGAATCACGCGGCTGGCGGTCTCGCGGCCACCATCACCCCCGCTGCCCCCAACCGGCAGCGCACGGATCGCCCGAACCACCTTCTGCGCTGCGCCACTCGGCTTGTCGGCCACGCGAATCGCGCCGTCGGGGATCCGCTCGGTCGGGAACCCGCGGGCCTCCCACCGCGCGACGATCGGAAACCCGTCGTCGTCGACCTCCTCGGTGCGGTGGACGCAGACCTCGACCCGCACGCCCCGCTCGCGCAGACTGCGAAGCAGCTCGCGCTGCACGGGATCGGGGTCGGCGAAGAGGACCACCACGCGGTCGAGCCCGTCGACGAGCACCCGCCCCGCTCGCACGGCGTCCCGCATCGCCTCATCGCGGTCGGCGACTCCCGCCGAGTCCAACAGTTCCCCACGCCGACGGGCGAATTCAGCGAGCACCGCAAACCGCTCGCCCAGGTCGCGGCGCGCCTTCACGGCGTCGCTCTCCGCGATGGCGTCGAACGAGTGCATCGCAGCCGCGACCTCGGAGGAAAGCCGGCCAACCCGCCGCGCAATGCGCATGCGCACCCGCGGGTCTGGCTCGCCCGGCACGCCGAACAGCGCGGACACCTGCGGGGCAAAGCCGTCCTTCGCCGCGATGGACCGATCGAGCACCTCGCGCCAGGAGAAGAGCGCGGCCGTCTCGCCGAGGATCGGGCGAAGCGGCTCGACGAGATTCGAACCGAACCTCTTCGGCGTGACGACCGTCGGCGCGAACAGCGGCCGCGACTCGGCCTTCGCCCGCGCAAGCAGCCTGCGCGACAACGCACCCGCAAGCCGCCCGCCCGGAACGAGCACCATCGTGCGCGAGAGGTCGAGCGGCTCGCGTGTGGCGCGCGAACCGCGCTGGTCCCGCGAACCGTCGCCGCCGCCCCCACCCGCCAGCACCTCGCACAGCGCCTCGGAGATCGGAAGCCTCGCATCGAGCGTGTGGACGACCGTCGCGGCGACACACCGCTCGCCCTCCGGGCCCCGTGAAGTTGTGCCGATTCCGCCATCCATCATTCGATCCACCCTCGACGCATCCTCTCGACGCATCCTCTCGACGCACCCTCTCGACGCACCCTCTCGGCCGGCCCGGCCGCCACACGACGCCGCGCAGCCCGCGGCCTCGGCGCAGGATCGCCGAAAACGACATCACCCGTGTTCAGGATCCTCTCCCTCTTGATCTTCCATCGCGTCGGCCGTCGCAGCGCGCGCAGTATACCTCGACGGAAACCGCCGCCGCGAAACACCACACTTCTGCAGGAGATTTTTCGCGGCGTCGGCCACCGCACATCGCGCCCTCGGCCTTCTCCCACGATCCCCGTCAAGCCGCGACCGACGAACCCGCGGCGATTCCCAAGAGCGGGCACCACCCGTTCCATCTGCGCCGTCTCTGCGGCCCGCGCGGGTTGCTCCGCGCAGGATTCGCCTTGTGGCGTCTGCATGGAACACGCGGCCGCGGCGGCTCCGACCTTGGAGATCCCTCGTCAAAGCGCTGCATGCACCCGTCGCGCGGCACGATGACAGCAAGGTGGTGCGGCCCCGAGCCAATCGAGGCCATCCGAAGTCAAGCGTGGACGAGAGCCGGCAGGAGGAAGCCGACCGCCGCACGCGCGGGCACCCTGAATGGAGCGAGGTACGCCATGATCGGGATCAACGAACACACGGGCTACGACATGGAGGCTGCTGCCTTCAAGGAACAGGAGATCGCGCAACTGCGCGCGCTGCGTGAACGCCTCGAGGCGGAGCGACGCGCGTCGGAGCAGGCCTCGCACTGGATGCACTGCCCGAAGTGCGGCGGCGAGATGGAGGAGGCGGAGTTCGAGAATGTGGTGGCGGACCGCTGCACGGCCTGCGGCGGAGTCCACTTCGACCCGCACGCGGTCGAGGAACTCGTCCGCTATGAGCGCGACCAAGGCACCTTCTGGCGCCGGCTGTTCCACCCCGCGCACCCCGTGCACGCGACGCCCCACACGCATGCGAGCGAGCACCACGCGACTCGCCGCGCCGCGTAGCCGCACCTCACGGTCGCACCGCGCCGCCGGGCCCCGTGCAAGCACGGCATCCCCCGCCACGACGCGCATGGGACGCTACGATTGACGACGCCGCGCCGCTGGCCCGAGCCAGCGGCGCGGTTTCGTCCGTCACGCACACCCTCCTCCAGGGAACGAACTCCAGGGAACGAACTCATGAGCGGCATCAACGACCACAAGGGCTACGACATGGAAGACGCTGCGTTCAAGGAAGTGGAGCAGCGCCAGCTGAAGGAGCTGCGCGCGAAGCTCGACGGCCAGCGCGCAAGCACCGCGCAGACCGCGGCGAAGGAAGCCCACTGGATGCGCTGCCCGAAGTGCGGCGGTCAGATGGCGGAGCAGGCGCTCGAGGGCGTGATGATCGACAAGTGCACGGCCTGCGGCGGGGTCTACTTCGACGCGGGCGAGGTCGAGCTCCTGCTGAAGGCAGACCGCGCGCACTCGGGCTTCCTCGGCAAGCTCTTCAACCGCTGACGGGCACGGGCCCGCAGCGCGCGGCAGGCCATGCGGCCCGTGCGACAACGCGCGGCACCCGGCCACCCGTGAGACGGAGGGCCGTGAACCCGAGGGGAAACCTGCCCTCCCTTACGAGAGGTTCGCGACTTCCCAGCCCTGTCGATAGGTGCGGCGCAGCGCCGCGCTCGCGGCCGAGCTGTTCTTGAAGACGCACTTCGCGGCGTCGTACTCGAGGACCGTGCCCGGCTCGACGGCGCTCATGGCGCCGATCGAGAGGCTCTCGCACATGCGGCCCGCGCGCTCGAAGCGCGACACGCAGGCAGACTTCCTGCCGTTGAGGCAGGCGTCGACCCAGTTGTGCCAGTGGTTGGTCTCGCTGAACTCGCCAGGCGTCAGCTCGATCGCCTTGCCATCGACGAAGACGCGGCTCCACGCGCCCTCGATCGGGAACCACATCGTGCCCTTCTCGCCGACGAGGATCACGCCGCCGTCGCCGCGCACGACATTCTTTCCCTGCTCGCCGCCTTCCCAGCCATCGGGCAGGCCGATCGCCTTGAAGTCTGGGAACTGGCCGCCGTCGAACCACTTGAGCGTGAGGCCGTCCTTCGAGGTCCGCGCGTTGGGCGCGTAGGTGAGCACCACCGACTCGCTCTCGGGGAACTGGTCCTTGGAAGGCTTCACGGGGTGGCAGATCGCCGAGAGCGGCGAGCCAAGCCCGAGCTCGTAGAACGGGACATCGAGCATGTGGCAGCCCATGTCGCCGAACGCGCCCGTGCCCCAGTCGATCGTGCCGCGCCAGGCGAACGGCGTGTAGCCGTTCTTGTAGGGGCGCGCCGCGGAAGTGCCGAGGAAGAGATCCCACGAGAGGCCCTCTGGAATCGGGTCCTCGCCCTCGGGCCGCGGGTTCCCCTGCGGCCACCAGCCCGCGGGGCGGTTGGTCCACGCGTAGATCTCCTTGACGGGGCCGACGACGCCCTCGCGGATCAGCTGGCCGCCCCACTGGCGCCACTTGGTCGCGATGCGCTGCGTGCCCATCTGCGTGACGACGGAGGGGAGACGCTCCGCGACATCGGCGAGCGCGCGGTTCTCGAAACCGCCCTGCGCAAGCGGCTTCTGGCAGTAGACATGCTTGCCGAGGTTCATCGCCGACATCGCGATCGGCGCGTGCATGTGGTCTGCGGTCGAGCAGACGACCGCGTCGAATCCCTTGTCGAGCTTGGCGTACGCCTCGCGCCAGTCGCGGAAGGTCGCCACATTCGGGAAGCGCGCGGCGCGGGTGTTGCCCTTGTCGTCCTTCGAGTCCTTGGTCCAGCCGTCGAGCTGCACCTGGCTGATGTCGCAGAGGCCGACGATCTCGACCATCGGGTGCGACGCGACCTGGCGGAGGTCCGAGCCGCCCATGCCGCCGACGCCGACCTGGAGGACGCGCAGCTTCGAGTTCTGGTTGAGCCCGCCGCGCAGGAACGCAGGCGCAGCGCCAGCGGCGATGTGCGAGGCGAGCCCAGCGGCGACGGGCGTGGCGAGCGCGGTGAAGACGAAGCGGCGGCGCGTGAGATTCTGGTCGGTGGACATGGGCGACATTCAACCACAAAGGCCGCGAGAGGGAAACGGTGCGCCAGCCCTTTCCGCAGATTTCGATCGACGCATGCCGACGCGCGCGGCTCTACATTGGAGCGATGCCTGCACGCGCGAAGCCGACCAAGCTCGTCCCCACCGCCGTCGTCGCCGACCTCTCTGCCGACACGAACTTCGACCCCGACGCCGCCGCGACGGGCGACGGACTCTTCGGCCTCTCGACCGAGCCGAACGACGCGCGGATCGTTGTGATTCCAGTGCCGTTCGACGCGACGACGAGCTACCGCCCCGGCACCGCGCGCGGGCCCGCGGCCGTGCTCGAGGCGAGCAAGCAGGTCGATCTCGAGGACCTCCAGTACGGTGCGATCTGGAAGGCGGGCATCGCGATGCTGCCGATCTCGCGCGAGATCGCGGCGCTCTCGAAGCGCGCGCGCAAGGCGGCGGAGCCCGTGATTGCAGCCGGCGGTGCCGTGCCAGGGAACCGCACCCACGCGAAGTCGCTCGCTGCCGTGAATGCGGCGAGCGCACGCGTCAACGCGTTCGTCGCGGGCGAAACGCGCAAGATCCTCGACCGGGGAGCGATTCCCGCCGTGCTCGGCGGCGACCATGCGAGCCCCTTCGGGTTGATCGAGGAACTCGCGAAGCGCCACAAGGCGCTCGGCGTCCTTCAGATCGACGCGCACATGGACCTGCGCGAGGCGTTCGAGGGCTTCGCCTTCTCGCACGCGAGCATCTACCACAATGTGATGACGCGCATCCCGGGCGTGTCGAAGCTCGTGCAGGTCGGGATCCGCGACTTCGGCTCGCGCGAGCGCGCGTTCGCGGAGCAATCGAAGGGGCGCGTGCAGGTCTTCCATGACCAGGCGATCCGCGACCGCCAGTTCGCGGGCGGCGCGAAGTCGAGCTGGAGCGCGATCTCCGCCGACATCGTGGCCGCGCTTCCGAAGGAGGTCTACATCTCCTTCGACATCGACGGCCTGTCGCCCGACCACTGCCCGAACACGGGCACGCCCGTCCCAGGCGGGCTCTCGTTCGCCGAGGTCGCGCATCTCCTCGAGGTGCTCGCGAAGAGCGGCCGCCGCATCGTCGGCTTCGACCTGGTCGAGGTCGCACCAGGGCCGAACGGCGAAGACTGGAACGCCAATGTCGGCGCGCGCGTCCTCTACAAGATGCTGGGCGCGACCGCGCGCAGCCGCAGGATTTTGTAGACTGCTCCCGCGCCTACGCGAGAATTCGTGCGGATCGCGTGGGCCAGAGGAGATCGAGCATGACCGATGCGAAGAGCGACGGGACAAGCGCACCCGACGGAGCCACGGCGGGATCGGCCCTTTGGACGATGTTCCTTGACGACGGCACCACGCAGGGCGTGCGCGTCGAGTGCACGGCGGAGAGGATCGGCGAGTTCATCCTCTCGCGTCGCGCCGGGCCGATGACGAACGCGATCGCTCCCGGCTCGACCGCGCGCGTGCCGCTGGCGGCGCTCGCGCTCTTCGCGCCCTTCTTCAACGCCGACGACCGCCGCCACGCGCTCGAGATGAGCGGCCGGGTCGCGGAGGCGCTCGACCCGAGCCTGCACGAGGCGCTCGA
>CAYMSD010000011.1:50103-54630 GCA_964393015.1 uncultured Klebsiella sp.
CGGCCGGGTCGCGGAGGCGCTCGACCCGAGCCTGCACGAGGCGCTCGAGGCAAGGATGGCGAGCCGGCGCGGTGCAAGGCGTCCACGGGCGCTTCGGACGCTCGCCATCCTCTGCAAGGTGTGCGCGTGGTTCTTCGTCGTGCTCGGGACCCTCTGGCTTCTCGCGGCCATCTCTGCAGGCGTCAGCGTGCAAGGATTCAACGCGACGGCGGGCATGATGGTGGCGATCCTGCTTGCACTGGTCCCGATCGCGGCGATCCCGATCCTGTTCTTCACCCTTGCAGGGCTCGCGAACGGGCTGGCGGATCTGCTCGAGGACAGTCTCGTCGCACGGCTCCACCGCCACTGACGCGCCTCACTCCGCCATCAGCTGCGCGCGCGCATCCGCGAGCTTCGCGCGGCCCGCTGCGTCGAGCGACGGATAGTGGAGATCGACCGACGCGAGCGCGTCGACGATCGTCGCCGCCACCACGAGGCGCGTGTACCACTTGTTGTCGGCGGGCACGACGCTCCACGGCGCGTGGTCGGCGGAGGTGTTCCGGATCATGTCCTGGTACGCGTCCATGTACTCGTCCCAGTGCGCGCGCTCGGCGACATCGCCCGCGCTGAACTTCCAGTTCTTCGCGGGGTCGTCGATCCGCTCGAGGAAGCGCTTCTTCTGCTCGTCGCGCGAGACATTGAGGAAGAACTTGCGCACGATGGTGCCGTTCCTCGCCATGTAGCGCTCGTACGCGCGGATGTCCTTGAAGCGCTCGTCCCAGATCGCGTCGGTGACGAGTTCGCGCGGAAGCTGCTGCTTCGCGAGATACTCGCGATGGACGCGCACGACGAGCACCTCCTCGTAGTACGAGCGGTTGAAGATGCCGATCATGCCGCGGCGCGGCGCGAGGCGGGTGCAGCGCCACATGAAGTCGTGGTCGAGCTCCTCCGCGCTCGGCGCCTTGAACGAATGCACCGAGCAACCCTGCGGGTTGATGCCGCTCATCACATGCTTGATCGCGCCGTCCTTGCCCGCCGCGTCCATCGCCTGGAAGACGAGCAGCAGCGACCAGCGGTTCTGCGCGTAGAGCATGTCCTGCATGCGGGAGAGGATGCGGACGCCTTCCGCGAGGAGCTCCTTCGTCGCGGCCTTGAGGCCGTCTTTCCCGTTCACCGCATCGGCGATCAGCGGATGGTCGCCGTCGACGAACGCGCCGATATCCGCAGGATCGTGCTTCGAGAGCTTGAAGCCGTCGCCCTCGCGCACCATGTGGCGCGCGGCCATCCTGCGCGCGGCCTTGATGAGCGCGCGGTCGCGCTCCGACCACTCCTCGACATGCCCCGCAGCGTCGCGATCGTCCGACATCGATCCTCCAGGCGCCGCGGGCTCGCACGGCGGCGCAAGGGATCATCGTCGCGCGGGGCGGCGCGCGCAACGGCCGTCACCCCGCGCCCGTCGCCTTTCCAAGCAGGATCGCGTCCACGAGCTCGATCAGCCTCGAGCCGTCGAAGGGCTTCTCGAGCACGATCGCGTCGGGGATCGAGCGGATGCGGCGCTTGAAGTCCTCGCGGAAGCCCGTGATGAACACGATCGGCACCTGCTCGGAGCGCTGCAGCGCGTCCGCGAGCGCGATGCCGTCGCCGCCCGGCATGTTGAGGTCGGTGACCACGACATCGAAGGTGTGCCGATGCCACTCCGCGAGCGCCTGCGCGCCGCTCCCCGCGGTCACGCAGAAGTAGCCCGCATCCGAAAGCCTGCGCGCCAGCACACGGCGGATGTCGGGGTCGTTGTCGACCACGAGCACCGTGGCGCGCGCGCGCCCATCCTCGGTTCCTGCCGCCATTGGTCACCTCCGTTTCGCCCGCCCCGTCCCGCCCCTCGTCCGCCCCACTCCACCCGACGCGCGCGTCTCACGGCCTCCTCCGCGCATCGATCGCGCCGCGCACCGTCGCCACCATCTCCTTCGGGTCGTAGGGCTTGGTGAGATACGCCCACGCCCCGCCCGCGAGCGCGCGCTGGCGCTCGGAATCCTGCACGTTCGCGCTCACGAACACCACCGGCACCTCCGCGAGCGCGGGCTCGCGCTTGAGACGCGCATGCAGCTCGAAGCCGTCGAGCTCTGGCATGCGCACGTCGAGCACGATCGCGTCGGGGCGTCGTTCATGCGCGCGCTCGAGCCCGCGCGCGCCGCTTTCCGCGGTCGTTGCGTCGAAGCCCGCCGCGCGCAGCCTGATGGCGAGCGCCTCCGCGATTCCGCGATCGTCGTCGATCACGAGAACGCTATCGCGCATCCGCGGTCTCCGCACCGAGGACGCTTTCCCTGATCGCCTCGCGCGCGGCCTCCGCCTCGGCGGGCGTCGCCCAGAAGCCCGATACGGAGACGCTCGGCGCGTGCGCGCCGTCGACGTCGTGGCGGCGGAACGACTCCTCGATCCGCGCGGTCCACACGGCGGTCGATTCCGTCGGCCCCACCACCACAAGCCCTCGGCCGCCGCGGGCGGGGAGCACGATGTCGGATGGCCGCGTCGCGCCGACGACGATGCGGCGCAGCTGCTCTGGCTCGATGGGCGCGCCGCCCGACTCGGCGTCGCCCGCGTCGATGCGCAGCATGGCGATGGCGCCGCCGGCGTCCTCGCGCTCCGCGAGGCGCTCGAAGAAGCGCTCGATCACCACGCGCATGTCCGCGGGCGGCACGGTGAAGGAGAAGGTCGCGCCCCGACCCTGCGCGCTGTCGACCCAGATCCGGCCAAGATTGAGCCAGACGAGCTGTCGCGCGATGTTGAGCCCGAGGCCGAATCCCTTCACGCTCGGCGCGAGCGCGTTCGGCAGCTGGCGGAACCGCTCGAAGAGCCGCGACTGGTCCTCGGGCGACAGCCCGGGCCCCTGGTCGGCCACCGAGAAGCAGATGTCGCCCGTGGGCAGCGCGCGCACGGAGAGCTCGACCGTTCCGCCGTCCGGGGAGAACTTGATCGCGTTCGACATGAGGTTCATCACGATGCGCCGCACCTTCTCCTCGTCGACGAAGACGGGCGCGAGGCCATCCTCGACCCGCTCGAGCACGCGGATGCCGCGCGAGGCGGCCTTGCGCGCGACCATGCTGCGCACGCCGGCGACGATGAGCGCGACCGACGACGGACGACGGTCGACGCGCAGCCGCCCGACGCGCAGCTTGCTCGAGTCGAGGAAGTCCTCGACCATCTGGTTGAGGTCGGCGGCCGCGACATCGACGATCTGCAGCCACTCGGCCTGCTGCGGCGTCACGGGGCCGCCGAGCCCGTCGGCGACGATCGCGGTGTACTCCTTGATCACCGTGAGCGGCGTGCGGAACTCGTGCGAGACATCGTCGACGAATCGGTGCGCGCGCGCGGTCATCTCCTCGAGCGAGCGGTTCTGCCGGCCGAGGAGCGCCGCGAGCTTCTCGAGCTCGCGCTTCTCGCTCCGCTCCGTGATGTCGCGCACGATCTTGCTCGCACCGACGAGCGCGCCCGCGCCGTCGCGCACGGGCGAGAGGGAGACGGACACCTCGACCTCCGTGCCGTCGGGCCGCGCGCGCCGCGACTCGTACTGCACGGCGCCCTCGCCTGCCGCGATCCGTGCGAGGGCGGCCTGCTCGAACGCCCGTTCCCCCGGGGGAATCGACCGGTCCTCGGTGGCGCCGACGATCTCCTCGCGGCGCAGCCCGAGGAGCCGCGCGGCCGCGGCGTTCGCCGACGACACCGTGCCGTCGAGCGCGACGCCGAGGATCGTGTCGTCCGACCCCTCGACGATCTCCGCGAGACGCGCCCGCGCGTCCTCGACGACGCGCCGCTCCGTGACATCGAGGTGGATCCCGGACATCCGCAGCGGCTTGCCGGCCGCATCGCGCTCATAGACCTTGCCCGCGTCGAGGATCCACACCGTCGACCCGTCGCGGTGGCGAAGGCGGTGCTCGCAGCGGTAGAAGTCGGTGCGCCCCGCGAAGTGCTCGTCGAGCGCGGCGAGGACGGCCGCGCGGTCATCGGGATGGATCAGCTTCTCCCAGGAACTGACATGCGGCTCGACCTCGTGTGGCGCGTAGCCGAGCATCGAGCACCAGCGCTCGTTGAACCGCACCTCGCCGGTGGCGATGTCCCACTCCCATGTCCCGAGGTCGGCGCCCTCGACGATCAGCCGCTGCCGCCGCTCGCTCGCGGCGATCGCCTCGCGCGCCGCGACGGCGGCGGTGACATCGGCCTCGACCGCCATGAAGCCCGTCATGGCTCCGCCCGCATCGCGGAGCGGCTGGATCTCGACGTCGAGCCAGTACTCGCGGCCGTCCTTTCCGCGGTTCAGGATCTCCACGCGGCATGGCTCGTGCGCGTCGAGCGCGCGACGCATGCGCACGATGGTCGCTTGGTCGGTGCGCGGGCTCTGTAGGAGTTCACCGGGCACGCGCCCGATCGCCTCGTCCGCGTCGTATCCCGTGAGCCGCGTGAAGCCCTCGTTCACCCACACGATGCGCCGATCGGCGTCGGTGATGATGACCGCGTTCGTGGTGCGGCGCGCGACGAGCGCGAGCCGCTCGATCT
>CAYMSD010000012.1:0-54223 GCA_964393015.1 uncultured Klebsiella sp.
AGACGTCACGGGCGCCCTCACGCGGCTCGTCGAGGGCCACCGGGACCCGCGCTGAGGGCGCTCGAGGCGCGTCTCATCCTGATACACCGCGACATCGGGCCCCCAGCGTCGGGCCAGCGCCGGGCCAGCATCGGGCCAGGGTGGGCCCTAGGGCCGCACAGCGGGCGCGGGTAGCCCATAATGGCGCGGTGGAGCGGCCCCTCATCCTCATCAACGGCACCCTCGAGACCGGGGAGCGGCCCTGGTTGAAGCTCTACATGCGCTACGCGGAGCGCATCGCCGCGGCGGGCGGGCTGGGGCTCGCCCTGCCGCCGCTGACCGACCGCGCGCACCTCGCAGCGGCCCTCGCGGCCGCCGACGGGGTGCTCCTGACCGGCGGGGACGACTTCCAGACCGAGGCGCTCGGCCTCGGGCCCACCCACCCGACCGCGGTGCCGACGCCGCTCGAGAAGCAGGCCTTCGACCTCGACCTGGCGCGGCTCGCGCTCGCGGCGGACCTGCCGGTCTTCGGGGTGTGTTACGGGATGCAGTGCCTCGGGTTGCTCGCGGGGGCGCGGCTCCTGCAGCACCTACCGGAGCAGTGGCCGGGCCAGCTCGAGCACCGCGACTCGGCGCGCCACACCGTGCACATCGAGCCCGGCTCGAAACTCGCCGCGGCGGCCGGGGTAGAGGCCTCTGAAGTGATCTCGCGGCACCACCAAGCCATCGCCGATGTGCCCGCACCGTGGCAGGTGAGCGCGCGCGACCCCGAGGGCCTCGTCGAGGCCCTCGAGCACCCCGGCCGCGACTTCGCCGTCGGGGTGCAGTGGCACCCCGAGCTCTCCGAGGCCGAGGGCCCCCACGCGCGCCTCTTCGACGCCTTCATCGCCGCTGCGCGCCGCCGCGCCGCGCGCCGCACCTCCACGCTGATTCCGACGCCATGAAGATGCACCGCTACACGCTCGAAGAGGCCCAGCAGATGGCGCGCCGCGACAAGCGGCGGGTCATCGTCTTCGCCGTCGGCGCCGTGCTGATCGGTGCCGCGTACTTCCTGTCGCCGACGTTCACAGCGGGCACGGCGCCCGTCTCGATGGTGCCGCCGGCGCCGGCGCCGCCCGAGCTCCCCATCGCGCCGCTGCCGTTCGAAGACGAAGCGGTGCTGGCGAAGGTGCAGGACGGCACGCCCGAAGCGCGTCTGGCGCTCGACGTGGAAGCGCTCGTGCCGACGTTTGCGTACGCGCGCAAACAGACCGAGCAGCTCCTGCGCGCGCTGGGCCTACGCGCGCTCGACGGGGCGCGCGCGGCGGAGCTCGCCGCGGCGCCGGATGCGCACCGACTCGAGGCGTTCCGCGCGCGCGGCGAGGTGCTGGACCTGGAGCGACGCCGCCGCGAAGGCGGTACCGCCGACGACTGGCTCGTGACGCTGCGGAGCGGCGACGGCGTGATCGCGCACGCGCTCTTCGCGATGCCGCCGGTGCACGCCGCAGGCATCGACGACACCGTCGAGGTCGGCGACTACCTGCGCATGGACGGGCTCTTCTTCAAGCTGTACCGGCGTCAGGTCGCGGGTCAACTCGTCGAAGGGCCGCTGCTGCTCGGGTATCGCCCGGTGCGCTCGTTCGCGCCGATCGACGCGGGCACGGCGCGCGCCGCGCCAGCGCTCGCCGAAGTGCAGGACGACGCGCTCGGCCAACTGCACCCGCGGCCCGAGGCGGCCCTGTGGCAGCTCATGGCGCGCGCGCAGCAGCTCGGCGCCGAGACCGACTGGGCGAGCGCGCCCGAGGTCGATCAAGCGCTGCTCGGTCGGATCTTCGAAGACGGCGACACACACCGCGGCATCGCGGTGCGTTTCCCGGTCTCGCGCAACATGGGCACGCTCAGCGAGCCCGCGCCCGAGAACCCGCTCGGTGTGGACCGCTGGACCTTCGGGTGGATCGGCAACGTGATGTGGCGCGCGCCCGTCGGCGTCGTGCAGTGGATCGCGCCGTTCGACATGCCGAACCTCGCCGCGTGGGACGATCCGCAGCAAGCGCAGTTCGTCGAAGCCCGCGGCTGGTTCCTGCGCAACGAGGTGTACGAGAAGGTCGGCGGTGAACCCGGCCGCGCGCCGCTGTTCGTCCTGGCCGACATCCGCCCGTTCGTTCCGCCGCCGGACAAGGTGACTGGTGTGATCCTGATGTTCGTCTTCGGACTGACGGCGCTCGTCGTGTTGTCGATCTTCCTGCTGCTGCGCTCCGACAAGAAGAAGTCGCAGGAGCTGCAAGAGGCGCTCGTCCAGCGCCGGCGCGCGCGGCGTCAGCGGGCGACGCTCGCGGGTGCGACCCAACCGTGACGGGCGGAGCGCAGAGGACCGAGCGCATCGACGTCGTGCAGGTGCCGCGCACCGAGCGCGCATCGGCGGCGTATTCCGTCGTCTTCGGGCGCGGAGTGCTCGAGCGCGCCGCCGAAACGGCGCGGCGGCCCGCAGCGAGCGGCGGCGCACGCGACCGCGTCGTGGTGCTGGCGGACCGCGACGTGTGGCGCCTGCACAGCGCGCGGCTCACGGGTTTGACGGACGCGCCGCGCCACGAGGTCGAAGGCGGCGAGGCGTGTAAGACGTGGGCAGAGCTCGAGCGTGTGCTGGAGTTCCTGGCTGCGACCGGGTGCTCGCGCCGCTCGTGCCTCGTCACGTTCGGCGGCGGCTCGGTGACGGACCTCGGTGGCCTCGCGGCGTCCCTCTGGAAGCGCGGGCTCGATGTCGTGCACGTGCCGACGACGCTGCTCGCGCAAGTGGACGCGGCCATCGGCGGCAAGACCGCGGTCAACGTGAGCAGTGGCAAGAACCTGGTCGGGACGTTCCATCAGCCGAGCGCGGTGCTCGCGGATGCAGAGGTCCTCGCGACGCTGCCGGAGCACGAGCTCCGCTCGGGCCTCGGCGAAGTCGCGAAGTCTGCGCTCGTCGGCGGCGAGCGCGAGCTCGTGCGCCTCGAAGCGCGGGCGCGAGCGGCGGCCGACCGTGACCCCGAGGCGCTCGCTGCGCTCGCGGCGGACGCTGCGCGCGTCAAA
Source organism: uncultured Klebsiella sp. (assembly GCA_964393015.1). GTDB lineage: Bacteria > Planctomycetota > Phycisphaerae > Phycisphaerales > SM1A02 > QWPT01. The sequence goes on from CAYMSD010000012.1 coordinate 3,025, forward strand.
GCAGACGTCGTCGCAAAGGACCCCGAAGAGCGCGGTCTGCGCCGCGTCTTGAACCTCGGGCACACCTTCGGCCACGCGCTGGAACATGCAGCGGGATTCGGCGCGCTGCCCCACGGCGAAGCGGTGGCTGCGGGCATCGGCCTCGCGCTCGCGGCCAGCGCGCGCGCCAGTGTGCTCGAAGACGCGGAGCTGCCCGCGCGCTACGCGGCGCTCGCCCGCGCGCTCGGCATCGCGCCCGACCTCGCGACGCTGTGCGCGCGGTATGGGTGGCGGTGCGACGTGGGCGCGGTGCTCGCGGGGCTCGACCACGACAAGAAGGGCGCCGTCGGAGCACCGGAGTTCGTCCTCGTCCGGCGCGCGGGCGAGCTCGTGCCCGGCGTTCCGATCGAGCGGGCCCGCTTGGAGGAGCTGCTGGCACCGTGACCGAGCTGCCCGCCGCCCACGTCGACAGCGAGCTCGCTGCGCCGGACCTACCGGGGCGACGACGGCGGCTCGTGTTCCGGCTGCGGCGCGCGGCGCGCGCGCTGGAGCGCCTCGAGCGCTCGCAGGAGTGGCTGCTCGGCGCGGCCTTCGGGGCGCTCGCGTTTGCGCTGCCGAGCGCGGCGCCGCTGGGGCCCGACGACGTGGCGCGGCGGCTCGCCGGTGAGCCGGTGACGACCCACGGGTTGCTTCTGCCGCTGGCGCGCGGATTGACCCTGACGACGGGGTGCAGCCCCGACGTCGCGCTGCGCGCGATCGCAGCGACGACCTTCGGGATCGGCCTCGCGCTGATGCTCGGGCTGCTGCGGGGCCTCGGCTTCCGCCGCCGCGCGAGCGTGCCCGCGACGCTCTCTGCGTTCTTCGCGCCAGTGGCGTGGGCCGGTGCGACATCGCCGTCGGACTTCGCGCCCGGGGTCTTTGCATCCACTGCGCTGCTCGCGTCGCTATTGCAGCTCAAGGAGACGTTTCCGCGCGACTACACGTGGCGCGCGATCCTGCTGCTCGGGCTCGGCACGCTCCTGCGGCCCGAGACGGTGCTGCTGCTGCCCGCGGTGGCGTGGGCCGTGGCGCGCCACCCGGCGCGCCGGGCCGAAGCGCCGGTCGCGTTCTTCTCGGTGTTCTGCGTCGTGTCGGTGTCGGTCGCGATCGGTCTGCGCGGCCCGGACGAAGCGGTGCGCGTCGGGCACTTCGTCGAGCGCACGCTCGCGGGCGCAGTGCCGAGCGCGCGCGGCTGGTTCGCGTGGCCCGCGTGGCTGCTGACGAGCTTCGGCGCAGCGCTCTTCGGGCTCTACGCGCTGCTCTTCGCGCGCCGCGATGCCCAGGGCCAGCGCGCGCCGCGCTGGGTCGTGCCGTGGTGCCTCGTGGCGCTGGCGCCCATGGTGGTGGGCCAGCCGAGCGCGGGGCCGGTGGGGTGTTTCCTCGTGCCCGTGATGGCGCTGGGCCTGGCGGACGGGCTGAACCGCATCGGCGACCGGCGCCGCGAGGGGCTGGCGGCGGCGGCCCTGTGTGCGGTGCAGGCGCTCCTGTGGGCGCTAGGCTGACGCGGGGGCCGCGTCTCAGCCTGAGACACAGGCGCCCGGGGCGCGGCGGACAGCCGCAGGGCTGGATTCTCGCCCAGGGATCGGTGATCCTTGGGCAGTTTGGGCGCAGCGGACGGAAGTCTGCACACACGCGCCCGGGCGCCCCCCCCGCTCCTCCGCACCCTCCACCGAAAGCCGCCGCGCATGCCCCGCCGCGACGACCTCGAATCGATCCTCATCATCGGCAGCGGCCCGATCGTCATCGGTCAGGCCTGTGAGTTCGACTACTCCGGGACGCAGGCGTGCAAGGCGCTGCGCGAAGAGGGTTACCGGGTCATCCTGGTCAACTCGAACCCGGCGACCATCATGACCGACCCCGAGACGGCCGATGCGACGTACATCGAGCCGATCACCCCGGACGTCGTCGAGAAGATCCTCGAGAAGGAGCGGCCGTGCGCGGTGCTGCCGACCCTCGGCGGTCAGACCGGGCTCAACACGGCGCTCGCGCTGCACGACCGGGGGGTGTTCGAGCGCCTCGGCATCGAGCTGCTCGGCGCGCGCGCGGACGTGATCCGCAAAGCCGAGGACCGGGACCTCTTCCGGGCCGCGATGGCGAACGCGGGCCTCGAGTCCGCGCGGTCCGGCATCGCGCACTCGATCGACGACGCGCGCCGCGTGCTGGCGCAGATCGGCCTGCCGTGTGTGATCCGGCCGGCGTTCACGTTGGGCGGCGCCGGGGGCGGCATCGCCTACAACATCGAGGAGTTCGAGGAGATCGTCGCGCGCGGGCTCTCGCTCTCGATGAACTCCGAGGTGCTCGTCGAAGAGAGCCTCGTCGGTTGGAAGGAGTTCGAGATGGAGGTGATGCGCGACGGCAAGGACAACGTCGTCATCATCTGCTCGATCGAGAACCTCGACCCGATGGGTGTGCACACCGGGGACTCGATCACGGTCGCGCCGTCGCAGACGCTGACCGACCGTGAGTACCAGGCGCTGCGCAACGCCTCGATCAAGATCATGCGCGAGATCGGGGTCGAGTGCGGCGGTTCGAACTGCCAGTTCGCGATCGACCCGAAGACCGGCCGGATCATCGTCATCGAGATGAACCCGCGGGTGTCGCGCTCGTCGGCCCTGGCGTCCAAGGCGACGGGTTACCCGATCGCCAAGTTCGCTGCGAAGCTGGCGGTCGGTTACACGCTCGACGAGCTCTTGAACGACATCACGCGCAAGACGCCGGCCTGCTTCGAGCCGACGATCGACTACTGCGTGGTGAAGATCCCGCGCTTCGCGTTCGAGAAGTTCCCTGGCGCCGATCCGACGCTCACGACGCAGATGAAGAGCGTCGGCGAGACGATGGCCATCGGGCGCACGTTCAAGGAGGCGCTGCAGAAGGCGCTGCGCGGCCTGGAGACGGGGCGGCCGGGGTTCGGCCTCGATCCGCGCGAGCGGATCGACTCGCTCGGCAAGAAGGACCGCGAGCTCATCTCGCGCAAGCTGCGCGTGCCGAACCAGGACCGCCTGCACTTCATCCGCGCCGCGTACCGCGACGGTTGGAGCACCGAGGAGATCCACCAGGCGTCGCACATCGACCCGTGGTTCCTCGAGAACATGCGCCAGCTCGTCGAGTTCGAGCAGGAGCTCGCTGGCAGCCTGCTCGACCGTCCGCTGCTGAAGCGCGCGAAGGAGCTCGGTTACAGCGACCGCCAGATCGCGGTGGCGACCGGCACGACCCCCGACGCGATCGAGGCGATGCGCGCGGACTTCGGGCTGCAGCCCGTGTTCAAGCTGGTCGACACGTGCGCGGCGGAGTTCGAAGCGGAGACGCCGTACTACTACTCGACCTGGGAGGACGAGTCCGAGGTCCGCGCGTCGACGGCCGACAAGATCATGATCCTGGGCGGCGGTCCGAACCGGATCGGCCAGGGCATCGAGTTCGACTACTGCTGCGTCCACGCGGCGTTCGCGGCGCAGGAGATCGGTTGCGAAGCCGTGATGCTGAACTCGAACCCGGAGACCGTGTCGACGGACTACGACACGTCGGATCACCTCTTCTTCGAGCCCCTGACGCACGAAGACGTGATGGCGGTCGTGCGCGCGGTGCAGCCGAAGGGCATCATCGTGCAGTTCGGTGGCCAGACGCCGTTGAACCTCGCGAGCGGGCTGCACAAAGCGGGCGCGCCGCTGATCGGGACCTCGGTCGATTCGATCGACCGGGCCGAGGACCGCGAGCGCTTCCAGGCGATGCTCGAGAAGCTCGGCCTGCGCCAGCCGCCGAACGGGATCGCAAAGAGCCCCGCGCAGGCGTTCGAAGCAGCGCGCACGATCGGGTACCCCGTGCTCGTGCGCCCGAGCTACGTGCTCGGCGGACGCGCGATGCAGATCGTGTACGACGACGAGCAGCTCGATCGTTACATGACGGAAGCGGTCGAAGCGTCGCCCGACCGCCCGGTCCTCGTCGACAAGTACCTCGAGGACGCGATCGAGGTCGATGTCGACGCGATCTCCGACGGCCAGCTCGTCGTCATCGGCGGCGTGATGGAGCACATCGAAGAGGCCGGCATCCACTCGGGTGACTCGACCTGCGTGCTGCCGCCCCATTCCCTGGCGCAAGAAATCATCGACGAGATCACCGCGGCCACGAAGGCGATGGCGACCGAGCTCGGTGTCATCGGCCTGATGAACGTGCAGTTCGCGGTGAAGGGCAGCACCGTCTACGTGCTCGAGGTCAACCCGCGCGCGTCGCGCACGGCGCCGTTCGTCTCGAAGGCGATCGGCGTGCCGCTCGCGAAGCTCGCCGCGAAGGTGATGGCGGGCAAGACCCTGACGGAGCTCGGGTTCACCAAGGAGATCACGCCGCCCTACTTCTCGGTCAAGGCGCCCGTGTTCCCCTTCAACAAGTTCCCGGGCATCGACATGCTGCTCTCGCCCGAGATGCGCTCGACCGGCGAGGTCATGGGCACCGACTTCGACCTCGGTTACGCCTTCGCGAAGGCCTACGCCGCCGCGGGCATGAAGCTGCCGCTGCGCGGCCGCGTGCTCCTGACCGTCAAACACGACGACAAACGCGCGATCATCTCGGAGGCCAAGGCCCTGCACCGCATGGGCTACGAGCTGTGCTCGACCGAGGGCACCTGGCGGGCCCTGCGCGCCGCGGGTGTGCCCTGCGAGCGGGTGAACAAGGTCCACGAAGGCCGCCCGCACATCGTCGACGAGCTCAAGAACAAGCGCATCGACCTGGTGCTGAACACGCCCTTCGGCAAACAGCAGCGCCACGACGACTCGTACATCCGCTCGACGGCCGTGTCGACGGGTGTGCCGTGCATGACGACCCTCGCGGGCATCCGCGCCTTCGTGTCGGCCCTGGAAGCCCTGCACCGCGGCCCGATCACGGTGCGCTCGATCCAGGAGCTGCACGCGTCGATGCGCTGAGTCGGTGGCTCGCCTCGACTCGGGCGATGGCGCTCCATCGGAGTCGACGGCGAGCTGCCCCAAGCGCGCTGGCCTTGGTCATCGTGCCGGGCGCTGGGGTTCCCGCGTCACGGCGCGTTGCTCGAACACGCATTCGTCCGGCGAGGGCTCGGCACCATCCAGGTCCGAGCCCACCGCTCGAGTCCGACCGACCCGCTGGCCGGACGCCGCTCCACATCAGCCCTCGCGGGCGCCTCTGCCCGACTCCCCCATGCAACGCCGCAACATCCTGATCCTCGCCCTCGCGTTCACCAGCTCTGCGGGCGCACAGGTGATCTCGGAGGACTTCTCGACGGGCAACCCGAACCAGTGGGGCCCTGACTTCACGCTCGCCGCCACCCACCTCAACTCCGGCGGCAATCCCGGCGGCTGCATCGAGATGACCGTCGCGGGTGGCGGTTCGAGCTTCCCCGTGCGCACGATCGTGCCCGGCGCCGTAGGGCACCCCTGGCGCGGGAACCTCCGCAGCGCGAACGTGACCGGGTTCCGCTATGACCGCGAGGTCGTGATGGGCGCGTCGAACTTCGGCACACGCCTGCAGCTCGTGCTCGGTAGTGACAACGGCACTCGCACGAACGTCACCGACGACACCTGGGTCTGGGTAGCGACCGGAGACGTGTTCCAGTTCGGCAGTTCCCCGTGGACCACGTTCCAGGTCGCGCTGCCGAGCAATTCCAGCGTGCTGCCAGCCAACTGGTTCGCAGCCGCCCTGCCGAACAGCCCGAACCTGGGTGTCGACGACGACACGCTCTGGAACACCGTGATCCAGGACGTCGACTTCGTCGGGCTGGCGATGAACACCCCCTACAACGGCGGAGGCTGGTTCGGGAACCACGTGCTGCGCCTCGACAACCTGGTCCTGGAGAGCGCCGGGATCGGGGCGGCGTACTGCACGCCAGCGGCACCGAATTCGACCGGAGCGAGCGCGACCATCGCTCTCAGCGGTAGCCCGCTCGCAGCTCAGAACGACGTCGTGGTGCGCGCCGCGGCTCTCCCGCAGCAGTCTTTCGGGTTCTTCCTGACGAGCCGCACACCGGGTTTCATCGCCCAACCCGGCGGCAGCGCGGGCAACCTCTGCCTCGGCAGCGCGATCGGCCGCTTCGTGGGCCCGGGCCAGATCCAGAGCTCCGGCACCTCGGGCACGATCGCGCTGACCCTCGACCTGACCCGACTCCCGCAGCCGTCGGGTCCAGTCGCGGGAGCCGCGGGCGAGACCTGGCACTTCCAAGCCTGGTACCGGGACGCCGTCGGTGGCGCGCCGACGTCGAACTTCACGTCTGGGATCGCGCTGCCGCTGCAGTGAGGGACCGCGCGCGCTGCGCGAGCGCACAGCAGCCACACCGCTCCGCACACCGCGACGGTCAACGCCAGCGCGATGGAAGGTGAGCGGAACGAAGTGGCGCGCGAGGGTCCCGTCGAGGTCCAGCAGAGCCTGGGATCCTCGTACCGGTTTCGCGACGCAGCGATCGGAGCGGGCGCGAACATGTCCGCAGTTCGCCCCGCTGCACAGGAACGGAATCGCAGCCCGCGGCGCGCTCAGTCCGGGGTCTGCACGAGGCGCTCGACCAGGCGGCTCAGGGTCGCCGATGGGTCGGCGGTGCGGCCCATGTGGACGGTCGAGGTCTGGACCAGGGCGCTGCGGACCGCGGTCAGCCAGTGGAAGCGCGCGCGGCGGGGTTGGTCGGCGAGGGGGCCGGCCTCGGGGAGGCCGCGGGCGACGCGCTGGAAACCTTCGAGGTGACGCATCACGGCCGCGACGTCGACGCCTGGGAACAGCGCGACGAGGCGGGCTTCGTCGAGCGCCAGGCGCACGTCGAGGAAGTCGCGGGCTTCGCAGGAGAGGACGACGCCTGCGTTGATGAACTCCTCGCGGTCGACGCGCGGGACGACGCGCACCACGGCGTAGTCGTAGAGGTCACCGGGCACGGCGCGCCTCCTCGACGAAGTGAGCGCGCAGCGCGAGGCGGCGCGTGAGGTACGTCACGTACGCAGCGCGCTGCTGCGCGGGATCGCCGTGGGCGCCCGGCGCTGCGAGCCAATCATCGGGAACGGCCGCGAGGATGGCTCGGAAGCGGGCTTCGTCGAGGCGCGGCGCGAGGTCGGCGTCGACCTCGACGAGCCGCGTCGCCGCGGGCAACAGCACGTGCTCGCGGATCCGCGCGAAGGGGTCCGCCGCGCCCGCGGGATCACCGTCCCAACGATGGTGGAAGTAGAACGCCGCCCCGTGATCGATCAGCCACGTACGGCGGTGCCAGACCATCAGGTTCGGGTTCCGCGCGGTGCGGTCGACGTTGCTGACAAACGCATCGAACCAGACGATCCGCGAGGCGAGGTCCGCATCGACCGTGTCCACTGCGGCGTCGAAGTTCGCCGCGCCGGGGAGGTAATCGAGCGCGAGGTTCGTGCCGGCGCTGGCGCGGATGAGGGCTTGGATCTCAGGGTCTCCCTCGGTGCGTCCGAGGTCGCCGTCGAGGGCGGCGAACACGCGCTCGGGCAACGGCAGCCCGAGCGCCTCGGCGATGGCGCCCGCGACGAGCTCCGCGACGAGCGCGCGTGTCCCTTGACCTGCGCCGCGGAACTTCACGACGTAGAGCCCGTCATCGTCGGCTTCGACGATCGCGGGCATGGAGCCGCCCTCGCGGAGCGGCGTGACGTAGCGCGTGACCTCGACGTTGCGGAGCTGCACGGGGGAGAGCGTAACCTCCGCGGGCCGCAGGGCGAGCGTGCGCCCACGCGAGCGATGACTGCCGACATCTGCACCGTGTCGCGCCCCCCCACGATCGGCGGCGCGGCGGCCGTTGGGCGGACGAGCCGCCTTGGGAGCCTGCGCACGACGTCCCGGCGCCATCGGAAGCGCCCTGCTGGAGGGTACGCGCAGTGCATGCGAGCGCGAACGCGGCCGCTCCCGCACAGATTCGGCCGAGAACTGGCGAGATCGCGTCGGAGACGGGCGCCTCCGCGTGGTACCAATCCGCGCGCGTGGCACCGACCTCTCCTGACCCGCCCGAAGGGCCTGCCGACACACCTCCGCCCGAGCGGCGTCGGCGTGAGCGCTACCGTGGCACGCACCCGCGCCGCTTCCGCGAGAAGTACAAGGAGCTCGCGCCCGAGCGTTATCCCGACGCGATCGAGCGTGTGCTCGAACGCGGCCAGACGCCCGCCGGCCAGCACGTGCCGATCCTCGTCGACGAGTGCCTTCGCGCTGCGCAGCTCGACGACGCGTCCTGGCTGCGGAGTCGCGCGGATGGCGCGCCGCGTGTCGCCGACGTCACCCTCGGCCACGGCGGCCACGCCGAGCAGATCCTCGCGCGGATCGCCCCGTATGCCGGGACGCTGCTCGGTCTCGATCAGGACCCGGAGACCCTCGCGCGCACCACCGCGCGGCTCGAGAGATGCCTCGTGGAGCGCTCGGAGGCGGCGCCGTCGGGCGCTGCGCGGCTCGTCACGCGCCGCACCAACTTCGCGGCGCTGCAGAGCGTGCTGCCAGAGCTCGGTTGGACGGACGGCGTCGACGTCGTCTTTGCGGACCTCGGTGTTTCGTCGATGCAGATCGACGATCCAGCGCGGGGTTTCTCGTTCAAGCTCGAGGGCCCGCTCGACATGCGCATGAACCCCGCGCGCGGACTCTCCGCTGCGGATTGGCTGGCGCGGGTCACGCGTACGGAGCTCGCGACGAGCCTCCGTGAGGACGCGGACGAACCGTACGCCGACACGGTCGCCGCAGCGCTGTGCCCTGACAGCCGCCCGCGGCCGACGCTTCGGACGACGACGGCGCTGGCCCGAGCCGTGCGCGCCGCGCTGCCCGCACACCTCGACGACGAGGCCCGCGAACAGAGCGTGCGCCGCGTCTTCCAGGCCATCCGTATCGCAGTCAACGACGAGCTCGGTGTGCTCGATCGTCTGCTGGCGCAGCTCCCCGCGGCGCTGCGACCCGGCGGCCGCGCGGTGTTCTTGACGTTCCACTCGGGGGAGGACCGCCGCGTCAAACGCGCGTTCGAGCGCGGCCTCGCCGCCGGTGTGTACTCCGCTCACAGCGACGGTGTCGAACGAGCGTCGCCCGAAGAGCGGCGCCGCAACCCGCGTTCGAGCTCGGCGAAGCTGCGCTGGGCCGAGCGCAGTGGGCTCGAGGCATCGTGAACCGGACTGCGCCGCTCGGACGTGACAACACATGCAGGCCACAGCGCGCTCGGGGCGCGTGTACGCGCGCTTCGCTCGCAGTTCGTCGACTCGGGGCTGCATCCGGAAGTGCCTGGGGCGCGATCTCCCCCCGTATGTCCTGGCTCGCCTGCGTGCTTCCGTGGTTCGGCCTCGGTGTCGCCTCGATCGATTGGCCCCAGTGGGGTGGAGCCACACGCAGCTTCGAAGCCGCGGCGCCCGTGCCGCTCTCACCTTGGTCGAAGGAGGGTCCGAAGGTCCTCTGGCAGCGCGAGCTCGGCCCGGGGAACTCCGGTGTGGCGGTGGGCGGCGACATCGTGGTCAGCGCCTTTCGGCAAGGCGAGGACGAAGTGCTCGCTGCGTTCGATCGCGCGAGCGGTGCGCCGCGTTGGCGCTGGACGGCGCCGGCTCCCTTGCCGACGTGGTTCGATGCAGAGTTCGGCCGTGGTCCGCACAGCACGCCGTTGAACGCAGGCGACGCGGTCGTCTTCGTCGGGATCCTGGGGCAGCTCTCGGTCGTGAGCCGCGCGACGGGCGCGCTGCGCTGGAAGGCGGACCTCGGGGGCACACCGCTCGAGCGCGGCTACGCCGCCAGCCCGCTCGTCTTCGAGGACCTCGTCATCGCTCCGGCCGGAGGACCGGGCCGCGCACTCTGCGCTCTCCGCATCGCCGACGGATCCATCGCCTGGAGCAGCGGCGACGAAGCGGCCACCTACGCCTCATCGATGTGCGTCGAGGTCGAAAGTGGAGCGCACGTCGTCGCGTTGGGTCAGGGGACCCTCGTCGGTCGCGACCCGCGCACGGGTGCGGAGCTCTGGCGCTGCGGCGTCGATTGTGAGCGCTACGCGCTCGCGACGACGCCGCTCGCTTGTCCTCTGGGCCGCGTGGCGTTCGTGGACCGACGCGGCCTCACGCTGCTGCAGATTCGGCGATACGAAGCGGCGCAGTGGAAGGTGGAGCCCATCTGGACGAGCCGACGCATCGGCTCGCAGCTCCACAATCTGGTGCTCGCCGGCGACGTCGTGATCGGAGCGAACGAGTCCGCGACCCTGTGCGGGCTCGCACTGGCCGACGGCGCGGCGGTGTTTCGCGAGCGCGCCTTGGCGGAGTCGAACGTGATCCGCAATGGAAGCAATCTGGTGACGCTCTCGACCAGCGGAACGCTGGCGCTCTCGAAGCTCGACGGCGGCGCGCTGCAAGTCGCAGCACGTCACGAGCTCCTGAGTGGCCGAGTCTGGGCTGCGCCGGCGCTGGCCGACGGGGTTCTGTACGCGCGCGACGACAGGCGCCTCATCGCGCTCGACTTACGAGCGCGATCCGAACCCCCGAGCGGCGCTCGCTGAGCTTCAGCGTGTAGGTCGGCCCGATGACGGGCTCGAACTTCGGGTGCAGTACGACCAGGCGCAGCGGGAGGTTCGGAGGGAGGCCGTCCAGTTGGAAGGCCCCAGCCCGCGAGCGGCGCTCCGAGCCGTTGACGAAGAGGAACCCGCGGCCGTCGGCCTCGCGGATCTCGCGGTCGCCTTCCGCGATGACGTGGTCGGAGTGAGGGCCGATCCCGGTCACCAGCACGAACGCGCCGTCGATCGGCTCGCCGTCAGGGCCGACGACTTGGCCAGAGAGGCTGCACGGCGCAGGCAGGCGGAGCTCGAGTCCAGCGCGCACTTCCCGTGGACCGAGTTCGATCGGATCGAGCAGCGCCCCCGAGCGCTCGCCTGCGTGACAGAGCAGCACGTAGCGCCCCTCGGTGAGGCCCGTGAGGTGAATGTCCGCCGAATCAGGTGGCTCGGGGCCCGCGAGCATCCGCTGCACCGGGCGCGGGAAGAGGTGGTTCGGCCACCAATCGCTGCGCAGCGCGACGGCGTCCAGCTCCGGTGCGGGCAAGAGGGACGGCGCGAACGGCCCGACGGGGAAGGGGTCTCCGCTCTCGTCCCGAAGGACACGCACGTGCAGCTCGGCGGCATGGTGGCCGACGGAGCGCGCGTCGTCCTCGCGCTTCAGCAAGATGGTGTGCCCATGGGATTCAGGCCCATCGGCCGTCAGCGCGACCTCGAACCAGGTCGGTGACCAGCGCGCCAGGCTTGCCGGAGATCCTTCGGGGAAGCTCTGCGCGAAGTTCTGGCACAGGTGGACCCGGTGTGTGCCGAGCGGTAAGCCCTGCAGCGTGAACGCGCCGTCGGGTGCGACCTCGCCGTGCCGCCACTCGCCGCCCGGAGCGAGCTGGACGTACACGCTGACGAGCCCTGCGATCGGCGGCTCGACAGCGCCCTCCCACGCGGCCACGGTGCCCGTAACGCGGCCGACGTCTGGACGCGCCACCGCAGGGAGCTCTTCGTCGAGGCGCTGTGCGCGCGGCGCCGCCGTCAACACACCGAGCTCGACCCGCTCGCCGGCGCTCGCGCGCTGCCCGACGCGCCTCGCCGCACCGTGTGTTGCACGCCGTGGTGGGCGCGGACGAGGGCCTCGTACGAGGCGCGGTCGATCGGTGCTGCCATACTCGTGGGCGGGCGCGCCAAGGCTCTGGGGCGCACCCAGAGCCTAGAACCCACGCAGCGACCGATCTCCGGAAGAATCCTCCGGGAACGTCACGCCGATCGAGCGCCCCCCTCGGCCCGGATCAGCGGGCGTTCGGCGAGGTCGCTTTGCGTTCGCGGATCGAGATCTCCGCGGTCAGCTTCCAGAGGTCCTGCGGGCGCTCGCCTTCGCCGACTTTGGTCGACGGGGAGAGGTCCACCATCGTCACCTTCACGCGGCGGCTGTCCTCTTCGAGTTTGTAGAGGAAGTTCGCGATGTTGAGGCGCGGGAACTGGGCCTTGCGGTCGTTCGGCTCGATGCGGAAGGTGCGGTCGACGACGCCGCGGGAGTGCTCTTTGCTGCCCGGGGTGTAGTCGACGCGGCCGATGTTGACGTTCGGGTTGCTCGCGGCGCTCTGGATGTAGACGCCGGGGTCCGCGTCCTTCAGACCGTCGCTCGCCGCGCGGTCCTTGTACATCGCGTAGTTCTCGGAGTTCTGCTGGATGTTCGCCGCCGTCTTCGGGACGAGGCCGCCCTTGGCGAGGGCCTGGCGTAGGTAGTCCAGGCGCTGGTCTTGTTTGTACGCCGTCCAGCCGAGGAAGCCGGAGCCGAGCACCAGCAGCACGATCATGATGCGGACCATAGGTCTCTCCGTGTTCGAACGTGGGGTGCTCGGGGTCAGCTACGGGTGTCGAAGTACTTGCGAACGTCGACCTGGATCGGGAAGGCGTCGATGAGGAGGGCGATGCCGCCCTCGCCGGGCTCGCGGCCCTTCTCTTCGACCGTGCGGGTCTGGCGCTCGTCGTAGCCGATGAACCACGACTTCGTCTGCAGCGCGGCGCGGAAGGCGGCGTAGTGGCTGCTGGCTTCGACCGGGTCCGCGGCGAAGAAGGTCAGGTCGAGGGTCACGCGCACGTGCTCGTCCTTGCCCGCGCGCGGCGGCTCGTTCTGCGCGAGCACGCGGCGGATCGCGACGCGCCACTCGGCATCGTTGTCCTCGAGCACATCGAGCACGCAGCAGAGCGCTCCGAAGGCGGACTGGGGCGGCTCGACCTCTTGGATGTCGCCGACCTCCTTCTGGACCTTGAGCAGCTCCTCCTGCAGCGCTTTGTCGAAGGCGATCAGCTCCGCGATCGGATCGAGGCCATCGGCCGGGAGCTTGCTCGAGTCCTCGTATTGGGCCGCGCGATCGCGCAGCGCCTTGATCGGCGGCCGCAGGCGGCCCCCTTCGTTCTTCTTGGGGTTGCCGACGGCGAAGTTGTTGGAGCTCTGCAACCAACTGAGGCCGCCGACGTAGGTCGCGTGGTGGATCTCCTGCCGCTGCAGGATGACGATCAGACCCAGCAGCGTCGCGGCCAGGAGAGCGACGAGCGCGACCGGGAACTCGAGGCGCTCCCACGTGCCAGTGAAGCGCAGCTCTTCGCGGCGCAGCGATGGTTTCATCACGCCGCCGCCCAGTTGGCGGAACGCGCCGCCGTAAGCCGCGACGAGCTGGCCGTAACCGTCGACCGGCTGGCCCGAGTCCGCGTCGAAGCAGTCGAGCACGTACACGGGCACGTCGAGGATGGTGCTGCCGACGAGGCCGGGCAGCTCCATGCCGCAGACGTAGACCGCGTCGACGCGGTTGATCGTCCGCGCGCCGCTGATCGTGCGGCCGAGCTCGCGGCGAATGCGCTTGATCGCCTGATCGACGCGCCGCGCGGCATCGAGCGGGTCCGACGCGTCCGCACCGTCTTCGCCGCTGGCCGCGGCATCCTGGATCGATGCGCCGATGTGGATGATGCGCATCTCGCGGACTTCGCCGCCGTCCATCACGACCACGCCCGTCGACTGCTCGCCGATGTGGACCAGGACCTGCGCGTCGTCGAGGTGGCACAGGTCCGCGGAGACCGCGGCGTTCACGATGGCCGTCGTCTCGAGCTCGAGCTCGAGCGGTTCGATGCCCGCTTTCTCGCACACCGCGATGACGTGCGCGGCGTCGGCCTTCGGCACGGCCGTCACGAGCAGCTCCGCGGCGCCTTCGCGCTGCTGGAGGAGGTGGTGGTCGACGACGACGTCGTCGATGCTGAACTGGGGCAGGTCGCTCTCGACCTCGAACTTCAGCACCTGCTCGATCTTGGCTCTGTCCGTGAACGGCAGCGTGATGCGCCGGAACGCGGCGCTGCTGGACGTCATCACGACCGAGACGTTCTCACGCGGGATCCGGTGCTTGCGGGCCGCGTCGCGCAGCGCCGCGGCTTTGGCCTGGACCGGGTCGGCCTCGGGGTCGAGCTCGAACTCGCCCGCGTAGTAGGCCGTGATCTTGTGTTTCTTCGGCGAGCCTTCGAGCACGACGAGCTCGAAGCGGCGGGGGCCGATGCGGAGGGCGCAGGAACGGGCCATAGTGGGTGCGGGTTCGCGGGGAGGTCAGTCGGCGGTGACGAGCGGGACGGGGCGCGAGCGCTCGTCGAAGCGGGCCCGCTGTTGGGGTGGCAATACCGAGTCACGAATATAGCCGTCGTAGCGCGCGGCGAGCTCGCGCAGCTCGGGTTCGATCTCGGCTTCGATGCGCGCCTCGTGGAAGCGGCGGCGGTTCGTCACCTCGGTCGCGTACTCGTCGAGGATGAAGCGCAGCGCCGAGCGGCGCTCCGGGGACAGCTCGAAGTCACGGGCGAGGCGCTCCGCGTAGGCCGCCCAGCCCGAAGGCGCGGGCGCCTCGGCGCGCCGGGTGTACACCACGCCGGCCACGGCCCCCGCGAGGAAGGCCGTGGCGGTCGCGGCGAGGATCCAGGGGCGCGCGTCGCTCATCGCGGGGTGGTGCCCGGAGCTGCGGTCTCTGCGGGACGCTGCTCGGCCGCACGGTTGAGCTCTTCGAGGCGCTTCAGCTCCGCCTCGAGGGTCTGCTCGTCCGCCACGAGGCCGCGCTGCTCCTCGAACGTCTGGTGCCCGCCGGCAGCGAGCCACAGCGAGAGGCCCACGAGCACAGCGGCCGCCAGGCCCGCCAGCGCCATGGCAAAACGCGCGGGGCTGCCGGAAGCGTCCACCGGGCGCGGGCCACGGGCCGCGGGGCGCAGGACGACGTCCGCGCCAGCGCGCTCGGTGGCTGCTCCGACCTGGGCCGGAGCCCCCGCCATCGCCAGGGCCGCCACGCGGCTCGCGAAGCCCTGGGGCACCGCGACGGGCTCCGTCGGCACGAACCAACTGGCGAGCGCCTTGGCCTCGGACGCCCGGGCGCGGCACGCACCGCACTCGAGCAAGTGCTTGCGCAGCGGCCCAGCGAGCCCTTCGGCGAGCTCCCCGTCCATGTACGCCGCCAACAGGGTCTTGGAACGGTCACAATCCATCATGACGAACCTCCCTCGAGCGCAAACTCGGGATGAAGCTGGAGGAGCCGCTGCTTGAAGCGCGCACGGGCGCGGAAGAGGCGCGACTCCACGGTGCCGATCGAGATCTCGAGCACGTCGGCGATCTGCTGGTAAGCGAGCCCTTCGAACTCCCGCATGACGAGCACGGTGCGGAAGATGTCGGGCAGGTCCTCGAGGACCCGGTGGGTGATGCTGGCGATCTCCTCGCGCTCGAGCTGCGCGTCGGGCCGCACGGTCAGGCGCTCGGTGGCCTCGTCCGAAGGGTGCTGCGGCTCGTCGTGCTCGCCCATCGGCTGGATGGGGCTGCGGCTGCGGCGCTTCTTCTGGTCCAGGATCGTGTTGACCGCGATCCGGTAGAGCCACGTGAAGAAGGCCGAGCTCTGCTGGAACGAAGCGAGCCGCCCGTACGCCTTCAGGAACGTCTCCTGGACGATGTCCTCGACCTCGGAGGGGTTCCGCGTGTAGTGCCGCACCAGCCCGAAGAGGCGGGTCTGGTAGCGCTCCACGAGGACTTCGAACGCCTGCGGGTCGCCGGCGAGCGTGGCGGCGACAAGGCCGGAGTCCTCCGTGGGGGTGGGTTGCATCGTGGCGAGGGCCATCGGTCCCGGTGGGACGCCCGGCGCTGCGGCATCTTCCCGGATCGTCGCAGGGTCGGTCGACCGGGGATTCTGTCTCATTTCAATACATCAGGCGCGCCGGGAGGCCAGCCAGGCGAGCCGCCGCACGCCCTGGGCAGCCATCCGGCCGAAGGCCAGCACCCCGAAACCGAAGACCGCGGCGCTGAACCCGAGCAGGGCCCCGGACTGGGGCACGATCCAGACCGCCGCCACGAACTGGGCGAGGATCGACGTGTAGAGCAGGTCCGCGACAAAATGTCGCGATCGGCCCCGGATGAACCACGCGCCGAACGGGGCCCCCACGACGACGATCGGGACGCAGACCCACCAGTAGCCCCAAGTGGCCTCCGCGACACCCCCCTGCACCTGCGTCCGCCACAGCGCCCCCACCAGCGCGTTGCCCGCCATCAAGAGCACCGACGTCGGGGTCGCGATCGTCTCGTCGACACGAAACCGGAGCACGAGCAGCGAGAACGTCACGATGTCGAGGCCGCTACCCGTGATCGACGACACGACGCCGCCGAGCACCCCGTACACGACGAGCAGCGCCGCGGGCCGCGGCCCGAACGCGGGCAGGTGATCGAGCACCTCGCGGTCGCGGTAGCGGTTGATCCAGAAGAGCGCAAACGCAAACGACAGCCACAGCGACGTGAAGAGCATCTTCGCGTACGCGGGCGCGACGCGCGGCGCGACGTACTCCAGCCCCACGATCATGCCGACGGCGCCGCCGAGGCTCGCGAGCACCACCGCGGGCAGCACGACGGGGATGCGCGTCCACAGGATCGTCAGCGCCGCCGAGCCCATGCCGACGGACTGGATCAAGAGCGAGAAGTCGCGCGCGATCGGAGGTGTGATGCCGAAGGCCAACGTCATCACGGGGAACGCCACGGCGCCGCCGCCTTCGCTCGTCGCTCCCGCGATGAACGAACCGACGAGCATCGTCACCGACATGAACCAGTTGTCGGCGAAGAGGGCGAAGCGCTCGCCGCTCCACATGCCTGCGAGCCAGAGCGTCCACACGGTGCCCCAGATGCAGAGCAACGCGACGCGGGTCGTGCGCAGGCGCTCCATGTTCCCGCGGCGCTCAGGTGTTCGCGCCGCCGGTGCCCGGCGACAGACTGTGCCCGAGCTTCTCACGCTTCGTCGCGAGGTAACGCGCGCTGTTCGGGTTCGCGGGCACCTCGAGCGGCAACTGATCGACGAGCTCCAGCCCGTAACCCGCGAGTCCGTGGATCTTCTTCGGGTTGTTCGTCAGGAGCTTCATGCGGCGCACACCGAGGTGGTGCAGGATCTGCGCGCCGATCCCGTATTCGCGGAGGTCCACGGGCAGACCGAGCGCTTCGTTCGCCTCGACCGTGTCGAGCCCCTTGTCCTGCAAGTGGTACGCGCGCAGCTTGTTCGCGAGGCCGATCCCGCGCCCTTCCTGGCGCAGGTAGACGATCACACCGCGGCCGGCGGCTTGGATCAGCTCCATCGCCTTGTGCAGTTGGCCGCCGCAGTCGCAGCGCTGGCTGTGGAAGACATCTCCGGTGAGGCACTCGGAGTGCACGCGCACGAGCACGTCGTCGTCGACCGCGGCGCGCAGGCCGTCGGGGCCTTCGCCGGGCATCCCGAGCGTCAACGCGGCGTGCTCCTGTCCGTCGACCTTCGAGCGGAAGAGGTGCATCGTGAACGGCCCGAGGTCCGTCGCGAGCGGCAGGTCCGTCGTGACCGGTTCGATCAAGCGCTCGGTCCGCCGCCGGTACGCGATGAGGTCCGCGATCGTGGCGATCTTCAAGTTGTGCCGCGCCGCGAAGACCTCGAGGTCCGGCATCCGCGCCATCGTGCCGTCGTCGTTCATCACCTCGCAGATGACCCCGGCGGCGCGCGCGCCGCAGAGCCGCGCGAGGTCGACGATGCCCTCGGTCTGGCCGTTGCGGCGCAGGACGCCGCCTTCGACCGCGCGCAGCGGGAAGACGTGGCCGGGCCGCGCGAGGTCGCGCGCCGTGCTCTCGGGGTCCACCGCGACGCGGATCGTGCGCGCGCGGTCCGCGGCGCTGATGCCCGTCGTGACGCCCGTCGCCGCTTCGATCGAAACGGTGAACGCCGTGCCGAACTGACTCGTGTTGTGCCGCGCTTGCATCGGTAGTTCGAGCCGATCGCAGAGCTCGCCCGACAGCGGCAAACAGATCAGACCGCGCCCCTCGCGCGCCATGAAGTTGATCGCCTCGGGGGTGACCTTCTCGGCGAGCATCGCGAGGTCCCCCTCGTTCTCCCGGTCGGGGTCGTCGACGAGGAGGATCATGCGACCGGCGCGGAGGTCCTCGAGGACCTCGGGGATCGAGGAGATGGGCATGGGCGGTGCGTAGCCGCAGGCGTTCATCCGCCGTCGGCTGACCCCGGATTGTAGAAGCCAAGGCGCGAGAATTCGATTCGCTCTCGCCCCCTCGGGCTGCCTGAGGCGACGCCGGTTGACGGCGAGGCCCCGCTGCCGGGAGCATGCGCGGGTGAAGCCCTCCCGCCCCACCCCGACGCTCGCCCTCGCCCTCTTCGCGCTCCCTCTGAGCTGCACGACCGTGGGACACGCGCTGCGGCCGGACGCCGTACGGGACGTGGAGCGGCCCGCCGCGCGGACGCTGGAGCGCCTCCTCGCGCTTGAGGACTCGCGGCGCGACGACGCGGGTGAGCTGCGGGCGATGCTCGCCGAGGGGCCCCCGGCCGTGCGCGCGCGGGCGGCGCTCGCGCTGGCGCGGTTCCAGGTCGAGGACCTCGGCGCGCCGGCCACCGAGGCCCTCGTCGCGGCCCTCGACGACCCCGAGCCGCGGGTGCGCGAGCACGCGGCGTTCGGCCTCGGCCTGCGCGGCGACGCGGGCGTCGCGTTGGCGCTCGTGGCGCACCTGACCGACCCTGAGCCGCGGGTGCGCGCGGCGCTGATCGAAGCGGCGACGCGGCTCGCGGATCGCTCGCTCGTCCCCCACGTCGAGCGCGCGCTCGACGATCCCGCGGCCGAGGTGCGCCTCGCGGCCGCCGACGGCGCGCAGCGCTGGCCGTGGCTCGACCGCGAGGGCGCGCCCGAGGGCGAACGCGCGTTGGCAGAGCGCCTCGACCGGGCGCTCGCCGAGCGCGCGCTCGCGCCGCTGCGCGAACGGGGCCTGGCCGTCGCCGGCTTCGAGCGTCCAGCGGCAGGCGGGCCTGCGCAGCCCGAAGAGCTCGAAGTGGCGTGGCGCGCGCTCGCATCGCTCGCACGGCGCGCCGCGCCGAGCGGGCGCAGGGCGTTCCTGCGCGCGGCCGTGCCCGCGCGCGAATCCAGCGGGGCCGACGCCACGGTCGAGCTGCGGCTGTTCGCGGCGCAGGGCCTCGCGCGCGTGGTTCTGCCCGGCGACAACGAAGCGAGCGCCGCGCTGGTGGCGCTCACCACCGATCGTGATCCGCGGGTCGTCGTCGAAGCTGTGCGCGGGGTCGGCCAGCTCGCCGCGCGCCTCGGCGCTGGCGACAGCGGCGCGCTCGTCACAGCGCTCGGTGCTGCGCTCGGGCACACGTCCGTGCACGTGCGCTGTGTCGCGTGGGAGGCCATCGGCGGCGTGCCGGCGGCCGAGCACCTCCTCGTGCGTTACGCCGACGAAGACGCGCCGCCCGCGCGGGCGGCGGCGCTCGTCGCGTGCGCGCAGCGCCGGGGAGAGCTCGCGCTGTCCGACGTGCAGGACGCCGCGGCGAGCGACGATGTCGTCGTGCGCCGCGGCGCAGCCGCTGCAGCAGCGTCGCTGCCGACAGCGAGCGCTGAGCCGCTGCTGCTGTCCCTCGCGGATGACCGGCACCCCAAGGTCGCGGGCGAAGCGCTCGCGGGCCTCGCGCGGCACCCCACCGAGCGGACGCGCGCGCGACTGCGCGCGGCCCTCGAAGCGCGCGATGCCGGACTGCGCCTCGCTGCGGCGCTGGCACTGCGCGAGATCGCGGGACCCGATGACATCGCGGCGCTGCAAGTCGCTGCGTTGACGACCACCGGTGATGCCGGCGCAGAGGTGCGCTTCGAAGCGGCGCGGACGCTCGCGCGGATCGGCGGTGAGACGGTCCTGCGCACGCTCGACGAGCTCGCGCGCGAAGACAGCGATGTGTACGTACGCCGCGTGGCGCGCGGGCTCGCCGAGGCCGCGCGGCGCGACACGGCGCTCGCGCTCGGTCGCGCGCCGGAGGAGAGCGCCGCGACCGCTGCCGAAGGGACTCCAGCGCAGCGCAGGGCCCTGCCGCCGCCGCCGCCCGGCCTGAACCCCGTGGTGACCTTCGTCACGGGCCGCGGCGAGCTCACCTTCGAGCTCTTCCCCGACGAAGCGCCGCAGCACGTCGCGAACCTCCTCGCGCTGATCGAGCGCCGCGCCTACGACGGTACGACGTGGCACCGCGTCGTGCCCGACTTCGTCGTGCAGGGCGGCGATCCCCGCGGCGACGGCAACGGAGGCGGCACCTGGCGCGGCCCGGACGACAACCTGCGCCTCGAGGTCACGCGGCGCCGCTACGTCACGGGCAGCCTCGGCATGCCCCGCAACGAAGATCGCGACTCGGGCGGCCGCCAGATCTTCGTGACCCATCGCCCGACGCCGCATTTGGACGGCCGCTACACGCTGTTCGGGCAGTTGACCCGGGGCTTCGACGTTTTGATGGTGCTGCAGGAGGGCGACACGATCGTGACCGCGCGCGTCGAGCCACAGGCCCCGCGAGGCGACTGAGCCGCGCGAAAAGGCCGAGCTTCTTCACAGCGACCCTGGATGGAGACGGCACAGCCGCGCTCCCAAATCGACTGGCGCGATGGGAGCAAACGCGGGGGATCGGTGGGCGCGTGGAGGGCCCGGGGACGGCGTACCGACGACGTTCGCGAGCTGCGCTCGCTTCGTCAGCCCATTGCGCCACAGGATCGCAGCAGGGACCCTCTCGTCATGACCCTCTCTTCGCGCGTGTGCATCTCGGCCGGATCGCTCCTACTTCAGATGGGGCTCGCCCTGGCCCAGACGGCGGCCCCCGGGGCAGCGGTCGAAGCGACGGGCTATCTGCAGGCGGCGCTCGATCAGATCGAGCAAAGCGCGCGGGTCTACGCGACGGATTGGGCGGCGCTGCGCGCGCGAGCGTTGGAGTCGATCGAGCGGAGCGGCGCGCTCACCGCGAGGGATACCTATCCCGCGATCCGCGCTGCGCTCGTGGAGCTCGGGGATCCGCACAGTCGCTTGCTCGAACCGGCTGACGCGAAGCTGCTCGCGACGAGGCGCCCGGCGGTGTCGACCGGCATGTTCGTCACGCCCAGGGCCGCGGTGGTCGCGCACGTCGCGGCGGGTGGGCCCGCGGAGGCGGCAGGCCTCGCGCCAGGCGACCACATCGTCTCCATCGAGGGCGTCCCTGCGTTCGCCGACCTCGCTCACTTCGAGTTCAGTCGGTTGCTACGGAACGGCCAGCGCTCGGATTGCAGCATCGCGCCGCTCGAGCTCGTTGTCCGCAGCGGGGCTGCCGAGCAGCGCACTGTGCGAGTCGAGCCTACGACGCTCGACGAGTTCAGCGCACCATCCGGCCGGCGCCTGGACAACGGCATCGCCTACGTCGAAGTCGCAGGGGTCAGCAGCGGACCGCGGGCCGCAGACTACGATGACGCCGTGCACGCCGTGCTCCGTCAGCTCGATGACGGGACGCTGCGCGGCTTCATCGTCGACCTGCGGCGCAACACCGGCGGCAGCGTGGAGCCGATGCTCGCCAGCATCGGGCCGCTGGCGGGCAGCGGGAAGCTGGGCGCGTATGTCAGCTCGAAGAACACGTCGGAGTGGAGTTACGACGGGGCGCGCGGCGCGGCGATCTTCGAAGGCTACGAGCTCGCCAAGGTCGCGACGCCGTACACCATGCGTGCGGACATTCCTGTCGCGGTACTGACCGGACCGTTGACCGCGCAGGCGGGCGAGGCGCTCGTCGTCGCGTTCGCTGGCCGCGCCCAGTCGCGGCGCTTTGGCGAAGGAACCCGCGGCGTCCCCTTCGGCAGCACCACGAAGACGCTCAGCGACGGCGCCCTGCTCGTGCTGACGGTCACGGTCTATTCCGACCGCGCCGGCCAGCGCTACGAGGGCGTGATTCCGCCCGACGAAGCGGTCGCGATCGACTGGGCGAAGCTCGGCGCAGCGGACGACCCCGTGGTGACCGCAGCCTCGCGCTGGCTGATTTCGGCGACGCAGTCGAAGTGAGCGCTCGCTGCAGCCGCTCCGCGGCGGCTTCGCTCGCGGCGCCGCGGCCGAGGCGAGGCCGTGGAGCCCGTGTACCCCGTCGCCGACCGAACGGCGTCTGTCTGCGGAGAGCACCCAGCACCGTGATTGCCGCGGGGGCCCCCCAGATGACCCGTGGTCCCCACAGAGCCGGTGTCCGGACGGGGCAGCATCCGAGGACCGCGCCGGGGACCGCCGGGTCCCACGGCACTCACATCGCGCGCGGTGCCTTGACGCGCCACACGGGCTGTGCTGGAGTGCGTGGGACCTGGCGGCTTCCTCGCATGACAACAGTCCCGAGATGATGCCCGCAACCCGCAACCCGCATCGCCCGGCGACGGCGGGGAGACCTTCTTTGGTTGGTGCCATAGTCGCTTGCGCGACCTACGCCTTGCCCTGGACTCGGTGTGTGTCAACACCGGCAACGAGGACTTCATCCCCGCGGAGCGTGTGAACCTGTTGAGCCTCGACGGTTCGGGGCCGCTGCTGCCGCTGATCGCCTTCGACTTGCTGCTGTCTCCGCGCGAGCAGCAACCGACTTCGGTCTTCAACTGGGGGATCGAAGCGGCCATGCCCCCGGGCGGCAACGCGGTGAACAAGCGGGTGGACATGGGATGTTACGAACGCGTCGAAGCGGATGCAGGCAACGAAGGAGGTGGCTGCAGATGAGCTGCGAACGACAACTTCAAGGGACACGTGGCTTCGGAGTGGTCCGAGCGCTCGCGTTGGCGGTGGTCCTGTGGGCGTGCTCTGGGCTGACGGTGGTTCCCGCGCACGGGCAGGTCGTGACCGAGACGACCTCGATCTCGTACGGAACGCAGGAGAACCCGTGGGGTTTCGGGTGGCCGATCGCGGTGACGGGGCCCTGGGTGTTCGTGGGGGCGCGAAACCACCGCGACGCGTTTGGACAATCCTCGGGTATGAGCCGAATGGGCCAGGTGTACGCGTTTCGTCGGAGTACCAATGGCTGGGTGCGAACCCAGACTCTCTCGCCACTGTCGAACTCGGGACGCGCTGCCTTCGGATGGCACAGAATCGCGTCCGAGGGCTCTGTGCTGGTGATCGGCGATTCGCTCGACGGAACTACCGCGTTCGAAGGTGGAGCCGTTCATATCTTCCAGGAAGCACACGGGATCTGGGTCCATCGTCAGTCCGTGTCGCATCCTCGTTTACAACCAAGCAGCGCATTCGGTGCCCGTATCGATTTCGACGGATCCTCGTTGATCGTGGGCGCTCCAGGGGATTCGTCACGGGGTGCGAGCGCCGGGGCCGTCTTCATTTACCGAGCCAACGCTGCAGGGGTATTCACACTCGAAGCCGAGCTCTTCGGTCAGAACCTGCCAGGATTGGCCCAGGGAACGGAGCAGATTCGGTTCGGATCGAACGTCGCCATCGACAACGATGTCGCCGTCGTCGGAAGCCGCGTGCGCGGTGGCGTGGTGACGGTCTTCGAGCGTTTGGGCGGCAACTGGGTCGAGCGCCTGGACATCCAGCGGCCCTCCCCGTTCTACGACGCGCAGTTCGGCTGGTACGGACTCGATGTCTCGGGGGATTGGATCGCAATCGGCAGTCCGGTGCGGTACGAACCCTCGATCCCCGACTTCGGCCGGGTGTTCCTCTACACCCGCGACGCGCAGAGTCCGAGCGGTTGGAGCTACGTGGAGAACCTCACGGCGAGCAACGGCTACACGAGCTGGACCGCGAGCGACGAGTTCGGGTATGCGCTGCAAGTGCGCGGTGACCGCATGTTGGTCGGGGCGCAGTCGGGCCGCGCCGGGCCCCACAATCGGCCCTTGGGTCAGGCGTACGTCTTCGAGCTGCAGAACGGTCGCTGGATCGAGGTCCAGCGCCTCTCGGCGCAGCGCTTCGAGTCGCCCGCAGCGCCGGCCACCGTGGGTCGCTTCGGCACCGCGGTGGCCTTCGACGGCGGGGTGATGGCGGTCGGCGACGACGTCGACATGTTGGGCCCGAACCAATACGGCCACGGTCAGGTGTTCCTCTACGAAGGGCCCCTGGGCTCCGCCCACTGCCCCGGCAGCTCTCCGACCGCGACCCTGTCCGTGACGGGGGTGGCGACGGCGGCCCAGGGTTCCCTGCGGGTGCGGGTGGACCACTTGCCGGGCGCCAGCCTCACGTTGCTGGGGGCGTCCTCGGTGGGCGCGGCGACCCCGGTCGGCCCGGGGCCGGGGGGGCTGCCGTGCTTGGCGGGACCGACACGGCGCCTCGGGCTGTTCAGTCCGAGCCTGCCGTTCGGATTGTTCGAGGTCGAGGTGAACCTCGATCTGCCGGCCCTCGGCGTGCTCGCTGGCGAGACCTGGGCCTTCCAAGCCTGGAGCCGCGAACCCACCGGCCCCGCCACGAGCAACGCGGTCGCGTTGCGCTTCGAGTGAACCTCGAGGCGACCTGCACCGCGCGCGCCGCCTCGGCGGCGCGCGCGGTGCAGTGCTTTGATTGCTCCGGACCCTACAGGATCTCCCATGCGCCGCGCGCATCGCTGCGGGCGCGATCGAGGTCGATCTCCGTACCGTGGACCCGTGTTGCGAGTGAGGTGTTCGACGGCACTGAAGGCTGGAGGGGGTCTTTGCGTTGCACGTCCGAGCAGCCAAGGCGTCCGGTCACGTCCTCGGGCCAAAATCCTACGCGCATCCCGGTGCAGTCGACTTCCTGCAGAGACTTGGGTCAGCGGTCCAAGTCCACCCACACTTCCAAGCGCTCGTTCTGGACGGCGTGTACTTCATCGAGCGCCCGGGCGCCCGGTGATGTACCCGCCATCCGGAATGAGCGCGTGGATTCGATCCAGGCGGCAGGCTCACGGAAAGACGGACCGGAGATACTCTGCCGACGATGCCTCACACGGATCGCACGACTCGCTCGCAGGTGTCCGCGCTGCTCGCGTCGCTCGCGGGCGCGCGGCTCGAGGCTGTCCATTACATCGCGTTCTGTTCCGAGGACCCGGCGCAACGGAACGAGCAGACCCCGAACGAAGCCCACTTCGTCGAGATGGACATCGAGCTGGTGTTCGCGGGAGGGCTTGCGGTTTGCCTGTTGCCGAGCAACGATCTTTCGACCGAAGGCGAGCTAGAGCTCTTGGTGCATGCTGGCGCGAGCCGCGTCGCTGTCGACAACGAGGTGCCCGACCCATGGCACGGCCGGTCTTGGGAATCGGAGGATCCGAGCTCCGGCAGAGCGCCCAGCTTTCATCGCTGGGACATGCGCTCCCATCCGACATGGGCGCTGCTGCTCGGCAAGTGTGTCAAGCGGGTGACCACGCGCTGGTACACGGGAGGTGTGTGGGACCTCACACTCGACTTCGAAGGTAGGCCGTTGACCTTCTACTGCTGGACCGTGGACTTGATATTCGTGAGCCGAGAGCTGAGGCCGCCCGAGGAAGCCCCTGGGATGCCCGAGCTCGAAGTGGAGGAGGCCCCCTGAACGAGCAGATGGGGCGCTTGGGGCGGATATTGGATTCAAGCAGGTGTGCTCCGCCCGAATTCACGCTCGCTCCGCGACCGGATTCGCGTGTTGAGACCCAGGGCCTGCTTCCCCCCCGACAAAGCTCGGGGACGGAGCAGGCCGTGGGAGAGATCCCTCGCTTTCCGCGCCAGTCTGTCGCGCTCGGGCGCGATCCGCGGTAGGTTCCGTACGGAGCGCCGCAGTACCGCCTGCCACCTTCGTCGGACACGACGGCGCCATCCCAGGAGACGCCATGACGAGAAGCCTCACTACGCCAGGTGTCTTTCTGTCGGCGCTTGGCGCGTTGGTCGCCCCCAGCATCGCCCAGACCCTGACCCAGGCCCTCGGTACGCCGGTCACTTCGGTCGGCCTCGACACGCCCGTCTTCGTGACCTCTTGGCCTGATAACCCGGACCTCCTGGTCGTCGTCGAGCGCGGCGGAGCTCGGGTGACCCTCTGGGACCTCGCGGCTCTGGACGCGGGACCGACGACGGTCCTCGACCTGGGCGGTGACGCGAGCACAGCGCAGGAGGCCTACACGCCGACGTCGACCACCAAGGACTCTCTCGGGATCACCGCGGGGGCGTTCCACCCGAAGTTCCACGATGCGCGGAGTGGTTCCCAACGCGACTTCTCCATGCGGTACAACCGCGTCGTCACCACCGAGCCTGGGTTCGGTCCGACCTACCGGACGTTCGTCAAGCGGTACAAGATCGCGCCGGGCAAAGTGAATGCGACGACTGCGAGCGCGACGGTGGTCTACACCTTTCCGACGCAACTCACCGGCCACGGCCACAGGAAGCTCGTGTTCGGCGAGGACTGGTCGGGCAAGGACCGCTACCTCGTCGCGGTCGACTCGACCTTCCCTGGTGTCATCACGGACAACGGCTCCATCTGGAAGGTGCTGCCGTGAATCGTGCGCTATCCATCACCCTGGCGCTCGGTCTGGTATCGAGCGCCAGCGCGCAGTGGTCGTCACATCGCCTGTCGGACAGTCGCTCTCGGCACGCGGCCGCAGCCGGGGGAGACTACATCGCGATGGTCGGCAGTCGCGACGGATTCAAGGACTCGATCGACGTGTTCGAGGTCCCGAGCCGGCAGCGTACGACGATCCAGATGAGCCTGCCGCGATGCTGCATGGGCGCTGCCGTCGTCGGTGACCTCCTGATCGTCGGCGGTGGCGAGGTGCCCTGGTTCATCGACCCGACGACCAACACCGCAAGGGTCGACGTCTTCGACCTACGCACGATGACGCTCGTGCGACAGGAGGCTCTGCCGCTGCCCGTGCGGGGCTTGAACGCTGCCGCGGTCGGTG
Source organism: uncultured Klebsiella sp. (assembly GCA_964393015.1). Lineage (GTDB taxonomy): Bacteria > Planctomycetota > Phycisphaerae > Phycisphaerales > SM1A02 > QWPT01. Next base: position 29,593 of record CAYMSD010000012.1, read on the forward strand.
GGAAGGTCGTCTTCGGACCTGGCTTTGGCGCTGGCCTCGAGGCCCAGGTGCTCGATACGACCTCGTGGACATGGACCGTCAAGGCGCTCCCCGGCACATCGCGCGCGTTAGTCAAAGTCACTTCGGAGGAACGATGGGCGTGCCTCCTCGGAGGAGGTGGCGCGGGAGTGATCAACAACGTCGATGTCTATGACGCCCTCCATGACCAGTGGCGCCACTTCACTGCTCCAGCAGAGATCACCGAAGGCGCGATCCTCCACGGGAAGCTATACCTCTTGGGTTGTCCGGCGCCTGGGCAGATACCGGAGATGTGGATCCTCGACCTGGAAGGGGGTGTCTGGACGACGACCACGCGCCCGTTCGATCGTTGCATCACCTACACGGCTGCGCTCGACCCATTCGTGATCTTCTCCAGCGGCCGCGCGCCGCTCACTCCGTTGTTCACGGACGAGACGAACATCTTCAACACGCTGACCGGTGAGTGGCTATCCATGTCGGGCGGAGGCGAATTCCGCTTCGGAGCGATCGCGGCGTCGAAGGACCACGACCAGGTCTATATCGCCGGGGGGCAGCGTGCTCTGACCGTCTCCGATGGCTCCCAACGCGTCGACATCCTGTCCCTCGCCTCGCACATCGGTCGTCCGTACTGCCCGGCAACGGTTCCGAACTCGACGGGTCGTCCAGCCCGTATGCGTGCGGCAGGCATGACGTCCCTGAGCGACAATTACCTGACCCTTGCTGCGCACGACGCACCTCCGGGCCGCATCGGCGTGTTCGCCGTGGGGACGACTCCAGTCATCCCGCCCTTCGGGTCGGGTGCCCTGTGCATCGGCGGCGGAGCTGGGCTCCTTTCGTCGTCCGTGCGCGCGGTCGACGCCGACGGGACCCTCGCCGCGACGATCGACCTGACCCAGCTCCCGCTCGGCGCCACACGCCCTGCGCTCCCGGGTGAGACCCTCTACTTCCAGGCCCTGATTCGCGACGCGATCCCGAGCCCATCGACCCACGTCAGCGACGCGCTCGCTGTAACCGTGACGCAATGAACCCAACCCACGTGCCATGGCACCGCTCTGGGACCGCTCGATGAACCTTGCTGCAATCTTGATGGGGGCCGCAGCGGTGACGTCCGCGTCGGCGCAGTCGTTCCACGTCGACTTCGGTAGCTTCGCGCTCGGGTTCGGCGTGCCGAGCTCGGGCTATGGCGCCGCAGCGAATGCGGCTGGACACTGGAACCTCGTCGACTCGGACCAGCTCGGCAGCGGGGTCTTCACCACTCCGCCGCTGCGCACGACGGCCAACGCTTCGAGCGGCGTCGTGCTCGAGCTCGATCCGCTGGGTGGTCGTTTCTTCCCCTTCGAGGAGAACGCACCGCTCACGACGGGCGACGACCAGCGGCTCCTGGACGATTGCTGCTATACCCTTGGCGACAGCGAGCTTCGTTTCAGAGGGCTCGCAGCGGGGGTCTATCAGGTCCTGACGTACGCGCTCGCTCCCGACGACGCCACGTTCCGGACCGGGGTCGCCGTCTCAGGCTCTCCCGATCCACTGCAGTCGGTCGGCGGTGACTTCTCCCAGGGGTTCGTGCGCGGCGTGACCCACGCCGAGCACGAGGTCGAGCTCGGACCGGGATCGACTCTGGTGGTGCGCATCTCGGTGCTGAGCGGCATCGACTCGATCAACGGGATCCAGGTCTTGCAGCTCGGCAGACTCGTCGGGACGACGACCTGCGCTGGTGTCCCCAACTCCACGGGGGCGGCCGCGACGCTGACCACCATCGGCAGCGACGAGCTGTTCTTGAATCAGCTCGAGCTGCGCGCGCGGGGGCTGCCGGCACAGGCCACGACCCTCTTCCTGACCAGCGCGTCACAAGGATCGCTCCCAAACGCTGGCGGCGGCCAGGGCACGCTGTGCCTCGGCCAGAACATCGGCCGCTTCAACGGGCCGGGTCAGGTGCAGAGCTCAGGCGCTGGCGGGATCGCGACGCTTCAGTTGGATCTCACCGCCCACCCGACAGCGACAGGCATCGTCTCCATCCAAGTCGGCGAGACCTGGCACTTCCAAGCGTGGTACCGCGACTCGAGCGGAGGTGCGGCCACGTCGAACTTGTCTTCGGCTCGGTCGGTCACATTCCTCTGACCGAGGTCGCGGGTCATGCCGGGCCGTTGGCGCGCTGGTCGCACGAAACCATCATGGCCTCCGGTGTGGGCGCGAGCTCACACCGTGCTGGTGCGCCCTACAGCTCTCCCGGACACCTGTACTGGACCCCGCCTGGCCGCGGTGGGCAGCCCGCGTAGGCACCGCGCAATGCTGGCGGTTTGCTGGAGCCCGTGCTCTCGAGGCCGGTCTGGCCCCGGACCGTCCGCCCAGGTGGATCGCGCTCTTCCCTAGCTAGGCGCGACGCTGCGCTGCGCTCGCTGCTGCGGCTGCGTGGCGGCTCCGCTGGCGGCGCCGCGGCCGAAGCGAGGCCTCCGGCCCGGGTACCCTCTCGTCGACGGAACGGCGTCTTTCTACGGAATCCACCCAGCGCGGCGGTCGCCTCGGGCGTACCACCCCATGAGTGATGGAACGGACCGACATGCCTGCGGACGCCGCTGCCGATGGGCCACGCAGGGATCCAGCCGCCGAGCTCGCCCGCGCGCTGCGGAGCGGACACGACGTGCTGGGCGCGTGGTACCGCGTGGAGTATCCGCGGGTCCACCGCCTGTGCCAGGGTTTCCTGGCCAGTCGGAGCGAGGCCGACGACGTCGCTCAAGACGCCATGTTGCGCCTCGCAGACCACCTCGAACGCTGGGACCCGGAGCGGCCGTACGCCGCTTGGCGCAACCGGGTCGTCGTCAACGTCTGCCGTGATCGACAGCGCTCCGCCCTGCGCCGGGGCGAACACGAGGCCCGCCGCGAGGGGCCCACTGCGTCGTCGCTTGATCCGGCGGACATCGCCGCAGCGAACGAAGTCTCGGAGCTCGTCGATCGGTCGCTGGGTGTCCTCCCCCCGCGCGAGCGCGAGGTGTTCGTCCTGATCGACCTCGAAGGTTTTGATTCGGCGGAGGCGGCCGAACAGCTCGGCATCGCGGCCTCGACCGTGCGCGCCGCTCTGAGCTTTGCGCGCCGCCGGATGCGCGACCTGCTGGCACCCATGCTGGACGAAGGAGACCGTGCGCGATGACTGAAGACTCCGAAGCGCACCACGTCGAGCTTCAGCGTGTGTGGCAGGGGCTCGGACCCACTGCACCGCTCGATGGATTGCCTGCCGAAGACCTCGCGTCCTGTGATGAACGGACGCGCGCCGCGGTGGCTCACTTGCAGGCTGCGTGGGGTGCGCTCGAGAGCCCCGCAGTGACCTTACCCCAAGCGCTGCGCAGGCGCATCGAGCGCTCTGTCGTGCTCGAGCGCAGGGCCCGTCGCACGGCCGTGCGGATCGCCGTATCAGGCGTCGCCGCTGCGCTGCTCTGCTCGCCTCTCTATCTCGTCCGACTGCAGCCCGACGAGACGCAGAGGGAAGCGCCCCGAGCAGCGAGCGCCGCGCCGCGCTCGGCCGTGCCGCCGGCCTCCGCGGCGTCCCACCTGCACATCCAACCAGAACACGTTCATCTGCGCCCCGACGGCGTGGAGTTCGAAGCCAAGGGGATTCGTTTTGTGCTCCTCGAACCCCGCTGAAGGACCGCTGTCCTTCGCCCCTGACTCGAGCACCGACCTCACATCATGTCCGCATCGACCGTCCTCCTCACCGCATCGCTCCTCTTCTGCGCACCCGTAGTCAGCCAAGATACTGCCGGCGGCGCCGCCTCGCGCCAGCACTCGGCAGCGATCGCTGAAGGAGACATCGGGATGAGCCTCTTCAAACCCGAGCACTCCAACGCCCCCGCCTTGCTCGAGTGCGTCCGGCAGCTCGCCGGTTCGCGCATCGCCATCCGCGTGACGGATCCCGCCACCGGTGAGACGAACGCGGTCGTCTTCCGCGAGCGTTTTGTGCCCTTGGGTACGTGCATCGTGGTCCAGGGCGACGACGCCGGCCTGGAGAGCGGTCTGCGCCTCCTCGAGCACCTCGATCTCCAACTCGGCGAGGCGTCCGAGCCGGTGATCCCCGAGGTCACGGAGCTGACCCGCACTGTACGGCTGCGGTCCCTATCGATCTCGTCGGCGCAGGTCTTGCTGGAGTCGTTCGCGACGAACGTGCAAAGGCAGTTCATCGTCGAGTCCGGCATGGTCGTCTTGAAGGGAGCCACCGCGGACGTCGCACGCGCAGAGTCGCTCTTGCTCCAGGTCGACCAACCCGCGCCGCAGATGACGCTGCACGTACGCCTGATCGAAGCGACACAAGACGCCGGTTCGACGACGGTCGGGGGAGAGCTCGGCAAGGCGCTCGCGAGCCTGATGCCCGGGCAACAGTTCCGCGAGGTCGGACGCCAAGTCCTGCGGGCCTCGGTCACGGGCAGTACAGCGCTCGAGCTGCGCACGCACTTCGGCGCGCTCGAGAGCCCCGAGCCCGACCGTTTCCTCCTGCGAGTCCCGACGCGGGCCTACGACGCCGAGAACCGCACGCTGCTGCTCGGTCAGTGCGAAGTACAGTGCCAGCGCCACCGCCCGCCGCAGAAGGAGGCCAACTCGTCCTCCGCCGAAACGTACGAGCGCGCTGCGACCATCGATTCGTTCGCGACCGACCTGACCCTGCAACACGGCCAGGAGACCGTGGTCGGCTCGCTCGGGGCGCAGGCGATGTTGGTGGTGGTGCGGTTCACGGTGGACTGAGCGCTCTGCTCGGGCGAACCACCGTTGCCGGAAGCGCTGCGCCGGGGGCGCTTCGAGTTCGGTCGGCGGGCCGTTGACCTCGAGCTCGTCGACGTGACGCGCTCGACGAGCCGCTCCCACGGCCGCAGCAATCGCAGGAACCACTGCGTTCCTTGCATAGCTCACGGCGCTCGACCGCTGATCGCGAGCTTCGACAGCCTTGTCATCAGCGGTTCAAGCGCCGAGCGACAATCGGAAGCCAGCTCGCGCGCGGCGCGCCAATTCAGCGGGGACGCCGGCTCGACTCGCATGATCGTCCCAGCGGCGCGCCGCAGCGAGGACGCGGTCGAGCAGCGCATCGACCTTGCGCGTCTTCAGGTCCGCCAGGCGGCCGAGCGCTCGCAGATCGGCGCGCTCGAAGTCGTCGGCTTTGCCGTTGATCGTCATCTGGTGCTGGCTGGTCCACACGCCGCTGGGATTGTGGGCGTAGACGACGTCGTAGGCGGGCGCGAGCCGCCACGAGCCCTGTTTGTCCATCAGGAACGCGGTGTTCTTGACGTGGTCGTCCTGGTTGCGAATGACGACGTTCACGATGGCGCGCAGCACCATCTGCTCGAGGGCGCCTCGATCGAGGCCCAGGCGGCGGATCGCCTCGAGCGCTTGTTCGTAGGAGTACGCGCGCGGCAGATTGAAGTCGTAGTGACAGAGGCCGCCGAGCGACAGCATGTGCAGCTTCTCGGTTTGGCCGCTCGACGCCGCGCCGACCCGGTCGAAGCGCTGCGTCATGAAGTGCGCACGACCGCCCTCTTCGTGGAGGCGCGAGCGCATCATCTCGACGCCGACCTCGGTCGCCAGCAGGTAACACGCGTACTCGAGGCGGCCGTAACCCGCTGGGTCGGCGAGGCCATGGTCGCCGCTCTCCACCACGCCGTCGAACTTCAGCAGCCACTGGGTGAAGCCGGGACCCGCGTGCGTCTGGCCCGAGTGGAACTCACCCGTCGATTCGTTCCACGCGAGCACTGCCTTGGCGCGCGCGCCGCCAGCCGACGTACCGACGCGTAATAGCTCGGCGAGGGCTTTGTGGTCGTCCTTGCCGTCGATGACACCCGTGAGCGCTGCACGCCGCGCGAGGACGCTGTTCGCCAACTCGACGAGCGGTGCGATGTGGACCGCAGAGCCGTCGGCGGATGGGGTGCCCTGCGCGGGCTCGAACTCCAGCGCGCCCATCCCGCGCCGGCCGGTGTAGAGCAAGCGCTCCACCGGGTCCATGCTGCCCGGCGGTCGGCCCTGCTGCGCGAGCCAACGATCGATCAGCGCGTTGCCGAAACGATCGGGCAGGCTGTCCGCCAAGAGCCCAGGCAGTCCGTGAAAGGTCTGCTTCGGCAGCTCGGGAAAGTCGAACACGCCGCGGCGGAGGGGCAGCGTCAGGGGCGCGACTTGGATGCCCGACTGCACGAACGCGGGTTCGTACTCGAACGCGCCGACCGAGCGCTGTGCGTCCCAGAGCACCGCGCCGATGCGGCGCCCCCAGAGCACGACGTGGGCGCGGGTGCTCATTCCGCGTCGTCCCAGGTCCAAGTCGCCGAGGAATTGCCCGGGTCATTCGGCGACGGCGCGCTCGCCCGCTTGCGCTGGCCGGCGTCGGGGCGCTCGTCCAGGGGCCGCACGCGCGCGTCGGGGACGAGCGCGCGGAGGCGGTCCTCGGCGCCGAGCGCCTGCAGCACGCGCACCAGGGTGTCGAGGGTGCCCCCGCCCCCGGCCTCGAGCCGAGCGACCGTGCTGCGCGACACCCCCGTCGCCCGCGCCACGTCCTCCTGCCGGAGGTTCTGGGAGAGTCGGTGCGCGGCGATGCGCTCGCCGAGCTCGCGGATGAGGACAATGACGGGGCGGCTCGCGCTCATGGGATGTCCGATCTTCGCTACATCGGTGGCCTTGGGTCCTCCAGTGTAGTGTCTTTCGGACATTATGTCCTCCCAGTCAAGGGCTCGATCTTCGGACGTCGGCGCCCAGAACGCCGTCTATGCCTCATCTTTCGGACACTACGACGAACAGTGCCCCCCCCCGGACGCGAGCGCCCGGCCCGGCGGTCAGCGGAACTGCACCTCGAGGCCGTCCGTGAAGTTCGACGTCGACGCTCCGCCCTGCGCATCGCGGAACCACGCCTGGAAGTTCCACGTCTCCCCCGCCTGCACCGCGACCGTGCCGGTCGGGGTCGGGGTCCGCGTCAAGTCGAGCGCGAGGGTGAACCGACCGAGGTTGCCCGAGTTCAGGACCTGCCCCGGCCCCACGTAGCGGCCGATGCCTCCGCCGAGGCAGAGACGTCCCGCGCTGCCGCCGGGGTTCTGCACGAGGCCGCGCGTGCGGCTCGCGAGGAAGAAGCCGAACGTGTTCTGCGGCAGACCCTCCGCGCTCAGCGCGAGCTGGTTCAGAGCGGCGACGTCGCTGCCCGTTGCGACGATCGTCGCCGGCCCACCCGTCGAGTTCGGCACTGCGGGGCCGCAGTAATTCGTGCCCGGCGACGCGAACGTGATGCGCGGGTTGTCGATACCGATGTCCCAGACGTCGAAGATGAAGAAGAACGTGGGATCGCCGTAGAACACGAGCACCTCGCGCACATCGGTGATGACCGCGTTCCACGTCGCATCGTCGGACCCGCAGCCGTTCAGGACGGCCCAACCGGGCGGCAGCGTCGTGCTCGCCGCATCGATCGTGAAGTCGATCGAGCGCCAGCCTTGATTCGGCTGAGGGACGAACGACGTTCCGAGCCAGTACACCTGGCAGCTCCCCGACGAGAGCACGAGCGACGCCTCGCGCTGGAACTGGAACTGCGTCGAGTAGGTGCGCAGATCGATGCCGAACCCCGTGACACCACCGGTGCGCCAGTCGCCCGTGAAGACGGACGAGCCGGTCGTGCGCGGCATCGGCGCAAACGTGTCGTAGAAGTCGTTGCGCAGGTGCTCGCCGGGGTTTCCGCCGGTCGACTGGATCACGTCGGCGCCCGGAATGCAGGTCCAACCCCCAAGGTTGACCCCGCCCGCGAACGAGTCGATGACGGTCTGAGCGGTGGCTGGCGCTGCGATGGCCAAGCTGGAGAGAACGAGGCGAAGGTGCGCTGTGAACATGGCTGAAGTCGTACGACGCGGCATGGCGCGTGCCGAAGAGCGTACCCCCCATCGCCTGAGCTGTGTGTGCCCGCCCGCCGACGTGGCGCGCGCGGTCGAGCCCAGTACGGGTCAGTCCCCGGAGCGCGAGGCCTTGCCGACCCCGCCGCACGCCGTGCACACTGCGCCCGGAGCCCGCTGGCGCGGTGCCGCGGCAACGCTGCGCCAGCGCTGACCTCGACCTTCGCCAGGACCCCGCATGCAGACGGAGCATCGACCCAGCGCTCGATGGAAACGTCGGTGGATCGCACTGGTGATCCTCGGCGGTTTCTTCGTGGCTCAACGGCTCTGGCTCAGGGGCACCGAAAGCGGGCTCAGCGGCCTCATCGTCAGCTTGGTCGGCGAGACACGCTACGCGCCGGGTTACTCCGAGTCGAAGTTCCGCGCGCTCGAGCTCGGGATCACGGAGGCAGAGGTGCTCTCACAGCTCGGCGCGCCCTTGGACAAGCGCGCAGCGAGGCCCAGGATCGATTGGCTGTATGTCGATGGTCCCTGGCCGGCGTTCGCACGCGAGGGTGAGGCGCCGGGCCATCGTTCCTACACACGGGTGAACTTCGACAGCGACGGTCGCCTGGTCGATTGCTGGGGCCAGCTCGCCTCAGGAGTCTCCGCTGGGAGTGCGACCATCCATCCCGATTTCCCGCCCCTCCGCGGCCGCAATCGACTCGGCCTGGACGACAGGACGCTGCAAGCGCTCGTGGCGGCGGGAACGACGACCGAGCAGTTTGCGGCGCGCTACGGCCCTCCCACCGAGGTGTACGCGACCCAAGCGGTCGCGTGGCTCGACTACGCGAACTCCCCGAGCTCGACCCACCACCACGTCCGCCGCATCGGCATCGATGCAGAGGGCCGGGTCGTGTCCAAGCTGGCGACGGTGTACTGGGATTGAGCTGGCAGGCAGAGGCCTCCCCTCGTTGCGCGCTGTCGCTCGCCCGAGTCCGCTTCGCGCCCTTCAGGTCGCCGCCGGAACGCAAGCCTCCTTGCACTTCGAGACTTGCGAGGCCCACAATCGTGCGCCTGGCTACCACCGTCCGTACCTACGATTCGAGCCGTTGCCCGCGCTGAGGAGGAAGCCTGAATATGCCTGACGAACGAACCCGAGGCGCGGCGCGCGACCCGCAGCCCCCGCCCGACCGCTCGCACCCTGCCACGCCCCCGTTCGAAGTGCGGCGGGTGGAGCGCCACGAGCTCGATCTGTGGCTCGACATGCGTGAGCGGCTCTGGCCCTCCTTCTCCCGCGTTGGCTGGCCCGAAGCCGAGCGCGATACGATCGCGGATTCGGAGCGAGGCTGCACGCTCGTCGCCGCCGCGGATGGGCTCCTCGTGGGTTTCCTCGAGGTGGCCGAGCGAGCGTTCGCCGAGGGTTGCGATACCGGCCCGGTCGGATACGTCGAAGGTTGGTGGGTCGAGCCACATTACCGTGCCTGCGGTGTCGGTCGCGCGCTGATGAAGGCGGCTGAAGAATGGGCCAAGCAGAGGGGCTATCGCGAAATCGCCTCCGATACCGAGACCGAGAACGTCGCGAGCCAGAAGGCCCACGCCGCGCTCGGATTCGAAGAGGTGGAGCGCATCGTGCTGTTCCGCAAATCGCTGTGAGCGGTGGCTTCAGGCGCGCCTGAGGCGCGCGCTCTCTGCGCAGAGATCAACGTCGCGGATCGAAGGCCATGGTGTCCACGTGTCCGCTGGGACGGGACGCGCTCTGCAATGCCTCGTCCATCTGCAGCGCGATCTGCGCGAGCTCGCTGACGAGGTCCTCCCTCGTCTCAGCGCGATTCCAACATTCACCGGGATCTTCTTCGAGCTGATAAATCGCTCGCGACGCCAAGTGGAGCTTCCATGGGCCGCGACGGAACGCTCCCAACTGCCCGTTCGCTCCATAGTACAGGAAACACTCATTCGGCGACGATGCCCCTGGCTTGCCGCGCAGCAGGTCGCGAATGTCGTGCCCATCGATGGGGCGTTCGCCCGAAAGGTCTGCGCCGACCCAAGCCGCAACCGTCGGCAAGAGATCCATCGCTGTCGTCGGCAGCGTACAGACGCTGGCGGGCGGGACCTCAGCGGGCCAATGGACGATACACGGCACCCGAAGGCCGCCTTCGAACACCGTGCCTTTCCCGTCACGCAGAGGACCGGCCGATCCGCCGCGCTCCTTCTGCGTCAGCCAAGGTCCATTGTCCGAGGCGAAGATGATGAGTGTGTCGCGCGTCAGACCGAGCTCGGCGAGAGCGTCAACGATACGACCGACGCTGTCATCGAGCTCCTCGATAACGTCCCCGTAGAGGCCGCGCGGGCTCGTGCGCGCAAAGGCGTCGGAGGCGTAGAGCGGGATGTGGGGCATCGAATGCGCCAGATAGACGAAGAACCGCTCGTCGGCGTGGCGCGCGATGAAGTCGACGGCCGCATCGGTAAAGCGCTGGGTCAGGTAACGTTGGTCCGGCTCCCACTCGACGACCTCTGCATCGCGCATCATCGGGAGTCGGAACCCGTAGCTCGATCCGCTCGCTCGGTGGAACTGCGCCATGTCGTTCGAATAGGGCACTCCGAAGTACTCTTCGAAGCCCTGGTCATTCGGCAGCAGACCGGGTCGGTGCCCGAGGTGCCACTTGCCGAAGCAGCCCGTGGCATAACCCTCGCGCCGCAATAGATCGGCCAATGTGAGTTCGTCCTGGTGCAGACCGTGAGCGTCTCCCGGAAAGACCACATGCCGGTGCATGCCGACGCGCTTCGGGTAGCAGCCCGTCAGCAACGCCGCGCGCGAGGGCGAACACACGGGCGCTGCGACATGGAAATGCGTCAGCTTCATCCCTCCAGCCGCCAGTTCATCCAAGCGCGGAGTACGGATCGACGGGCTGCCATAACACCCGAGGTCCCCGTATCCCTGATCATCCGTGAAGATGATGACCACGTTGGGACGGTCATGACCGTGGTCCTCGAGTGCCGTCCCCGCGCGACAACCACAGAACACGAAGGCCAGACAGACGAAAAGCAGGAGGTGCTGCATCGAGCCCATCCTGCGCATCGGAGGGCCTCGAATCCAGCGGAAGCCGCACCGTGCGCAGCGCATCGGCTCGAGGCCTCGCCCGGAGCGCGGGGTCCAGGTGGAGTTGCCCGCGGAGCTCGCGTCCGCTGACACGTGCTGCGCGCACAGGAGCCCAGCGGACTCGGTGTGATGCTCGGTGGATCCGATGCGAGGCCGACGTGCGCGCGCTATCCTCAGGGAGCTCGCGCCCTGCCCATCGCGGGGAGGCCCCGAGCTCACCCTCGAACGGAATGGAGGAATCCTATGTCGACGACCCAACGTAACGTGCTCGCTGTCCTCGCCGGAGTCGCTGTGGGCGGCGCCGTGAACATGGCGCTGATCGCCGCCAGTGGTTCCATCATTCCGCTCCCCGACGGAGTCGATCCCAAGGACCTCGAGAGCCTCAAAGCGAACATCGACCGGTTCGAGCCCCGCCACTTCCTGATGCCATTCCTCGCGCATGCGTTGGGCACGCTGGTCGGGGCCGCCCTGATCGCGCGGATGGCCGCGTCGAAGCACCGAGCCCTCGCGCTCGGCCTCGGCGCCTTCTTCCTGCTGGGAGGCATCGGCAATGCGATCGCCATTCCCGCACCCACCTGGTTCATCGCGCTCGACCTCACCGTCGCCTACCTGCCGATGGCTTGGCTCGGTTCGCGCCTTCGTCGGAGTCACGCGAACTGATCGCTCCGTCGGGCTGGTCGCATCGGGCCGATCGGTGCAAGCGCCGCTGGAGTCCCGTGGGCGGGCGTCGGTACTGCGGAGCGACCTCAGCCGCAACGTGAGCCCGCAGCGAGCTTCCGGTCGGAGTGGCGCCGCGACACGGAGACCCGGTGGAGGGTGCGACGGTGATGGGTTGTGTCGGACTCCATCGTGCCTCGGTGAGAGCCCTCGACGACCGCGCGCTCGGCACCAGAATCCGGGCTCAAGTGCCGGGGTGTACTAGGCCGATGGGACACCCGTGCAGTTCGTGGTCGATCCCCGTTCACCGGTCAGCCCCGGCGACCAGCTCGCGGACCAGGTCCGCTTCGCCGTCGCGGCGGGACGGCTGACCGTCGGCGCGCGCCTGCCATCGGTGCGAGACCTCGCGCGACTCGTGCGGCTCAATCCGAACACGGTCAGCCGGGCATGGCGCGAGCTGGAGCTGACGGGGGTGCTGGAGTCTCGCCGTGGCAGCGGCATGTACGTCGCGGACGGCGCGGTGGACATCGCACAGAGGTTCCGCGCACGCGCGCTCGCAGAGCGCCTCGGTCGCGCGGTCGGTGACGCGCTCAGCGCCGGGCTCGCTGCGGCAGAGGTCCAGGAGCTGGTCGCGTCCGCCTGCGCGGCTTGGTCGGTCGCGGGTGGCTCATGCTTTGATTCGGCGGATCTCGCAGGTCCACCTGACGGAGCCGCATGCAGCGCGGCAGCGCTCGCCGCAGCGAAAGCAAAGCCGTGCGACGCCACACCATCCGACGCCGTACCGAGCGGCGCGACGAATTCACGCGAGCGCTCCGGCCAGGGCACTGCGTACGAGAGAGAGGAAACCTGATGAACACCGGATCGGACCTCGCCATCGCCGTTCGTGGCCTGAACTTCGGCTACGGCCGTCGCCCTGTGTTGAACGGCGTCGACCTCGACGTCCCCACAGGCGCCGTCACGGCGCTCGTCGGCGCCAACGGCGCAGGCAAGTCGACGCTGCTGGCGATCCTTGCGGGCGCCGAACCCTACCGCGCACGGTTCGAACGGCCGTGGCGGCGGTCGCGCGCCGAGGTGCGTGTGCTGGGCCTCGACCCCGTGCGCGACGGTCAGCGTGTGCGCGCCGCGGTCGGTTATGTGCCCGATCGCACGGACCTGCCCAAGTGGATGCGGATCCGCGACCACTTTGCGCTGCTGGCGGCCCTCTATCGGACTTGGGACGGGGACGAAGCCGAACGCCTGCTCGCCGAGTTCGGCCTGGACCCGCGCCAGCGCTATAGCGAGCTCTCGAAGGGCCAGCGCGCGCTCGAGAACCTGGCGGGCGAGCTCGCGCACCGGCCGCGCCTCTTGCTCCTCGACGAGCCCTTCAGCGGCCTCGACCCCCTCGCGCGCCGCAAGGTGCTGGACGGGGTCATCACGCACCTCTGCGAGGACGGGCGCACGGTGCTGCTGGTCTCGCATTCGATCGCGGACATCGAGCGCTGCGCGGATCACGTCGCGCTGTTCGCGCACGGCCGCGTGACACGGGTCGCGTCGGTGGACGAGCTGCGGGCGACGAACGAACGCGGAGACCTCGAAGAGGCGCTGGTCGCCGTCGCGGCGGAAGGGCGGGCGGCGTGAGCGGCCTGGTTCACGCTGCTCGAGGACGCGGCGCAGCCCTCGGCCCTTGGGTCCGCAAGGAGCTCCGCGACCTCGCTCCCTTGGCGCTGGGAGTGGCGCTCGTTGCAGCGGGGCTCGCCTTCGTCTGGGCCAGGCTGCTGCGCCGCCATGTGGATTTGCCGCCCGAGGCCCTGCCGGCGCTGCTTGCCGCGGGCGCACTCGTGTGCCTCCTGCCACTCCTCGCCGAGGCGTTCTCCATGGACCACAGGCACGGGACCGCGCGGGCGCTGCAAGGTTGGCCCGTCGGCGCTACGCGGACCTCGACCGCGAAGGCGCTCGCGCTGGCCGTCTATGCGCTCGTGTACGCGGCGTGGCTCGCTGGCGTCGTTGCCGCGATCGGGCCACCGCCCGCGCTCGACGCCGAGCTCGCGGCCGGGAACGGGGTGGGTCACCCACTCCTCGTCGGCCTCGCCTTGCGCGCGGTCGGGACGGCCGGCGCCGTGGTGGTGATCGCCGCCGTGGTGACACGCCATGGCCTCGCGTCCGTGCTCGCGGGCCTCGGGGCGCTGGTGCTGCACGCGGCACCGCTCGCGCGGCAGCGGTCGGGCGCATTCGAAGCTGCGCCGAGCTTCTTCGAGGCGCGTGCGCTCGCGCTCACCTTCGACGTCGCTCCAGCCGCCGCGATCGGTTGGACGCTGTTGCTCTTCGCGGTGGCGGTTCCGGCGCTCGCCCTGCGGGGCAAGAGGTCACGGAGCGTCCTCCATCGCGCAGCGGCGGCCTCTGCCGTGATGATCCCGTTGGTCGGGCTGTGGTGGTCCCTCCCGCTCCGTGGGGCGCAGTACGCCGCGACGCTCCCCGTGGGCGCTGACGGCGCGCAGGTCGGCGAGGTGCTCGTGTCGCCGACCGACAACCGCGTCGTGTTCACGCTTCGGCATCCCCGCTCCAGCGGGCTCGCGGATTGGACGTGGTGGCTCATGGACCTCGACACGTCGGCGGAGCCCGTGCGGCTTTCGACGCTGCCGGTGGCGGAGCGCACCGGCCTCGGGACACACCACACCGTCGAGCCCGTAGCGTGGTCGTCCGATGGCCGGACGCTTCAAATCCGCTCGAGTCTCCGCGCGGACGAAGACGCAATCGCGACCTGCTGGTCGCTCGAACCGTCGAGCATGACCCTCTGCAAGTCCGACTGGCACGCGTACTCCATCGCGATCGGCGACACGTTGGTGCGACGGCGAACGGAAGGGTGGACCTCCGAGGCGCCCTCCGAGGTCTGGTCCCTGAAGGACGGTCCCGAATCGATCGTCGTCCCGGCAGCACAGCGGCTCGGTGCTCCACTCGGCGCTCGCGGCGTGGGTTACTTCGCAGACGTCGAAGGCATGGTGCAGCGCGCCGATGTCCTGCGCGGTGTTCAGCGGCCGCTCGGCCTCAGGGCGCAGCCCACCTCGCGTTACTCCAACGTGCCCTCGCCCGATGGCCGTTGCATCGTCCACTCGGACAAAGACGCAGGTCCACGCCACAGGGTGCTCGTCGACGTCGAGTCCGGTGCGCGCATCACGTTCGAAGCCGGTTCCTTCTGGTTCGGTGGAGACCAGACCGTCATCGTCCCCACGAACATCGAAGCGACTACCGAAGAGCCGCGCTCGCTCGGCTCTCATTGGGCCCGAGAGGCCAGGACCCGGCATTGGCGTGTCATCACGCTGCAAGGCGAGAGAGAGCTCGACTTCGGTTTCGAGGTCAGCGTGAACTGGATCGGCGTCCTGCCCGATGGCCGCTTCGTCGCGCGCAGCGCCGACCGTCGGCGCCTGACGTTGCATGACGTCGACGGAGCGCTGCTGCGCACTCTGCGCGAGGAGGTCGGCCGGTGACCTCCGTCCCTACCGGCGCCCTGCGCCGATTCCCGACTCTGCGCGGCCTCGTCACCTTGACGTGGCTCGAGCTGCGCGCAACGTTGCCCCTTGCGCTCACTCTCGCCGGAGCAGGTGCGCTACTGCTGTGGGGGCTCGCGCAGCTCTGCGGCACGCGGCTGGGAGAGCTCGGGCGCACCTTGCCTTTCCTCGCACCCTCGCTCGTGGTGGTGCTCTTTGCGCTGATCGCCGCTGAGACCTATGTGCGCGACCGCACCAGCGGCCTCGCGCGCACCTGGGCCAGAGCGCCGGTCGGTCGCCTGCAGCTCGGCTTGCCCCGGCTCGCGGTGATGGCTTTGGTCGGCGCCGGCCTGTGGCTGGCCGCGACCGCGCAAGAGCCCCTGCCCGACACGTTCCAGGGCTGGCCAGTGCGCTACACCCTGACGACGCTGACTGTGGTAGCGGTCCTCTGTGGACTCGCTGCCTACACGTTCCGTAACGCTCTGATGGGCGGGCTGGTCGGTCTCACCGTCGGTTCCGTGCCCTTGGCCGCCATCGGTGCATTGCACGCAGTGCGCGAGCCCGAGCCGGGCGCGGTCCTCTTGCGGATCGGACTGGAGGTCTTCCTCACCGCGATCTACGGCGGAGCGAGCACATTCGTCGGCATCTCGGTGCTCGTCGTCCTGGCAGTTTCGCGGGGCGCCCGCGCGGATCGGCCCGCCGCACGCGCGATTCGGGCGCTAGCCCTCGCGTTTGCCTTCGTTGCGCCCGGGATCTGGAGCGCGTTGCGCACCGCTGCAAACATCGTCCACATGCCATTCGACGCAGCGGACGCGCAGGTGACGCTGCTTCCGTCCTTCGACGGTCGCCATGTCGATGTCGTCCTGCAAGCCACCCGTGACGCTTCGTTCGGCCGTGAGAACACGCTGGCGCTCGACCGACGTGGGCTCGAGTACGAGGTGAGCCAGTGCTGGTCCCTCGACCTCGAAGGTGGCGAACCGATCCGTGTCGAAGCTCCGCAGGCCTGGCCCGCTCCGGACGTGACGACCAAAGAGAAGGTCATCGAATCCAGCCCTCGGCAACGGCTGGTCGACGTCGAGGTCCTGTCGCTCGAGACCAAAGCGGTGTTGGCCCGCTTCCGCGCGCGTGCATACGCCGCGTGCCCCGAACGGAACGGAACACCCACCCGCGCCTACGTTTTCTTGGGTGAGGACCTGCGCCTGTACCGGTGCTCCCTCGAAGACGGCACGACGAGCCCGATCGGTCACGGGACGTTCTGGGCCGGGGTGAGGCGAATCAAGTGCTCTCCCGCGGCGGACTACCTCTGTCTCAGTGGATGGCGTGAACAGGAAGACCCCGGAGCTCGGCTCGTGCAATGGAACGAGCTCGTCGAGCTCACAACCGGCACGACGGTCGCGACGGTCGAGGGGATCTTCTGGCGCTGGCGCCAACATGCAGCGCAGATGCTCGTGCTCACCTGGCACACCGACCCGGTGACCGAGGCGTTCACGCAGGAGTTCATCACGGTCGGACCGACGGGTCGTTCGTCGCTGCCATTCGATGCACAGAAGACCGCTAACGTGTTGGACCTCGCTGGCGAACGCTGGCTCGTGCATTGGCGCGGGGGACGGATCACCCTGCACGCTGCGGATGGATCGCTGCTGCGGACGCTGCGCGAGCCGCGCGATGGATGAGCGCCGCGTTGGCTCCTCGTCCCTGTCCGTGCCCCTGTCCGGTCCAGTGGACCCTGGGTCCGTGGGGACCACAGATGACCTGAGGTGCCCCTGCGACGGTCACCGTGCATCGGGAAGGCCGAGGAGAGGCGGAGCCCGCCGAGCACTTGGGGTAGCCGTGGCAAGCCAGCCGTAAGCTGCTGTGAGCTGTCGCTTGTGTACTGCGCTCCCCGGTCGGAGCGGTGCATCAGCTTCACCCGCGGCGCGCGCTCGAGAGCAGGCACGCGACCTCGGGAAGGACGCTTGCGGTGCGCCGCGTGGGTCAGCGGAACGTGATCTCCAGCGCGCCGGAGAAGTTCGAGGTCGGCGGGGTGCCCGGCTGGCGGTACCAGGCCTGGAAGTGCCACGTGGTGCCCGGCGTGATCGCGGGTTGGTTCGGGGGGATGGAGCCGGCGGCAGGCAGCTCGTAGGCGAGGGACCAGTTGCCCTGGGCGTCGGCAGGGCGGTGGCCGAGGCGGCGCAGGGTGCCGCCGAGGCAGAGGTTGCCCTGGCTGCCCGCCGGGTTCGCCACGAAGCTCTGGAGGGGCGCGGCGACCAGCAGTCCGACGCTGAGGGGCGGGAACGAGCTGCCGAAGAAGTCGACGTAGCCGAAATGGGCGTAGTCGCTGCCGCGGGCGGTGAGAAGCGCGGGTTGACCGGTCGCGTTCGGCACTCCGACGCAGGTGGGGGTCCCGAGGCCGTTCTCGTAGACGTAGGCCTTGCCTACCGGCGTGACGGAGGGGTTGCCCGCTGGGGCATGGGAGTCACCGACCGCGATGTAGGGACCGTCGATGTCGACGGACCAGCCGAGGTACTGGGGGCTCGCACCAGGATTCTCGACCTCGGGCGTGGTCAGCCTCTGGGTCTCCACCCAGGAGGTGCCGTTGAACTCGAAGACCCAAGCCTGCCCCAAGGAGCGTTGGCCGAGGGAGTTCTCCGCCCTCGGGGCACCGACGACCATGCGGTTGCCGCTGAGGGCGACGGAGAAGCCGAATTCATCGGCCTGGTTGATGGACACCCACCAATGGCTGGGCTCGATGTACTGGAAGAGGGTCCAAGGCGACCCCGGCAGCGGACCGCGGCGGTAGATCCACACGCGCGGCGAGCGGGACAGAGCCACACTGTAGGACCCCATGATCGGGGCGTCGCCGACCATGATCCACTCGTCATCGAGAGCCAGTCCGCTTGTCCCGTACCTGGACCTTGCGTAGTCCCACGGCGCATTCAGCACCTGCCGCTCGTTCCAGCCACTCCCGTCACGCTCGAACACACGAACCTCGCCGATGGACGAGGCGTAGACCGAGCTGCGATCGGTACCCGCGATGAGGAGGTCACCATGCAGGCGGACGTTGAGGCCAAAGTGCTGGGTCGTCCCGCGTGGTCCGAGATCGACCGGGGTGAGGGTGTCGGTCAGCGTCCAACGACCTTGGACGCGCTCGTAGATGTCCACGGCGCCGACCTCGCGCGTGCCGAATGCCGTCTGGCCGAGAACGTATGACGACGAGACGGCAAGTCGATCCTCATCCATCGAGATGTACGCACCGTAACCCTGCTGCGGGGCACGGTGGATCTGTTGACGGAGCTCCCAGCCACTGGACGTTTCGTCGTAACACCAGAGTGTGCCAGCGAAGGGGGTACCGAGAATCGTCCTCTGCGGATCGGCTACGGCCAAGTGATTCCCGTTCACTTGAATTCTGCGCGCGAAGCTCGCGTGATACGAACTTGCGACGTCGGGGCAGGAGATAACGGCATTCCGAATCCACCCCGTCGATACCCGATCGAATACAACGACTTCTCCGGGACCATGAACCGGGTTGTTACCCATTGGGCCTCCGTACGCCACAGCCACCGCCATTCTCTCTCGGTGAATGTCGACCGCCAGCCCAAAGCTGAGCAACTGCCGCACCGGATCGGGGCTGACGTCCCACGCGGGCAACTGGGTCATGGTAGGGGCAACAACGAGCGCGATCGAAGCCAGCATGGTCATGGCGAAAGTCCGTCAGCGGTGGTCCGAGTCGGTCCAGGAGTGGGCTGTCCGGCGGGTTGCACGCACTCACGAGCAATGCGACCCGCCGCAATTCGAGGGTGTCAGATCACTGGGCACCCGGGTTGCCGAGGACGTACTCGTAGCAACCCATGTCCGCGCGGACGGTCGGAATCGCCAACGTGAGCGGCGGCACGAGGAGGAAGAGAGACTCGCGCGCCGGGGTCAGGTCGAGGTCCACCGGCAGGTGCTGCCCGTTCGTTCCCCCAAAAACCCCGTTGCGGTCGACGTCCGCGAAGTCACCGAGGCCGATCACTCGATCGAGGACGAGGTCCTCCGCTCCATCGATGCACGGAGAGCCGAAGGACAGCCGCAGGTTGCCCCCGACCGCGTTGACGAAGAGCGGATCCTGGTTGATGTTGTCCGGGCCAGGCCAAGGCAGCGAAGAGGTCGTGCGCTGCACGTCGCTGGAGTCGACCAGGGCGGCGACCGCCGCCGCCCCGCCGATGCTGGCCGCGTCGTTCGTGGCCGGGGTCTGGTCGAAGTTGCCCCAGAGGATCGAGCTGCGCACGACGATCGACGGGTTCGGCAGGGTTCCGCCCACGCCCCATTGCGTGTGGATGGCCCCGCCCCCGGACCAGAGGCTACCGGCGGGCCCGAGGTTGTCGAGGGCCGAGTTGGACGAGAACGTGCAGAATTCGACCCGCGGCCAGCCCGCGGGCACCCCGCCGATCGAACCGCTGCCGTGGTACTCGAAGAGTCCGCCGCCACCGCAGGCCGAGTTCCGATGCAGCAGGTTGTTGACCAACCAGATGTTCTCTCGTGCGTTCGCGACGCAGATGCCGCCGCCGTAAGTCGACGTGTTGCCGGAGAAGCGCGAGTGGTAGATGTAGACGCCCTCGATCACGCTCTGGAGTCCGGTGCCTTCATCGCCTTGAAAGCGCAGAAGATCGGTGCCCCCGATGTTCCAGAACAGGGCCCCTCCGCCGACGCCGAGGTGGCCCACATCGACGTCGGGATCGCGGCTGAAGCCGATGTTGTTCTCGAAGACGCAACGCGAGACGCGCACGAAGTCGACGCCGCTCCCCCCTGCGGCCAGGCCACCACCGCCGCCGGCGAGGCAGTTGCGGAAGGTGACGTCGCGGATCTCGAGCTCGGTGATGTCCTCGCTGGCGCCAGGTAGGTAGGCCAGCAGGCCGCCACCCCAGTTGTTCGGGTCACCCGCTACGGGGTTGCCGCTCGCGGGGATGGCGGCACCGCGCTCGATGGTGAAGCCCTCGATGAAATACAAGCCGGGTTCATCGACCCGGACCACATGGAAGCTGTCCGCGGTCACGGTGAAGGGGCTGTTGTCGATGTCACCCGTGAGGGTCGTTGTGGCCAGCGGCGTCGGTCGATCTTGGAGGTTCGACTCGGTTCCGAGGAAGCCTCCGTAGAGGCGTGTGCCCGGAACGAGCACGAAGGACACGGTGCGATCGGAGGTCGAGGTGGGGGCGTAGGTGCCTTCGGCGACCCAGATCTCATTGCGGGTGGATCCGGGTGCACCCACGGCTACGAGCGCATCCTGCGGATTCTGGAAGGCTGTCGCCCAAGTCAGTCCATCCGGCGTCGTCGGAGGAGGCGTGAGCTCCCGAACCAGGAGGACGTTGGACGGGATGCCCTGGCTCACCGCGACGCCCGTCGTGAGCGCCAAGGTCCCAAGCAGCCGCGCCACGGTACCAGCCGCAGCGCGTCGGGATCGGCGGTCGCCGCGTGTGCTACCTCGTGCTGTCGTGCTGTCGTGCTGTCGTGCTGTCGTGCTGTCGTGCTGTCGTGCTGTCGTGCTGAGCTTTGCATGTCAGGCTTTCCTCGTGGCAGTGCGATCCGGCTCACCGTTCTAGGCACCCTGCCCTTGCAGGTTACTGAGGACGTGCGGATTGCGGGGAAGCGCGCATCCGCGACGGTCGCAGATGCATGCGAGTGCCCTCTCGCTGCAGCAATTCTCGTTCCATTGCGCAATTGTCCCACGGATGGGAAACGTCCGCCATTTTCGGGGCAAACCCAAGGGAAACCCCATGGCCCAGTCCCACGGATGGGACACCTTTATACCCAAGTGTGCGCCCGACTGTGCGCCCCATGGTGCGACATCGCACGCATCACACCACAGCCCAGCGGTACGTGATCTCCAGCGCGCCGGGAACGTTGGAGTTCAGGGGGAAACCCATGGACTGGCCGCCACTGGTCCATAGCCGCATCAGGTAACGCAGGGACGGCAGTGTGCTCTGGATCCTGCGTCGTCCCTCGAGCGACGGTACGCGCGCCTTCGTATTCGATCCCCTGACCTGCATCAGCCGGCTCGGCCGAAAGTCCGCTGCGAAGCGACTGACCGAGTCGTATGGATCCCGCGGCGCGGGACCATGGCTGACCGACCCCACGTCCGGGAACACCCGCGCAGCGACCACGGCGGCCTCGCACTTGCCCCGAGCGCGCGCTCGCGAAGCGCAATGGACCTCGCCAGAACGACCACCGGCCGCTGGGAACCGGGTTCCCAGCGGCCGGTGGTGGCCCATCAGCGAACGCGGCGCGCGCTCACTGGAACAGGATCGAGCGCCCGTTCGTGAAGTTCGAGGTCGCCACGCCGCCCACCGCGTCGCGGTACCACGCGGTGAAGTTCCAGGTGTCGCCCGCGAGGACCGACACGAAGCCGCTCGGGGTCGGGTGCTGGGTCAGGTTCAGCGCGAGCGAGAACTCGCCCGTCGCGCCCGAGTTACGGATCTGGCCCGGGCCGACATAACGGCCGATCGAACCCGTGAGGCAGAGCACACCCTGGCTGCCGCCCGGCTGGTTGATCGCGCCTTGGGTGCGGCTCGTCAGGAAGAAGCCGAAGGCTTTCAGCGGCAGTTGGCGCGCGGTCAGCGTCCGGTGCTGCGCCGAATCAACCCCGTGAGGGACCGAAGTTCAGTTGGGCCGACTTGATGATGTGGGTCTTCGCGAGGGACGTCCAGAAGCGCCTTCGCTGCAGCTCGCGCCGTGCCATGCTCGCGGCGATTGCAGATGGACCCACCATCACTCGCCTACTGGCACATCTCGGTCTCCCCACCGAGCCCCTGCCAGTCGCGCCCGCGCGGGAGCCGCCGCAATTCGGGTTCGCCTGGTAGCGGGCCGACCCAGCGCTCGCGAAGCGCCGCGTCACTCGCGAACCGCCCCAGCTTCCCGTCGCTCACCCGAGCTGTCGACTCCCTCGGAGATCAACCCCCGTCCCGGTCATCCAAGCGCGACCGCGGCGGGCGCCTTCGTATCGCAACGGCTCGCGCCACGGCACGGAGACTCACCCCGAGGGCCTCTGCAACACCTGGGTTGACCGCGCCAGCGTGCGAGCTGGGTCACCGGAACCCGCCTACGGCCGACTCCGAGGGCAGCAGGTCTCGTACTGGGTCACCCCAGCCCCACCTAGCGGACATTTTTATCCTGAAATATCGTCTTGGATCCCCTACCCGCGGTAACCCAGGCGCCTACCCGATGTACCGCAGGGGCGTTCAATGGCCCCCCGGGGTGGCGTGTGGCCGGTCCGTTGCCGAGGCCTTGGGGGCTGCGCCTGCGCTCGCGGTTGCGTTGGGGTTCATGCCGATCGACCCCAACCCACTCCCTTCAGGCAGGATTGAAGTGTGAGCAGCGAGGTCACGGAGGCCTCACGTGATCCGCCACTCGTCCACACGGATGTGGGCCTCGAGGGTTCGTGCGGACGGTCGGATCGAAGGGGGAGTCCTGCCCCCCGAATCGGAGCCATGCGGCTCATCACACAGCTCGCACCTCGTGATGCCCCGTCGCTGCCACTCCTCTTGGTGCTGTTTGCACTATGCGCCACGGCGCAGTGGAGTGATGAACGTGGAGTCAACTTGCATCAAGCGCACTCCCCGTCCTAAGGACCGCGGTCACCGGTTTTGCCGAATGGAAGACACCTCAGGAGCAAGGTGTCCAGGCAACGTCTCTCGCTCAGGCAAGGGACGCTTTCGGATCTCGGCCATCAAAGAGAAGCGCTCACTTGCCGCCGGATTCTCATCGTACCGCAGACGAACCAAGCGCACCTCGCCATCAACGAGCCGGATGCTGTTTGGCAGATAGCGTCCGCGTTCATCAGTCTGATAACTCGAGTTGAACGACGGAATTACAATATAGTCTCCGATTGACCACTTGCGAGCAATGGGCTCTTCTGATAGAGAATTATACTCAATCGTCACCTCTTCAAGTAGGTGGTGTCGCTCTTGCGGCGTAAGTTCATCAAGCCACGAATAGTCACCGGAACCTGCTTCTGGCGGGATCGAGGCGACCTTGGCCACCTCAGTGCTCTCACTGTCGGCGCTGGCTGCGCTGGTTTCAGGCGATGCCGCATCCCGCTTCGATCTAGTCGTGCCGGACGACTCCAACGCGGCCGCCCTGGAGTCGAACGCGGGGCTCGCATCGATCAAGGGCATCGATTCGCTAAGACCCTCAGATTCGGCCCGATTGACACCCGCTGCCCTAAGGGCGACGATACTCAGAGCGATGATGGCGCACGCCAAGAGACCAGTCTTCATTGTGCTTTCTCCTAGCCAGGAGTACAGTCATCGGCGCAGTCTACGCCGACCCCGTAGAGCGGGAGACCATTTTTCGGACACTTGAAGCGAGTAGAGATAAACCCAGAGCAGGGCGTCCGTAGGTCGATGTTATTGTACGTAAAATCTGGATCGAAGTCCTCGCAGATGATCTGCACGCTGGAGATCATCAGCGTGCATGTCGCGGGGCTTAGCGGCTGACATGCGGGTGCATCCGTACACACTGCATCGGAGATAGTAATCCCATTAATCTGCATTGTGCAGCCGTCGCAGCCACCAAATGAAAAAGGCGAGAGGGTCGCTTCACAGTCACAGACTTGGGCTGATGAGTAGTTCCCAAGGGGTAGAGTCGCGGCAAAGAGCAACGCTGTCGCACGAACGAACGAAAGGGCGTGAAGTTGCATGTGTTTCGCGGTGTCGTATAGGGGGGGGAGGTTGCTCAGAGGCCTGACAACTCAGACCCGACTGAGGTCGGGTCCCTACGAGTGGAGGTATACCTTCCGCCCACCAGGTAATGCAAGACGTTTCTGTAAATTCGTAGTATGCCTAGGGCCTGCGGACAGAGAAGGTGAGGTCGCGGCGGTAGGACTCCGCTTGGGAAAGGCCCCGACGGCCAGTGCATTGGTCTCGAGGTAGTGATTTAGTGTCTGGGAAGGACTACCCAATTTGGTCGTGACGTCAGGTCAATGCGGCACCCCCGCACACAGACCTCGACGTGGCGCGTGTACAGGCCGACGCCGAGGCCCGCATCGAGCGTGTCCCCTGCGCCCGTCGCCTGCTCGCGCACAGGGGCGCGGACGCCGAGCCGGTCGAGGGGTACAACAGCTCGGCGCTACTGGAGCTCTGGTCCGCTTCGCTCCTATCGCAGACCGCCGCTGGCGAAAACGTGCTCCAGAAGGTGCCGAGGTTCGTCGAACCGAAGGGCGGGTCGGCGAAGCGCGAGGCGCTGGAGCTGCCGCGCAACGCGCTCGTCGCGGGCTCGAACGGCTTTTCGCTCCACGCCGCGACGCGAATCAAGGCGGACGATCGTGACGCGCTGGAGCGTCTGATTCGCTACATGTCACGCCCTCCATTGGCCCAGGGCCGCCTCATGTTGCGCGAGGACGGCAAGGTGCTCTGGAACCTGCGTCGTCGGGTCCCCTTCCGAACGCCCCACTGGGGCGTTCGGTTCCCGCGGCGCGGGACCGTGGCTGATCGACCCCACGTCCGGCAACACCCGCGCAGCGACCACGGCGGCCTCGCACTGGCCCCGAGCGCGCGCTCGCGAAGCGCAATGGACCTCGCCGGAACGACCACCGGCCGCTGGGAACCGGGTTCCCAGCGGCCGGTGGTGGCCCATCA
>CAYMSD010000013.1:0-53233 GCA_964393015.1 uncultured Klebsiella sp.
ATCCCGTTCAACTACGGCGTCACGCTCAGCCAGACGCGCGAGGTGAAGAACATCACGGTCTCGAACGGCTATCCCACGCTGAACTTCAACAGCCAGAGCCTGACGCTCCGCAGCTCGACGGCGTCGTCGCTTCCCGTTGCGGAGAAGTTCCTCCGCGTGGGATCGGTCGCAGGGCAGCCCGCGTCGCTTGGTGTGCTTGGCGGAACCACCAACACCGCCTTCGGCGAAGTCGGATCTGGCGCGGGGACGGAGGGCACGCTCATCGTTGGCCCGGGCGGCAAGGTGATCTCGACCACGGAGCTCTGCGTCGGATGCGAGGGCGATGGCACGCTGCTTCTCCAGAACGGCGGGCAGGCCGTGTCGCAGAAGGCGATCATCGGAAAGTCGGCGACAAGCACGGGCCTTGCGACGATCGAGTCGGACAACCCTGCAATTCCATCGCGCTGGACATCGACGCTCGGCATCGATGTCAAGAACGGGACACTCGCCGTCAACGAGGGTGGCATCGTCGACTCGCCAGCGCTCGGCGTCATTCTCTTCGCAGGCGGCAACCTGACGGGAAGCGGCACGATCATCGGCCCCGTCACCAACTTCGGCTCTGCGGCGGGCAACTGCGGTCTCGAGGGCCTCATGTTCGGCGAGCCGATCGTCCATCGGTCGGGCGGTCTTGCGCCAGGCGGGCGGCTTCCGATCGGCGGCCAGTTCCACGGCGACTACAGCACCATCGGCACGCTCACCATCAATGGCCTCTACCAGCAGATCGCTGCGAACCCCGACCTCGGCACGAACAGCGGCTCGCTCCTCGTCGAAATCGCGAAGGAGGGCGACGAGATCAAGCACGACCGCATCGCGGTGAACGGACCTGCGACGCTCGGCGGCGGGCTCTTCGTCACGCTCGCGACGGATCCGGCGAAGGAGCAGATCGACTTCACGGGCCTCCCCGTCTTCACCGCGACCTCCATCGACCCCGAGCGCCCGAACTTCGACATCGCCTTCATGCCCGCGCTCCCGAACGGGCGCTTCGTGAAGGTCGACGCGCCGACCGCGCTGCAGGGCGGAGGCGGAGCGATCACGATCTCGACCTCGGACCTCGCGTCGCTCCTCGGCTTCGGCGAGTCGGCGAACGCGACCTTCGACCTCGAGCCGCTGGCGGCGGCCGTCGGCGACTTCGACGGCGTGAACGGGAACGATGTGGCCGTCACGCTGAAGGGCGTCGGCAGCTCAGGCGCGAGCGCGAACGGGTCGCTCCTCCTCCTCTTCAACGACGGCGATGGGGGGCTCGACAAGGTGGTGCAGATGCCGAACCAGCTCGGCGTCGGCCCCGTGGGCATCGTGGCGGCGCCCCTTCGGGCGGGGAAGAAGGTGCCCGACCTCGCGCTCGTGAACCAGGGGAGCGAGACGCTGCAGGTCCTCCACAACGACGGGATCGGGAACTTCACGACGGCGCATGTGGTGTCGACGGGCGCTGGGTCGTCGCCGAGCTCGATCGACGCTGTGCCGATCTTCGCGGAGGAGCCCGCGCTCGCGGGGATCTTCGATCTCGTGGTCTCGTACGCGGGGGCCGCGTCGCTCGAGGTCTTCTACAACCCGGGCGACGCAGCGCCCGTGCCGACGCTGACGCTGCCCGCGGGCGCGGGGACGACCGCGGTGCGCGGCGTCGACATCGACAACAACCGATTCTTCGATCTGGTGGCTGTGAACCAGATGGGCGCCACGGCGTCGGTCTTCATGCGGCAACCTTCTGATCCGAAGGGCGGAGGAGGTGTTGTCTTCGGTGATGCGCTGAACCTCTCGATCGGCGACGACCCCGTCGACCTCGTGACGGGCGACCTCGACGGCGACGGCCTCGCCGACATCACGACGGTGAACAGGCTGAGCAACTCGGTGAGCGTGCTCCTGAACCGCACGACGACGACGGGCGAGGCGAACTTCGCTCCCGCGGTCACGCTTCCGACGGGCGGCGAGCCGCAGTCGATCGTGCTCGGCGACTTCGACCAGGACACTGCGATCGGCGAGCCCGCCGACCTCGACCTCGCGCTGACGGCGCGGGCGACGACCGAGCCCGACGCCCCGCGCGTGATCAAGGTCCTCCGCAACGACCGCGCCAACGGCGTGCTGGCGCTCGCGCCCGCCGACGACATCGTGGTGCCGGGCGCGCCGAAGCTGATCGTGGCCGACGAGTTCGACCCGGTCTCAGGCGCGGACATCGTGTCGCTGAGCCTCGGCGGCGCGCAGAACCTGCAAGGCGGCGAGCCGATGGCAACGGCAAGCCTCGTGCCGAGCACGGTGAAGCCGAAGTGCGCCGTGGCGGACCTGAACTGCGACGGGACGATCGACGCGAACGACCTCGCGATCGTGCTGGCCGCGTGGGGCTCAAGCGACCCCGCGGCCGACATCGACGGCAGCGGCACCGTCGACGCGAGCGACCTGTCTTTCATCCTCGCGAACTGGGGCAGCGGCGGGGCGAACTGAGCTCACCACGCCGGAAACCGCGGCGCGCGCCCCTGCAGCACCGCAGCGATGTCCTTGACGACCCAGCTCATGTTGTCCATGGCGGTCATCGTGCGGCTCGCGAGGTGAGGCGCGAGGTACGCGTTCGGCACATCGACGAGCGGATAGTCCTCGCCGAAGGGCTCCGGGTCGTGCACATCGAGCATCGCCGCCGCGGCGGGGTTCTCGCGCAGCCACTCCGCGAGCGCCTGCGCGTCGAGCACGAAGCCGCGGCTCGTGTTGATGAGGTAGGAGTCGGGCCGCATCGAGCGGATCAGGTCGCGCGAGACGAACCCGCGGTTCGACGGGCGTCCGTCGATGTGGATCGTGAGGAGATCGCTCTCCGCGAAGAGCCGCTCCGCGGAGACGGGCTCCGCGCCGAAGCGCTTCTCCGCGGGGATCTCCTCGATGTCGTGGTAGATCACGGTGAAGCCGATCGCGCGCGCGACCTCGGCCACGCGCTTGCCGATGCGGCCGAGCCCGAGGATGCCGAGCGTGAGCTCGTTCATCTGCCAGAGGCCGACCACATCCTGGCGGATCAGGTTCCACTCCGTCGAGTCGACCGGGTCCTCGAGGAAGAGCCTCGGCCTGAGCACATCGCACACGAGGCAGAGGATGTACTCGACGACCGCCTGCGTGTTCGCGTCGGGCGCATAGACGACCTGCACGCCGCGCGCCCTGCACGCCTCGAGATCGATGTTGTCGAGCCCGACGCCCGCGCGCCCGACCACCTTGAGCCTCGGGAGGTGCGCGAGGATCGCCTCGTCGACGCGCGTGTAGGTCCGCACGACGAGCGCCTCGACCTCGGGCGCCGCGTCGACGAACCGCTCCTCGTGGATTCCGCAGCGCAGCACCTCGAAACGCTGGGCGAGCCATTCCGCCGCCTCGTCGGCGAGGTGCTCCGTGACCACCACGAGGGGGCGCCTTCTGGCGGAGTCGCGGGCAAGGCTGGAGAGGGGATTCGGGTCCATGAAGGGGACGGACGGGCCGCACAGAGCGCGGGAATCGCGCGAGGGGGCACGATAGGCGTTCTTCGCGGACCGTGCCATGCCCGCACAACCCGCACAGCCCGACCCCTCGGAACATCCCGAACGGTGGCGAGTAACTCTCGCGCCTCTCTCGGACCTCGGGCGGATCTTGCCCCCGCGCCGTGCCGATGCGAGGAGGCACCCTCGGGTCCCTTCTGGGGAGTCCTGTTGCCCGAGGTTCTGCAGGGCCGTCGCGCGGGTGTCGCGGCGACCGTGCCGAAGCGTGCAAGTCAGGCGCGGAGAAGCGCCTCGGAGGCGACCGAGATGGACAAGGCATCGCTCATCGGAAGCATCATCGGGTTTCTCTGCTGCGCCATCGTCTGCGTGATGGCGTCGGGCGGCAACCTGATGATGTTCTACTCGCCGAAGGGCTTCATCATGGTGTTCGGCGGCACCATCTCCGTGATCTTCATGGCGATGCCCATGGAGAACATCAAGTCGATCCCCGGCTACTGCAAGCGCTTCATGTCGGAAGGCGGCCTCACGCCGCTCGAGACCGTGAAGGTGATGAGCGCGCTCTCCGACAAGGCCCGCCGCGACGGCATCCTGTCGCTCGAGAGCGAGGTCGAGAAGATCAAGGACCCGTTCCTCGCCAAGGGCCTCCGCATGGCGGTCGACGGCACCGACGAGGAGATCATCGAGACGACGCTCCGCCTCGAGGTGATGGCGATGCAGGAGCGCCACAAGAACGGCAAGAAGTTCTTCGACCTCGTCAAGCTCTACTCGCCGGGCTACGGCCTGGTCGCGACGCTGATCGGACAGGTCGGCATGTTCGGCAACCTCGGCGGCGACATCGCCACGCTCGGCTCGATGCTTGCGATCGCCGTCGTCGCGACGATGTACGGAACGGTGCTCGCGAACGCGGTCGCCGGCCCGATGGGCGACAAGCTGGCCACGCGCTCGGGCGAGGAGATCCTCTCGCGCGAGATGATGGTGCAGGGCATCCTCTCGATCCAGGCCGGCGACAACCCGCGCGCCACGCAGGAGAAGATGCTTGCCTTCATCCCGCAGGGCGTCCGCAGCAAGATGAACCTCGCGGCCTGAACCAGGCGTCACGCGGCCGAACCGCCCAGCGGCAGGGAGTCCCAGCATGTCGGAGCACAAGGAAAAGGACGCCAAGGGCCACGGCGGCGACGCGCACGGCGGCGGCGACGCCCACGGCGGCAAGAAGAAGCACAAGAAGCACCACGGCGGCGGCCATGGCGGCGGCCACGAGGAAGGTCACGAGGGCGCGCCCGAGTGGCTGATCTCCTTCGCCGACATGGTGATGCTCATGATGGGCTTCTTCGTGATCATGTTCGCCATGAACATCCAGCCGAAGGGCGGCAACGCGGGCGGTGGCGGCGAGGAGACCGAAGGCGTGGCGGCGCAGCCGGACATGATCGACTTCGCGATCGCGGTGCGGAAGGCGTTCCACAACGAGGTCGACCTCTCCTCCGACGACCCGCAGGACCAGCTCCTGATCCAGCGCATCCTCCAGTCGCAGCACGGCGGCGCGGGCGAGAGCAAGGACGAGGGCACCCGCGGCAAGGACCAGAATGTGCAGAGCGTCCGCCAGAGCGACCATTTCGGCCGCGGCACGAGCGTGCTCTTCGCGCCGCGGTCGGCGGCGATCACGGAGGCGGCGGGACGCTCGCTCGCGGAGCTTGCGAAGCAGCTGCGCGGCCAGGCGACCGTCGTCGAGGTGCGTGGACATGTCGGCGCGAGCGAGAACTACGGCGAACCAGCGGAGGCGATGACGCTTGCCGCCGACCGCGCGCTTGCCGCTGCGAACAGGCTTGCCGCCGGCGGAATCGACTGGTGGCGCATCCGCGTCGTCGCCGCAGGCAGCGGCGAGCGGGTCGAGCCCTTCCCCGAGGATGCGGCCGCCGATGCGAAGAACGCGCGCGTCGAGGTGCGCGTGCTTGACGAAATCGCGGCACCCCGCGAGCCCGCGAAGGCAGGGGAGAGCGGTGATGCCCGCAAGCCGGGAATCCGCATCGACCTCGACGCGCCGAAGGGCGGACAGGACCCTGGCGGCGCCGCGGCGCCTGCCGGAGCGGGGTCGGGAGGCGCGGCGGTTGGCTCTGCATCGGGTGCGCGCGACGCGCCTTCAGGGGGCAGGACCCGTGCGCCGTGAGCTCTTTCGCCGCAATGACCGCGGTTCCTCGCGGATTTCGCGGACGCAGGCTTGATCGACGGCAGGGTGGAAGTAGGGTTGGCTCGTCGCGCTCCCCGCGCTGGTTCGGCGAGGGGGCCGCGGCGGGGGTGAGGCAGGTGGACGGGACGGGGAGACCGTGCGCGCGATGCGAGTCTCCATCGGATCGCGAACTTTGTTCATGAGTCAGGAGTCCACGCATGACGACAGCCCGCACGAGCCGCATCCCCAGCCCCGAGCCGCGCCACGACGCGCCTTCCGCGCCTTCGCCCGCCGAAGGAGGCCGCAGCGTCGCGCTCGCGGCGGCCGTCGCGCTCCTCGCGCTTCCGCTCATCGCCCATGCGGACACCTTCTCGGACATCCGCTACACCGATCTCGTCGCGCGGCTCGGGAACGATGTGCCCACGGGACTCGGCGTCAAGGTCGGGCAGGTCGAGGCGCCTGAGAACGCGCAGGGCGGGTACGCCCCGAACTCGGGAAACGCCGAGTTCGCCGGAGTGACCTTCTTCCTCATGTCCGGGACGGGCGCCCCCTCGAGCTGGCACGCCACCGAGGTCGGGAAGCCGCTCTACGGAAACTCGCTCTCCATCACGCCCGACGTCGACTCCGTCTACTGCTGGAATGTCAACAGCTGGGCAGGTCCGTCGTATCTGAATGTCAATGGTGCAACGGCTCCTGCAACACCACCGGCAGGCGTGCGCGTCTTCAACCACTCGTGGATCGGGTCGTTCGGCTCCGCCGCCACCGACAACAACGCGCTGCGACGCGTCGACTTCCTGATCAGCCGCGACAACGTGCTCTTCACGGTCGGAACGAACAACGGCGCGGGCAGCACCGCGCAGGCGCTCCTGAGCTACGCCTACAACGGCATCTCCGTGGGCCTCGCGAACGGCAACCACGCGAACGCCACGACGCCCGCGGGAATCGACGGCGCGGGCCGTCGCAAGCCCGACATCGTGGCGCCCGGGCAGTTCACCAGCTTCTCGACGCCCGTGGTCGGCGCGGCGGGCGCGCTCCTCTTCGACGCGGCGCAGACAGACCCCGCCACGGCGGGCAACCCGAACGCGAACCGCGCGCTCACCGTGAAGGCCATCCTCCTCGGCGGCACCACGCATCGCGCGGGCTGGTCGAACGGCGCGCCCACCTCGGGCGCCTCGCGCGGCATCACGGCGACCCCGCTCGACCCGCTGTACGGCGCCGACCTCCTCAACATCGACCGTGCGCACCTGATGCTCACCTCGGGCGAGTGGAACGGCACCTCGACGCCGCAGACGGGCGTCTTCGTCGACCACGCGGGCTGGGACTACGTGCCGTCGGTCGCGTCGGGCGCAAGCGTGTACTACTCGTTCAAGGTGCACGCCGCGGTGCCCGAGTTCAGCGTGCTCGCGACCTGGCCGCGCCAGGTCGCCACGAACTTCTCCGCGTGGACGCTGCAGAACTTCGACCTGCGCCTCTGGAGGCTCGAGGGCGGCTCGCTCGCGTCGATCTCGGGCGAGGCGGGCGTCGGCGTGTTCGGCTCGGGCAACGTCGAGAGCGTGAGCACCGTCGACAACGCCGAGCACCTCTATGTCCGCGACCTCGCCGCGGGCGAGTATGTCCTCGAGCTGAAGCGGCAGGCGGGCACGCAGTCGGCGCAGCCCGTGGCGGTCGCGTGGTACATGCCGCCGACCGCGCCGAACGCCGACCTTGACGGCGACGGCGTGGTGGGCGCCACCGATCTCGCGATCCTGCTGACGCAGTGGGGGACCAGCGGCTCCGCCGATCTCAACGGCGACGGCACGGTGAGCGCCGCCGACATGGCCGAGCTCCTCGCGGCGTGGGGCTGAATCACGCGCCTCAGGACGGACGGTCGCGGGTTCGGTAGCATCCGCGCCCAATGCGTCCGTCCGCCCAGCGATTCTGGCTCGTCACCCTGCTCCTCGTGGTGGGCGTGCCGCTCCTCTATCCGATCTGGCTCGGCGTCGGCAGCGCGTTCGTGGGCGAGGACGGGCAGCCGACCCTCGCGCATGTCGTGAACGCCTTCCGCGACCCCGTCATGCGCGGCGGTCTTGCCAACGCGTTCCTGATCGCGTGCGGCACCACGACGATCGCCGTCCTCATCGCGCTTCCGCTCGCGATGCTGTCGGCGCGGACGACCTTCCGCGGGAAGTCGATCCTCGGCACGCTCATCCTCGCGCCGCTCATCCTTCCGCCCTTCGTCGGCGCGATCGGCATGCGGCAGCTCCTCGGACGCGAGGGCGCCGTGAACTCCGCGCTCCTCGACCTCGCGATCGTGGCGGAGCCGATCGACTTCCTCGGCAAGGGCGGCTTCTTCCTCGTCATCCTGCTCGAGGCGGTGGCGCTCTACCCGATCCTCTACCTGAACCTCGTCGCCGCGATCGCGAACCTCGACCCGTCGATGGAGGAGGCCGCGACGAACCTCGGCGCGGGCCGCGTGCGGCGCTTCTTCCGCGTGACGCTGCCGCTGATCCGCCCGGGCCTCTTCGCGGGCGGCACGATCGTGTTCGTGTGGAGCTTCACCGAGCTGGGCACGCCGCTCATGCTCGAGTTCTCGCGCACGACGCCCGTCCAGATCTTCAACGGCATCAAGGAGATGGAGGCCTCGCGCGCACCGTATGTGCTGACAGCCGTGATGCTCGCCGCGACGATCCTCTCGTACGCGGTCGGCCGGCTCGTGCTCGGCGGCCGCGGGCACGCGATGCTCTCGAAGGCGAGCGCGGGGGCTGGCTACAGGCACCTCACGGGGCGAAAGGCCCTGCTCGCGGCGCTTCCCTTCGTGGCCGTGATCTCGATCGCCACGCTTCCCCACCTCGGCGTCATCGGCACGGCCATCTCCTCGAACGGACAGTGGTACGGCACGCTCCTTCCGACGAGCCTCACCTCGAGCCATTTCGGCGAGGCGCTCACCCATCCGCTCGCGGCGGGGTCGGTGCGCAACTCGATCATGCTCGCGGGCGCTGCCACGATCATCAATGTCGTGGTCGGGCTCTTCGTGGCGCGGCTCCTCGTGCGCGGCACCGTGCGCGGCCGCGCGGTCCTCGACTCGCTCGTGATGCTGCCGCTCGCCGTGCCTGGGCTCGTCTTCGCGTTCGGGCTGGTGGCGGCAAGCCTGCGCTGGCCCTTCAACGGCACGCCGCCGGAGTGGCTCGGAA
This sequence comes from uncultured Klebsiella sp., assembly GCA_964393015.1. Taxonomy (GTDB): domain Bacteria; phylum Planctomycetota; class Phycisphaerae; order Phycisphaerales; family SM1A02; genus QWPT01. The sequence continues at coordinate 8,808 of CAYMSD010000013.1, forward strand.
GCATCTTCTCGGTGCTGCCCGGGGGAATCGGCGAGTGGCTCCTGAACGCGCCGCTGAAGCCGATCGGCGACATCCTCGGGCCTGTGCCGAACCCCGTTCCGTTCCTCATCCTCGCCTACGCCGTGCGGCGCCTGCCGTATGTCGTGCGCGCCGCGGTGGCGGGGCTCGAGCAGACCTCCGTCGCGCTCGAGGAGGCCGCGTTCAACGCAGGCGCCTCGCGCTGGCGCGTGACGCGGAAGATCGTGCTGCCGCTCCTCGCGGCGAACCTCGCGGCAGGCGCGATCCTCGCCTTCTGCTTCGCCATGCTCGAGGTCTCGGACAGCCTCATCCTCGCGCAGCGCGAAGGGGACTACCCGATCACCAAGGCGATCTTCACGCTCGCCGAGCGGCTTGGCGACGGCCCGGGCGTCGCAAGCGCGCTCGGCGTGTGGGCGATGGGGTTCATGGCCATGGCGCTCGCGACCGCCGCCGCGCTCGTCGGCAAGAAGGCGGGCGCTGCGTTCAGGGGTTGAGCGGCTGCTGCTTGCGGCAGCCGCCTTTGGTGCTCGTGACGGGACCAACGCTGCGCGCCGAGGCGGGTTCGGCAGCTCGTCGCCGTGAGCGGAGAGCTCACTCGTGGGCCGCGATCTCAGCCGCGAAGTCCGCGCCGAAGTCGGCGTACTTCTTCTCGCCGATGCCGACGACCGCGAGGAACTCGTCCTTCGTCTGCGGGCGCGCGGTGGCGAGGGCGCGCAGCGTGACATCGGAGAACACGACATAGGGCGGCACGCCACGCGCGTCGGCGAGGCGCTTGCGGAGGCCGCGCAGGCGGTCGAAGAGCGGGGCATCGGCCTCGGCCAGCGGGGCGACCGCATCGCCGCGCGACGACCCGCGGTCGCGCGTGCGCGCGCGCTCGGCCGCGACGGGCGCGATCGGCTTGACGACGCGGATCTCGCTGCGGTTGCGGAGCGCATCGAGCCCGCGCTCGGTCACGCGCACCACGGCGAACCCCTCGCCCGCGACCTCGAGGAATCCCTCCTGCAAGAGCTGCCGGCCGAGCGACACCCATGCCGCGCGCGGGCGGTCCCGGCCCGCGCCGTAGGTCGACAGCTCGTTGTGGAACCAGCGGCGGATCTTCTCCGTGTCGGCGCCCGCGAGCACCTCGGAGAGGTGCTGCAGGCCCACGCGAAAGCCGCTCTTCTGCTCGATGCGCAGCACGCAGCTCATCAGCTTCTGCGCGTCGGTCGTCACCACCTCGGTCTCGCGCGGAGTCAGGCAGTTGTCGCATCCGCCGCAGTTCGATTCGTCGCGCACCTCGCCGAAGTAGCGCAGAAGCGCCGTGCGGCGGCAACCCGCGCTCTCCGCGAACGCGACGATTCGGTCGAGCTGCGCCTTCGCCACCGCGCGGGCGTCGTCGTCGGAGATGTCGGCGAGGAAGTGGAGGTGCTTGGCCACATCGCCGCGCGAGTAGAGGAGCAGGCACTCGCTCGCGATTCCGTCGCGCCCCGCGCGGCCCGTCTCCTGGTAGTAGCCCTCGATGTTCTTCGGGAGGTCTGCGTGCACGACGAAGCGCACATTCGGCTTGTTGATGCCCATGCCGAAGGCGATGGTCGCGGCGACGACGCGCACCTCGTCGCGCAGGAACTCCTCCTGGTTGCGGGCGCGCACCTCCTGCGCGAGCCCGGCGTGGTAGGGGCGCGCCGAGACGCCCGCCCGCTCGAGCGCGTCCGCCATCGCCTCGGCGCTCTTGCGCGACTGGCAGTACACGATGCCCGAGTCGTCGCCGCGCGAGCGGACGAAGGCGATCGTCTGCGCGCGCGCGTCGTCCTTCGCCACCACGCGGTAGGCGAGGTTCGGCCGGTCGAAGCTCGCGACGAAGACGGCGGGGTCGCGCAGCTCGAGCTGCGTGGCGATGTCCTCGCGCACGCCGGGCGTGGCCGTGGCCGTGAGCGCGAGGACGGGCGCCTGCGGAAACGCGCGGCGAACCGCGCGGATCTGGCGGTACTCGGGCCGGAAGTCGTGGCCCCACTCGCTGATGCAGTGCGCCTCGTCGACCGCGATCGCGGCGACCTTCCAGCGCGCGAGCCGCGCGAGGAACTCGCTCGTCACCAGCCGCTCGGGCGCGACATAGAGGATGCGGTGCTCGCCGCGGTCGAGCGCGGCGCAGCGCGCGCGGAACTCGTCGCTCTCGAGCGTCGAGTTGATGAAGGTCGCGGCGACGCCAGCGGCCTGCATCTGGTCGACCTGGTCCTTCATCAGCGCGATCAGAGGCGACGCGACCACGGTGAGCCCCTCGCGCACGAGCGCGGGAAGCTGGTAGCAGAGGCTCTTGCCCGCGCCCGTCGGCAGCACGGCGACCGCGTCGCGCCCCTTCAGCGACGCGAGCATGATCTCGCGCTGGAGCGGCCTGAACGAGTCGTAGCCGAAGACCGCCTTGAGCACGCTCTGAAGCGCATGCTCGACCTCGCGGTCGGCTGCAGGCCCTTGCGCGTCGCGCCGGGCGGAACTGTGTTCGGACGAAGTCGGCACGCGGCGAAGATAACGCGCCTGCGCGCGGGCCTGCGAAAACCCGTACGAAAATCAGGAGCGATTTCCGTGTCGCGTTCGGTCGAGCGGATCTGTCACGGAGGCACAGAGGCACGCAGTGCGACTGTTGCACGAACCGCGGTCGTCACCGCCGCCGCGCCTTCTCCGCCGCGATCCACGCGTCGATGTTCCGCCGCAGGACATCAAGCGGCAGCGGTCCGCCGAGCAGCACGGCGTCGTGGAAGGCGCGGATGTCGAAGTCCTTCCCAAGCGCAGCCTCGGCCTTCGCGCGCATGCCGCGGATCTCGAGCTCGCCGATCTTGTAGGCGCACGCCTGCCCCGGCCAGCCGATGTAGCGGTCGACCTCGTTCACGATGTTGATCTCGCTGAGCGCGGTGTTCGCGCTCATGTAGGCGATCGCCTGCTCGCGCGGCCATCCGAAGGCGTGGAGCCCCGTGTCGACCACGAGGCGCGTGGCGCGCCACATCTCGTAGAGAAGGCGGCCGAAGTCGTCGTACGGGTCGCCGAAGAGCCCCATCTCGATCCCGAGGCGCTCCGCGTAGAGCGCCCAGCCTTCGACGAAGGCCGTCGAGTCGAGGTCCTTGCGGAACTCGCGCATCCCCTCGAGCTCCTGCGCGAGCGCGATCTGGAAGTGGTGCCCCGGCACGGCCTCGTGCAGCGAGAGCGGCACGAACTCGTAGGTCGGCCGCTGGTCGAGCGCGTAGGTGTTGGCGTAGAACCAGCCTGGTTCCCCTCGCTGCGGCGAGCCCGGCTGGTAGTAGGCGGTCGTCTGCGCGGGCGCCATGAACCGCGGGATCTCGCGCACGCCGTAGGTGAGCCGCGGCAGCGTCTTGAAGAGCGCGGGCAGCTTCGGGTCGATGCGCTTGCACACCTCGCGGTAGCGGGCGAGGAGCTCCTCGGCGCTCGTCACATAGAAGCGCGGGTCGGTGCGGAGATACGCGATGAACGCAGCGAAGCGCTCGTCGTCGGAGAGCGCGGCGCGCGCGGGGTCGGCCGCGTACCAGTCGGTGCGCGCGATCACCTGCATCATCTCCGCGCGGATGCGGGCGACCTCCGCGAGGCCCGTCGCGTGGATCGCCTCCGCGGATCGGTCGGTCGTGGTGTGGAGCCGCAGCTGGTACGCGTACCACGCGAGGCCCGCGTCCGCGTCGCCCGCCTTGAGGTCGCGCGCGCCGACCGTCTCGCGGCACGCGGGGATGTAGTCGGTGCGAAGGAACGCCTCGAGCTCGGTGAGCGCCGTGTCCGTCTGGTCGAGCCCCCGCTCGAAGGCCGCGCGCAGTTCGGCGCGCTCCGCCTCGCCGATCGACGGGGGAATCGCGCGGAACGGCCGGCCGAGCGTCTCGCGGAGGCTGCGGCGCACGGCGCCCACCTGCATCGGCACCTGCACGACCGTGACCTTCGGCGGAACGACGCCTTCCTCGAGCCCGCGGCGCATCACCTCGATGGTGCCGAGGACCATCCCGCGCGCGCCGAGGAGCTTCTTCACGAACGCGTCGTAGTCGGCGAAGGTGGCGAAGGAGCCGAAGTCGGCGAGCTGCGCGATCTGCTGGTGCGGGCCGCTCCGGCCGCCGACAGGCATCATCCACGAGCCGAAGCGGAAGCCCTCGTCGGAGAGCGCGAGCTCGCGCAGGAGGAGCGCGTGGTCCGTGCGGTCGCGCTCGGAGAGCTTCGCGGGGTCGATCTCGCCGAGGAGCCCGACGAACTCGACGACCTGCGCCGCGCGCTTATGGACGCCCGCGAGCGAGGTGTCCGTCCACTCGCCCGCGCGGTCCTTGACGCCGCGCTGCAGCGCGTACTCGGGGTAGACGGTCAGCCTGAAGGCGTCGTAGTCGGCGGCGATCGCGTCGAAGCGAGCCGTCTCCTCGGCGCAGACGCTCGGAGCCGCTGCCTGCGCGGCGGGTGGCTCGTCGGCGGCCGCGGCGACGGCGGGAGGAAGGGGGGGCGCGGCGAGGAGAAGTGCCCATGCGAGCCCCGTCGCGAGGGTCATGGAGCGGGTGTTCCGCACGCCGCCGCTCCTTCCGATGGAGGTGTTCCGTCGCATGCCGCGCAGCGTATCCGCTGCAGGCACCGCCGCGGCGCGCGCGGCCGATCGGCTAGCATCTCCGCTCCATGAGCATGATGCCTCCAGACACCGAAATCGGCTACGCGCCTCCCACGGTCAGGCACTTCAGCATCTTCCTCGACAACCGCGTGGGGAAGCTGCTCGAGCTCCTCGGCGCCCTGAGCGACGAGGGGCATGTCTGCGTGCGCGCCATCTCGATCCAGGACAGCTCCGACTTCGCGGTGATCCGCCTGATCGTCGATCGCCCTGCGACGGCGCGCGAGATCCTCGAGCGGCACGAGTTCTCGCTCAACGAGACGCAGGTGCTCGTGGCGGAGCTCGGCAAGGACCACGAGATGCACGACCTGTGCAAGTTCCTCCTCGCTGCGGAACTCAACATCCGCTTCGCCTATCCGACGATGCCGCGCAACTCGGGGCACCCGACCGTGGTGCTCTCGACCGACGACAACACGCTGGCGGGGCAGATCCTGCGCCGCAAGGGCTTCACCCTCTATGGCGAGGCGGACCTCGAGATGTGAAATGTGAACGCGGGATGTGAACCCCGAAACTTGAACCCCGAAACTTGAAACCCGAGACTTGAACCTCACCCGCGGCCTTGGCTGCCGCGTCAACCCGAAGGAGTTCCCCCATGGCACGAATCGTCAAGCTCGAAGCAACCGGCCCCGTCAAGGTCGAGCCGAGCGACAAGCCCGTCTTCGTGTGCGCCTGCGGGCTTTCCCGCAAGTTCCCGTTCTGCGACGGCAGCCACAAGCCCACCCGCGACGAGGAGCCTGGCTGCGTCTACCGCTACTCGGGCGAGTCGCGCGAGGTCGTCCGCGAGACGGGCGACGCCGCCGCGGGCTGAGCGCTCGTCACGGTTGCCGAGGAATCGGCACGGGCGAGAGGTCCGCTGGATCGACGGGCATGGTCGGCATCGGCGCCGGCTGCGGCGGCGGTGTCACGGGCGCCGGCGGGTTGATGCGCGTCTCGAGGGCGCGCGTCGCAGTGCCCGGCCTGCGCGGCATGGTGAAGTCGCCTGCGGGGACTTCCGCGAGGCGGATGCCGCGGTAGTCCCTGTCGCGCTTGCGCAGGACGCGCGCCGAGAGGATGGCGTCGTCCGGGCCGAGCCTTCGCACCGTCTCGAGCCCTTCGGCCACGCGGCCGAACGGAAGATGGCTCTCGCCAAGCGCCTCGGCGTGGTCGAGGAGGATCATGAACTGGCAGCCCGCGGAGTTCGCGCGCGGCTTCTGCGCGGTGGCTGGATTCTGCTGCGCGGCGTCCTCGGGCTGGGCTGCCATCAGGACACGGCCCGAAAGGAGCGCGCGCCGCTCGCTCCGCGCGGGCTCGTCGGGAATGGTCCAGCCGCCTGTTCCTGTTCCGCCTGCGCCGCCGCTCGCCGTGTCCGGGTCGCCGCCCTGCACGCCGAAGCCGCGCAGCACGCGGTGGAAGCGAGTCCCGTCGTAGGTGCCGCGCTCGACATGCTCGATGAAGTTGCCCACGGTGTTGAAGGCGTCGTCCTCGAAGAGCTCGAGCACGATCGTCCCCTTCGGCGTCACGAACTCGACGAGCGGCAGGTCGTTGCGCCGCATGTCGCGCGCCATGAGCACGATCTCCGTGTTCCAGATGCCGTCGAGCAGGTTGATGCGCTTCGAGAGCAGCGCGATCGAGGTCATCTGCGCCGCCGAGCGCTGCGCGGGAATCGCGTTGAGGACGGCCTGCGCATCCTGGAAGCGCGCGAGGCCCGTCAGCGCCTGCGCGCGCGCGAGGTCTGCGTCGATGCGGCGGGCGGGCGCGAAGGCGTGGCCCGCGAGAAGCGCGTGCGCGCCCTCGAAGTCGGCGAAGGCAAGACGCTCGCGCGCCCATGCGAGGACGAGGGCGTCGCTCCTGCCCGCGAGCTCCGCGAGCCGCGTGAAGGCCGCCTCCATCGCGTCGCCGTCGTCGAGGAGGCTCGCGGCCTGCGCCCGCACGGCGAGAAGACGCACGGTCGAAGCGCGTGGCAGCGCGGCGTCGGCGAGGTCCGCGTCGAGCGCCGTCGCCACGCGCGCAAGGTCCGCGCGCGTCGCGGCGTCGAGCTCGCCGCGGACGCGGATGTAGTCGGAGATCTCGCGGAAGCGCCGCTCGCTCTCGTTGACAGGCGCGGACTGCTGCGTCGCGGGTGCTCCCTGCTGCGGGCGCGCCGCCGGCGCACTCACGGGGGTGAGCGTCTGCGCGATGGCGCCGGGCGTCGCGTGCGTGGTGGCGAGGAGCGCCGCGGCGAGGGTTGCCGCGGAGAGAAGGCGCGATCGTGGGGGAGTCGGTTGGCGCGTCATGGTTCCATCTTCGGCCGACATGGGGCTCTGGATCAAGCGGGGTAGCGGCAACTCGTCTTCTCGGTCTCCCAGACCCGCACGAAGCGCAGCGCGCCGCCGCGGGCAGACACGGCGGGGGCGAGGAGGTCGTGGCAGACGCGCGCGATGTGCTCGACCGAGGGGTTCAGGTCGCGGAACTCCGGGCAGTCGAGGTTGAGGTGCTTGTGGTCGAACCGCGCCATCACCTCGCGCCCGACGATCGCCTCGATCTCCGCGAACCCGAACGGCGCGGCGGCGTCGAGGGCGCCTGGGACCGCGGGATTCCCGACGGGGACCTCCACAGCGACCTCGATGCGGTAGTTGTGGCCATGGCCGTTCGGGTTGTTGCACTTTCCGAACATCGCGCGGTTGGCCTCGTCGCCAAGTGCGGGAAGGTGCAGCCTGTGCGAGGCCGCGAACTCGAAGGTCTCGCTCAGGAGCACGCGGTTCGCCGCGGGCTTTGCGGAGGTCGTCGTCGCGGCATGTGGCATGGTCGTGTCTCGGTGTGCGCCCTCTGGGGCACTGCGCTCGATCGTGGCCGAGCGGAAAGGCGAGGTTCGGTAGGTGAGCGAATGGACGGGAGCGGGAAGCGCGGGCTCGAGCGCAGCGAGCGCCTCCGTGAGAAGGTCTGTCGGATCCGTCGCGTGGGCGACCGCGCGCGGGTCGCGGAGATCCGCCTCGGAGAGGGCCCAGAGGGCGCGGAGCCTTCGGACGAGGATCGGAGCCACAAGGGTCCGCACGGCCCTGTCGATCACCCCGATGTCGACGAGGTAACCGCTCTCGTCGGGGGCTCCCGCGCAGCAGACCTCGAACTCGACGATCGGCTCGAGCCCGAGCGACGCGGCCACCGAGACGAGGCCGTTCCCAGATGCCGTCGACCCGTTCGCGTGCGGTCCGACGGCGAGCCGAACGGTTCGGGTCAGGAGGTGCGTGGGGTGCGGGAGGGTCACGGGCCGGCTCTCGGGTCTTGCGGGCAGGGACAGAGCGAGGAATGGGGGAGTGGGCTGAGGCTCAAACTATATTCTCGGACCTCATTGCCGCTGGGAAACCCGAGAATAGCGAGGTTCGATGCGCCTGCGGGGTGGACTTGCGATCAAATGATTTTGACCCTTTTGAGGGATGCCCTGTTGACCGATGTTTCGTTTCAGGTACGGTGTACCTGTTCTGGTGGGGTTTTTGCCCACCATCCCCAGCCCCCGGAAGGGCTCGGCCTGAGGTTCTGCCTCGGCCGGGCCTTTTTCTTTGGCCCGTCGTTCCGATGCAGCGGTGCGCGATCCTCGGTGAATCCGCAGTCGACCGCATGGAAGCGACACCCGTTCGGGTGATGCCGCGACGCGCGGCGCACGCGACTGATCGCGTCGATCAATTCGCCGCGCTGTCCTCAGACGGAGTACGCGGATCGGCGCGTGCACTCGGTCGCACACGGATCTTCACGCGCGTCCCGGGGGCAGGCACTCGCTCGGTGAAGACCTCCCACACGGGCGTGGCCGCTTGCGCGGAATCCGGGATCACCTCGATGGCGCCGATCGTCTCGTCGCCGAAGGTGACGAGACCGACGAGCGAGCCTGATCCGTCGGCCGCGTAGCGCTCCTCCTGCGTGCGTTGGTTGCGCAGGAAGCGCGAGCCCGCGAACACGAAGCGCGACGGCGGCGCGGCGTTCGTCGCGTGCGAGATCGGCGATGCGCGCACGAACCACTCGATCGGTCTCACGGCGCCATCGGGGAGCTGCACCTCGAGCGCGAGTTCCGTGCCTTCCGGTGGAACAGCCTCGATCGTCGCCGGCCCATCCGCGGACGGCACCTCGCGCCAGCGGCCCGGACGCCCCGGCTCCGCCCCCACGAGGAGAAGCGCGGCGTGGACCTCGCTCGGCTTTCCCTCGAACGCGAAGATCGACTCGTGCTCGCGCGTGCCGACCGTGCACACGAGCTGCTCGAGGAATCCGACATCGAGGACGGCGACCGCGTCGAACTCGACCGTGCGCGCGTCGCGGTCGACGCGGACGAGGGGGGTCAGCGCCGTCCAGATCGGTGCGCGCGGCGGTGCGGCGATCTCCTCGATGGCCGCGCCCCGCGCGGGCTCGGGTGCACGCGCGGGCTCGGGAGCGTGCACGACGGGCTCGATGCCCGCGGCTTCCGCGGCCGGGGCGCTGCGCTGCGCCGAGCATGAGGCAAGCGCCCCTGCGAGGGCGAGCGCAGCGAACGCAGCCGCAGCGGGCAGCCTCGGCGCGGCCGTCACGCCACCACCTGCAGCCTGCGGCCGCCCGTGAGCGCGATGCCGATCGCGTCCGCGACATCGGGCGGCTCGGGCATCGTGGCGAGCCCGCACTGCGCCATCACGGCGCGCTGCATCTGCGCCTTGGTGGCGCGGCCGTTTCCCGTGAGCGCCTTCTTCACCTCTGCGGGAGGAAGCTCGGCGACGGGAAGTCCGCGCTGCTCGGCCGCGAGAAGCACGACGCCGCGGCCGTGCGCCATCTGCACCGCGGTGCGCCCGTGCTCGGGGTGGACGAAGATGGCCTCGAGCGCCATGTGGCTCGGCGCGTGCTCCGCGATCAGCGCGGCGACATCCTCGTGGAGCTGCGCGAGGCGCGCCGCCAGCGTCGCGGTGGCCGAGAGCCGCAGCACGCCCGCGTCGACGATGCGCGCGTCGCCGCGTTCGGTGAAGTCCACGATGGCGTAGCCCGCGATGCGCGTGCCTGGGTCGATGCCGAGGACGCGCGTTCCCGACGCGCGCGTCACCCACGCTCCGCCGCGCGCGGTCGACTTCACCCGATGCCTCCCGCCTCTGCGCGACGCCGTGCGCGCCCGCCGCCGTCGCGGTCGCTCTCGAGCATGCCGTCCGAAAGCCGCACCACGCGCTCGCAGCGGTCCGCGATGCGGTCGTCGTGCGTCACCATGATCAGCGTGAGGCCCGCGGCGTGCAGCGTCTCGAAGGTCTCGAGGATCGACTTGCCCGTGCTGCTGTCGAGGTTTCCCGTCGGTTCGTCGGCCATCAGGATCGCGGGCTGCCCCACGAGCGCGCGCGCGATGGCCGCGCGCTGCTGCTGGCCGCCCGAGAGTTCGCGCGGGCGGTGCGTCATGCGGTTCTCGAGCCCGACGATCCTCAGGCTCTCCGCGGCGCGCTCGCGCCGCTCGGCCGCGGGGATGCCGCGGTAGAGGAGCGGGATCTCGACATTTTCCGCGATCGTGAGCTCGGAGATCAGGTTGAACGCCTGGAAGACGAAGCCGATCTTCTCGCCGCGCACGCGCGAGAGCTCGTCGTCGTCGAGCTTCTCGACGGCGGCGCCGTCGAGTTCGTAGACGCCCTCCGTGGGGCGGTCGAGGCAGCCGAGGATGTTCATCAGCGTCGACTTGCCCGAGCCCGACGCGCCCATGATCGCGATGTACTCGCCGCGGGGGATGACGAGGTCGAGCCCCTTCAGGGCGTCGACGAGGACGCTTCCGTCGGGCTTGTAGTAGGTCTTGCGGATTCCCGCGAGCCGCGCCGCGGGCGCTGCGGTCGCGGGGTCTCGGGCAGGGGCTGCTGGCGCGAGTGACATGCGCGCGATGGTAGCGCGGTCGCGATCGGCTACCCTCCGCGCCGTGCAGGAACTGAAGGAATCGTTCGACAGGCAGATGCGCGAGGGGCCGCTTGCGATCCTCTCGCGCCGTCTCATGAGCGACCAGCTGACGCCTGTCCTCGCCTATCGGCGGCTCGTGCTCCCAGACGAGCGCACGGCGCCGAGCTTTCTCTTCGAGTCGGTCGAGAACGGTTCGAGCGTCGGGCGCCACTCGATCCTCGGCGCGCGGCCTCTTCTCGAGCTCTCCGCACGCGCGGGCGACATCGGGATCGTCGACCACCGCGACGGCACGCGGCGCGCCTTCGCGTCGGACGACCCGCTCGCCGTGCTGCGCGACCTCGCGCGGCCCTATCGTCCCGCGTCCGCGGAGGCGCTTGCGCCGCTCGGGCTTCCCGCTGCGTTCATGGGCGGATTCGTCGGTTTCGCCAGCTTCGACAGCGTGCGCTATCTCGAGCCTGGGAAGCTTCCGTTCGCGCGCGCGCCGCGCGACGACCGCGCGCTCCCCGACCTCCACTTCGGCCTCTACGGCGATGTCGTGGTCTTCGACCATGTGACGAAGACGATGCACGCCGTCGTCAGCGGCCTCGTCGGCGAGGGTGTCTCGCACGACGAGGCGTTCGCGGCGCTCGTCGCGCGGCTCGACCGCCTCGAGGCGCAGCTCTGGGCCGACGGGCCTGCGCTCGCGCACGGCGCGATCGCGCTCGACCTCGCGCGCAGGCCGGAGCTGCCGCGCTCGAACGTGACGCGGGAAGGCTTCGAGGCGATGGTGCGCCGCGCGCAGGAGTACATCGCAGCGGGCGACGCGTTCCAGATCGTCCTCTCGCAGCGGCTCGAGCGCGAGACGACGGCGGATCCGTTCGACCTCTACCGCGCGCTGCGCGTGGTGAACCCGAGCCCGTACCAGATCTACCTGCAGGCGGGTGGAGCGATCCTCGTCGCCTCGAGCCCCGAGATCCTCTGCCGCGTGCGCGGCGGCGTCGTCACGAACCGCCCGCTCGCGGGCACGCGGCCGCGCGGGCGCGACGCAGCGGAGGACGCGCGGCTCGAGGCGGAGCTCCTCGCCGACGAGAAGGAGCGCGCGGAGCATGTGATGCTCGTCGACCTCGGTCGCAACGACCTCGGGCGCGTCTGCGAGCGCGGGTCGATCGCCATCGAGCGCTGCATGGAGGTCGAGCGCTACAGCCATGTCATGCACATCAGCTCGACCGTGACGGGGCGGCTGCGCGAAGGCTTCGATGCCTTCGACGCGCTGCGCGCCACGCTTCCCGTGGGCACGGTGTCGGGCGCGCCCAAGGTGCGCGCGATCGAGATCATCGACGAGCTCGAGCCGACGCGACGCGGGCCGTACGCGGGCGGCATCGGCGCGATCGGCTACTCGGGCGACATGGACATCGCGCTTGCGCTGCGCACGATGGTGATCCCCGTCGCCGCCGCGCGCGAGGGGCGCTGGACCGTGCACCTCCAGGCGGGCGCAGGCGTGGTCCTCGACAGCGACCCCGCGAGCGAGTGGCAGGAGACCGTGAACAAGGCGTCTGCGCTCGGTCGCGCCATCGACCTCGCGGAGCAGGCGTTCCCGCGCTGAAGGCCGTCGTCACGCGTTGCGGTCGCGCGGCTTGCCGTCGTTCGAGCCATCGTCGCTTCCCGCAAGGAACTCCGCGGACGGCGGCGGAAGCTCGATCACCTCGACGACGGGCGGACCGTGGTCGGGCGTCTTCGTATGGCGGACGACGCCCTCGGGGAGCGCGTCGAGATCGGGCGCCTTCGTGCGCAGCTGCTGGAACACGGGGCTCTCGAAGGCGCAGCGCGACACGGCGGAGAGGAAGCCCCACGCCTGGATCGCGCCGACCGCGAAGAGCGTCATGCCGCCGAGCGACGCGAGCACGCCAAGCGTCTTCAGCGCGCCGCCGAGCGTCGCGCCGAGGGAGCCCGAGAGCAGGTTCGCCGCCGCCACCAGCGCGACGCCGGCGATCGCGGTGCCCACGCCTCCCACGAGGAATCCGCGGATGCGTCGCGCGGGACGCAGCGCCGCGTCCGATGGCGGCGTGAAGACGCGGTTGCTCGCGGCGCCGAACTCGATCTGCCGGAGGAGCGAGAGCGTGGCGAACGACCACCACGCCGCGATGAGGACGGGGTAGGCGCGCGTGGCGTTCGCCGGCAGCGTGGCGAATGTGCCCGCGATCGCGAACAGCGCGACCACGCAGCCGACCGCGATGTCGACGAGGTTCGCGGCCTGCGCGCGCGCGAGCGGCCGACTCAGGCGGGACACGATCGGGGCGGGAGCCGCGGCGAGCGCCCGCAGGTGGACGAGGCGGAAGAGCGGCGCGAACACCATCGCCGCCGCGGCGACGAGGCCGACGGATCCGAGGAAGGGGAGCGGCGAGACCAGCGCGATCGCGGCGAGCGAGGCGGTCGCCAGTCCGTTCCAGGCGTCGAGCTGCTCCTCGCGCCTGCGCCTCCGCTCCGTCGTGGCGTCGCGGGCCGCGTCGGGCGCCGCACGGAAGGCCGCGCGGATCTCGTCTCTGAAGTTCCAGCTCGCGCCCTCCCAGAGCTCGAGCTCCTCGCGGGTCGGCACGATCGTGCCGCACTCGGGGCATCGCGAGCCTGCGACGCTCGCGCGCAGGTCGTATCCGCACTCGTGGCAGGGAACGCGCTGCTCCGCGGGCGCCTTGGACGGTCGCTCGGTGGCGGGGGGGCGCGTCGACGGTGGCTCGACCTCGAGCCGGCCGGGGCGATCGAGCGTGTGCTTCTCGTCTTCAGGCGCTGCGTCCAGCGGAAGTTCGGGCGGAACCGGCCGGATCGGGCGCAGCGGGGGCGTGGGCCCGAGCAGTGCGTCCGCATCGAGGACTTCGTCGTGGCTTGCAAGGGGACCGCCGTCGCGCCGCGTGGCGGGTGTCTCGGCGACGGGCTCCCCCGAGCCCTCGTCGAGGATCTTCGGGCGGACCGGGCGTTGCGGTGGACCTTCCTGCGTAGGCTCCATGACCATTTCTCTCGGTACGCTTTCGGCATGTGAACCCGTGGCCGATAGAAACGGTACACAAAGTTCCCGCTCGGTTCGGTCTGCCCCGCCTCGGGCACAGCGATTCTGAGACACTGTTCCAGTTCGCCGTGAACCGATGGCGGAATCACGCCGACCACACATCGATTGCCTTTCCTGAACGAGCCCGAGCCGAAGTCCACACTCTTCCCGCGGCGCGATCGCCGTGTGCGGCCCGGATCGACCGAGCCGCACGCCCCGAGCGCCGCGACCCCGCGGCGGACTTCGCCGCGGAACACGCAGCACATCATGGAGCAGAACATGCGCGAGCCCCAGACCCTGACCCAGTTCGGTGCACCCCTGACAGGGCTTGTACGCACGCCCGTTTCGCGGATCGTGCGCATCGGCGCCGTGCTGGCGGGCACGGGCGCACTCGCGCTCGGCCTGCTGGCGGCGCCCGCATCCGCCCGTCCTGTCGGGGGGGCGGCCTCCGCGATCGTCGCGGACGAGCGCACCGAGGATGTCGGGCGCTGGTCCGACTCCGTGTGGAGCGCCGCGAAGAGCGGCGACCTGACCGCAGTCGAGGGAGCGCTGAAGGCCGTCCCCGAGTCGCTCGCCTCGGAGAACGCCAAGGTGCTGCGCGAACTCGTCGCGCTGCGCACCCAGCACGCCGACGAGGGCGCCAAGACCCGCGAGAGCGACCGCGTCAAGGCGCTCGAGGAGCTCAAGGGCAACCTCGCGAAGGGAGAGGTCACCAAGGCGCTCACCGACGCCGTGCGCCTCCAGACCCTCTCCGACGACTGGGCGGCCGTGCTCGAGCTTCCCGAGTTGATCGAGCTCGTGAAGGTGGCCGAGGCTCGGCAGACGGAGGCCGACGCGGCGGGCGACTTCCTCGTGGCGCAGGAGATCCTGTTCCGGCTCCGCACGCTGTTCGAGGAAGGCGACGCCCAGGCCTTCCGACGCTACGGCGCCATGCTCGACACCGTCAACAAGCGCATCATGCTGCTCGCGCAGTATGCGCCGCGGGAGCTGTGGCGCCTCCGCAAGGCCTATGCCGAGCGCGTCGAGCCCGAGCGCGAGTTCCCCGCCTTCAACGAGGCGTTCGCCAACGACTGGAAGGAGGCGCTCGAGGGCGTCTCCAAGGGGATGCTCACGAGCGCGCTGACGACCGCCGCGAACGACCACATCAGCTCGGGCGGCTGGGAGCCGCTGATCTCGGGCGGGCTTCGCGCCGTGCGCGTGCTCGCCACCACCGAGGCGCTCAAGGAGAACTTCGAGGGCCTCGCCGATCCCGCGCGCCGCGGCGTGCTGGTCGACGCCGTGACGCGCGCCGAGGAGAACCTCGCGCGCATGAACCGCGACCAGGTCGGGCGCCCGCAGTACAACGCCGCGCTGCGCGAGGTGCTGACCGCGAACGCGGCAGGCCCCGCCCTTCGCGAGGAGGTCCTCTACCGCGAGTTCGGCGACGGCGCGATCGAGGAGCTCTCGAAGCGCTTCGAGGACGAGTACACGCAGATCATCTGGCCCGACCAGCTTCGCCGCTTCGAGCAGATGATCAAGGGCAACTTCGTCGGCGTCGGCATCATGATCCGCCACGACGACCGCCGCGACATCCAGGTGGTGAACCCCCTCGAGGGAAGCCCCGCCTCGCGC
Organism: uncultured Klebsiella sp.; assembly: GCA_964393015.1. GTDB lineage: Bacteria > Planctomycetota > Phycisphaerae > Phycisphaerales > SM1A02 > QWPT01. The sequence continues at coordinate 23,885 of CAYMSD010000013.1, forward strand.
TCGGGCGTGAAGAGCGACGACCGCATCCTCGCGGTCGATGGAAAGTCAACGGTCGGATGGACGCTCAACAAGGCTGTTGACGCCATCACCGGCCCGGCAGGCCAGAATGTCCGTCTCACTGTCAAGCGGGATGGCCTCGAGGAACCGATCGAGATCACCCTCGTCCGCGAGGAGATCAAGATCCGCTCGGTCAACGGCTGGTGGAAGAAGGCGCTCGACGAGAAGGGCGTCCCCGTGTGGGACTGGTTCGTCGCGCCCGAGTCGGGCATCGGCTATGTCCGCCTCTCGAGCTTCAACGACGACAGCTTCTCCGACTTCCTCTCGGCCGTGCGCCAGATGCGCCGCGAGCGCCCGCTCCGCGGCGTGGTGCTCGACCTCAGGCACAACCCGGGCGGCCTCCTCAAGAGCGCCGTCGACTTCTCGAACGCGTTCATCGAGCGCGGACGCATCGTCGCGGGTCAGGACCGCAACGGTCGGCAGGTGTGGGCGATGGGCGCGGAGTCGCCGCGCGCCGTGCTGAAGGACCTTCCCGTGGTCGTGCTCGTGAACCAGGGTTCCGCGAGCGCGAGCGAGATCGTGGCGGGCGCGCTCAAGGCGCACGACGCCGCGGTCGTCCTCGGCGACCGCACCTTCGGCAAGGGCTCCGTGCAGACCGTGCACCCGTGCGGCGACCAGCGCGCCGACGCGCAGCTCAAGCTCACCACGCAGTACTACGTCCTTCCTCCCGGCCCCGGCGAGACGGAGCCGCGCCTCGTGCACAAGCGCCCCGGCTCGAGCGACTACGGCGTGCTTCCCGACCTCGTCGTGAAGATGACGCCCGAGCAGATCGAGAAGTCGCTCACGCTCCGACAGAACGCCGATGTCATCGAGGAGTGGAAGGCGGCGGCCGACCAGCGCCCGCGTCCCGATGTCGCGGAGCTGCTCTCCTCGGGCATCGACCCGCAGCTCGAGCTCGCGGTGCTCATCCTGAAGGCGAAGGCGCTCAAGGACCTCGAGAGCGCCGCGCAGGCGAGCGCCGTGAAGCAGGAGGGCGCCGCGCCGAAGGAGGGTTGAGCCCTCGGCGGAGCCCGGCTGCTGCTGCGAGCGCCCGACACGCTGCGGCGTAGGTCGAGTGCAGGAAAGGCTTTGGCGAACGCGCCCGCCCCCATGTCGGGCGGGCGTTCGCCTTGCGGAAACACCCCTGTTTCGGATATGAATACGGGACTTGCCACCTTTCGTGACGGTGGCGCGCCCGAAGTCTCGGGTCGGACGAGGCGCCTAGGTCGGCACAGGGCCGATGCTCGGCGCGGAAGGCCGCGGGGCCCCGTCCGTTCCCGCTCTCGAAAGCCGAGCAAACCCCACATGGCAACCACCACGCCAAGCGGATCCGCAGGCACCGCGTCTCCGACGCCTCGGAAGCTGCCCAGCCTGCCGCCCGCGACCCTCATCAAGTGGCTGCGCGACATGCACCTGATCCGCGAGTTCGAGGTGCGCTGCACCCAGAGCTACCAGGACAAGAAGATCGGCGGCTTCTGCCATGTCTACATCGGGCAGGAAGCCGTCGCCGTCGGCTGCACCCAGGCCGTGAAGCCTGAGGACCCGATCATCACGGCCTACCGCGACCACGGCCACGCGCTCGCCCGCGGCATGACCGCGCGCGCCTGCATGGCCGAGATGTACGGCAAGGTCGGCGGCTGCGCGAAGGGGAAGGGCGGCTCGATGCACATGTTCGACCGTCCGAACAACCTCTACGGCGGCCACGGCATCGTCGGCGCGCAGACGCCGCTCGGCGCGGGCCTCGCGTTCGCGACCAAGTACGAGGACGAGGTCATCAACGGCGGCAAGAACACCCGCGTGACGCTGTGCTTCCTCGGCGACGGCGCCGTGAACCAGGGCGCGTTCTACGAGGCGATGAACCTCGCGGGGCTCTTCGACATCCCCGTCATCTTCATCGTCGAGAACAACGGCTACTCGATGGGCACCGCGATCGATCGCGGCACCACGATGAGCCACGACCTCACGATCAAGGGCCGCGCGCACGGGCTCAAGGAAGCCACGATCGACGGCATGGACCTGCTCGCGGTCTACCACGACATGCACGAGCTCGCCGAGTGGTGCCGCGCGAACTCGCGCCCCGCGTTCGTCGACATGAAGTGCTACCGCTACAAGGGGCACTCGATGTCCGACCCGCGCAAGTACCGCACGCGCGAGGAGGAGGAGCGCTACGAGTCGAACGACGCGATCGCGAAGTTCGAGAAGGCGCTGCTCGACCATGGCGTCATGACCGAGGAGTCGGTCAAGGAGATGCTCAAGGGCGTGCGCGACGAGGTGCGCGACTCGATCCAGTTCTCGAACGAGTCGCCCGAGCCGCCGATGTCCGACCTCTACACCGATGTGTTCGTCGAGCCGTGGGGCCGCTACACGGGCTCGTCGCTCCCTGAATTCATGGGAGGCGCCGACAATGTCTGCGGCTTCCGCGCGACCGACGGAAAGGAAGGCCTCGTATGACCGCAGTGCTCTCGAATCCCGTCTTCCGCGAGCCGGCGACCCTGGGTGGCCCCGTGCGCGAGATCGAGTTCCGCGACGCGATCCGCGAGGCGATGAGCGAGGAGATGCGCCGCGACAAGCGCGTGTTCCTCCTCGGCGAGGAAGTCGCGCAGTACGACGGCGCCTACAAGGTGTCGAAGGGCATGCTCGCCGAGTTCGGCGCGCGCCGCATCATCGACACGCCGATCTCCGAGTCCGGCTTCGCCGGCATGGCGATCGGCGCCGCGGCGATGGGCCTGCGCCCGATCGTCGAGTTCATGTCGTGGTCGTTCTCGCTCGTCGCGGCCGACCCGATCCTCAACAACGCTCCGAAGATGCTCTACATGTCCGGCGGCCAGCTCGGCTGCCCGATCGTGTTCCGCGGCAACGACGGCGCAGGCGGCCAGCTCGGCTCGACCCACAGCTGGTGCGTCGAGGGCCTCTACTCGAATGTCCCCGGCGTCAAGATCGTGATCCCGTCGTGCCCCGCCGATGCGAAGGGCCTGATGAAGACCGCGATCCGCGACGACGACCCCGTGTTCTTCCTCGAGAGCGAGCGCATGCTCGGCAACAAGGGCCATGTGCCCGAGGGCGAGTACCTGATCCCGTTCGGCCACGCGGCCGTGCGGCGCGCGGGCGCCCACTGCACGCTCGCGTCGTGGGGCCGTCCGGTCAACTTCTGCCTCGAGGCGGCCGAGATCCTGGCGAAGGAAGGCATCGACTGCGAGGTCATCGACCTCCGCACGATCCGTCCGCTCGACCTGCCGACCGTCGTCAAGAGCGTCAAGAAGACGAACTGCGCGGTCGTGGTCGACCAGTCGTGGAGCTTCTCGTCGCCCGGCGGCGAGCTCGCGGCGCTGATCCACAAGCACTGCTTCGACGACCTCGACAACTTCGTGCACCGCGTCCACTCGGACGATGTGCCGACGCCGTACTCGGCGAAGCTCGAGCAGGAGTACCTGCCGAACGTGCGCAAGATCTGCGAAGCGGTTCGGAGCGCGACATACAGGGCGTGATGGAATCAGACGCGCGAGCGATCGCCGTGAGGTAACTGCAGAATGCCAATCGAACTCACCATGCCCCGTCTCTCCGACACGATGGAGGCAGGGACCGTCATCAAGTGGAATGTCAAGGAAGGCGACTCCGTCAAGTCGGGCGCCGTCGTCGCCGACATCGAGACCGACAAGGCGACGATGGAGATGCCGTGCTTTGACGACGGCCGCATCGCGGCGCTCCTCGTCGAGCCGGGCAAGCAGGTCAAGGTCGGCACGCCGATCGCGATCCTCGCGGTCGACGGCGAGGATCTCGCCGCCGTGAAGGCCGGCGGCGCGAAGGCTCCTGCTGCTCCTTCTGCGGTGGCGGCTCCTGCTGCTGCTGCGGCTCCTGCGCCTGCTGCGAGGCCTGCGCCCGCGCCTGCGCCGACTCCGGTCGTCCAGACCGAGACGCGGCATGGGATGGAGGGCTTTGGCGACGCAGCCGGTGGCGACGACGGCCCGCGCATGCGCGTGAGCCCCGTCGCGCGGCGGATGGCCGAGGAGCACGGCGTCGACATCCGCAATGTCGCGGGCACCGGCCCGGGCGGTCGCATCATCAAGCGCGATGTCGAGATGGCGATCGAGAACAAGTCCGCGCGCGGCGCTGCCTCGATCGCGCCTGCGCAGGCGCTCGCCGTGTCGACCGGCGGAGTCCAGAGCGCCGGCGCGCCGCTCGCGCTCTCGCTCCCCGGCCGAGATGTCTCGCTCACGGGCATGCGCCAGACGATCGCGCGCCGCCTTGTCGAGTCGAAGACCACGATCCCGCACTACCAGGTCACGATGAAGTTCGACATGGATCGGCTTCTCGAGATGCGCGCGAGCTACAACGAGAAGCTCAAGGCGTCGGGGGTGAAGCTCAGCGTCAACGACTTCCTCGTGCGCGCCTGCGCGCTCGCGATGGCGGAGCACCCGTACTTCAACGCGAGCTTCGCGGGCGACCATGTGCGCATCCACGAGGTCGTGAACATCGGCGTGGCGATCTCGCTGCCCGAGGAGAAGGGCGGCGGTCTCGTCGTCGGCGTCATCAAGGACGCGGACCACAAGAGCCTGCGCCAGATCTCGCTCGAGGCGAAGTCGCTCGCGGAGAAGGCGCGCACGAAGGGACTGTCCGTGCAGGACATGTCGGACGCGACCTTCACGATCTCGAACCTCGGCATGTTCGGCGTGGAGCACTTCACGGCGATCATCAACCCGCCGAACTCTGCGATCCTCGCGTGCGGCGCTGCCGTCCAGCAGCCCGTGGTGCGCGATGGCCGCCTTGTCGTCGGCACGCAGATGCAGGCGACGCTGTCGCTCGACCACCGCGTGATCGACGGTGCGATGGCCGCGCAGTACCTCGCGAGCCTCAAGGAGTTCATCGAGGAGCCGGAGACGCTGGTCGTCTGAGTCGGGTGCCGACGGGCTTGAGCATGCTGTGACCTCATCGGGCGAAGCCCGAGGTCGTCTCATGTCGACCGCACGAGCACGATCTCGACGGCGGCGGGGCCGTGGACGCCTGTCACGAGCACGCCTTCGATGTCGGCGGTCTTCGAGGGGCCCGTGATGATCGTGGTCGACGCCGCGTCGAGCGCGTCGGGGCGCGACTCGAAGAGGTCGACCAGATCGGGCAGGATCTGATGCTCGCGCACGATCGCGATGTGGATCGGCGGCGTCACCCATGCGTTTCGGATGCGGCCGTTCGTCGAGACGACGAGCGAGCCCGACTCGGCGATCGCGCAGTCGACATCGGTGACGCCGACCTCGCAGTCGAAGAGGAGGTCGGCGCAGTCGTTCGGCGCGAGGCGCGCGGCGGCGACGGCGCTCGCGCGCGCGGCGAGCGCGGCGTCGCGCACGGCGACCACGGTGGTGCCGCGGGTTTCGAGCAGTTTCGCGAGCGCCGCGTCGAGCCCCGCGTCGTCGACGCGCGTCACGCGCATGCCGACGGCCTGCGCCTTCGCCGCGAAGAGCTCGGCGAGGTTCGCCGCGTCGCGCGCGATGCGGCGCACGACCGTGTGCGCGGGCACTTCGGCGACCGACACGGGCTGCGCGCGCACGGCGGCGCGCACGCGCGCGAGCAGGAGGTCGACGGCAGGGCTGCGCGCGGTCATCGGGTGCCTCGCTTCTTCTCATGGCCGGCGAACCACTCGCGGAAACCCTCGCCTGTCGCGAACCCGAGGTCGCGCGTCGCGGTCCAGCCTGCGCCGGGGCCCGGCGCGCGCGTCAGCCACGCGCGGTCGCCGTCCCGCGTCACTTCCCTCTGGCCCAGCATGCGCGCGTGCAGCCGCGCGGCGCCGATCGCGAGGCGGAAGAGCGCGGGACGCTCGGCGAGCCAGCGCCAGACGCGCAGCGCGGCCGCTTCGGATGCAGGCGACAGCCCGCGTTCGCGCAGCCGCGCGCGGTCGTGCAGCAGGAACTTCGGAATGTCGATCTTGACGGGGCACGCCTCGTAGCACGCGCCGCAGAGCGAGCTTGCGCGCGGAAGATCGGGGTAGTTCGCAAGGCCGTTCGAGCCGGACTGCGCGCGCTCGAGTTCGGGCGTCAGCACGGCGCCGATCGGTCCTGCGTACACCGAACCGTACGAGTGTCCGCCGACCTTGCGATAGACGGGGCACGCGTTCAGGCACGCGCCGCAGCGGATGCAGCGGAGGAGATCGCGCTTCTCGCTTGCGAGGACGCCGACGCGCCCCGCGTCGACGAGCACGAAGTGCACTTCCTTCGGCCCGCCGTGCTCGCCGGCGCGCCGAGGTCCGCGCACGAAGCTCGTGTAGATCGTGAGCGGCTGCGCGGTGCCGCTGCGCGCGAGGAGCATCAGGAACGGGGCGAGGTCGCGCGTGCCGCGGATGAGCTTCTCGATCCCGACGAACACGATGTGGACGGGCGGTCCGCCGACCGAGAGGTCGAAGTTGCCTTCGTTCGTGCAGATGACGGCGGCGCCTTCGTCGGCGAGCAGGAAGTTCGCGCCCGAGACGCCGATGTCGGCGGCGCGGTAGAGGCCGCGCATGTGTTCGCGCGCGATCTTCGTGAGTTCCTCGGGATCCTCGGTGTAGCGCGAGCCGAGCTCGCGCACGAAGCTCTTCGCGGTCGCGACGCGGTCCTTGTGGATCATCGGCGTCACGATGTGGCTTGGCGCGTCGCCGTCGATCTGGAGGATGAACTCGCCGAGGTCGGTCTCGAGCGTGCGGATGCCGGCGGCCTCGAACGCTGGGAGAAGGCCGATCTCCTCGGTGACCATCGACTTGCTCTTGACGCACGACTTCGCGTGGTGCGCGCGGGCGATGTCGAGCGCGATCGCGCAGGCGTCCTGGCCTGTCGTCGCCGCGTGGATGTGCGCGCCCGAGGCCTCCGCGTTCGCGATGAAGCGCTCGAGGAGTTCGTCGAGGTGGTCGAGCGCGTGCTGCTTCGTGTCGCGCGCGACCGTGCGGAGGTCGTCGTATTCGGCGCCGAAGTCGCGGTCGAAGATGCCGCCGCGCTGCGAGTCCTTGAGGTGGGTGGCGTTGCCGACGAACTGCTGCAGCGTGAGGTCGCGCACGGCCTCGCGCGCGCGCGGCTTCATGTCGAAGGGAAGTGGGGGCGCGATGAGCGGGTTCATGGTTTCCCCCCGTTCATGGTTTCCCCCCGTTCATGGCTTCCCCCCGTTCGGGGCCCCATTCTCGAGTAGCCCCAGCGATTCGGCGAGCGCTTCCGCTGGCGAGATCACGCGCAGCGCCACGCCCTTCCGGTGGGCGAGGCCCGCGAGATGCGCGGCGCAGCCCGTGTCGCTTGCGACGAGCGTGCCTGCACCGGTCGACGCCACATGCGCAAGCTTCTCGTCGCCGAGCGCGGTCGACACCTCGGGAAACTGCGTGCTGAACATGCCGCCGAACCCGCAGCATTGCGCCATGTCGGGAAGATCGCGCACCTCTCCGCAGCCCGCGCGCGAGAGAAACGGCGCCGTGCAGCCGTGGCGATGGAGGCCGCGCAGGTGGCACGCGTCGTGGCAGGTGAGCGGGGCGCAGGGGCGGCCCTTGAGCGAAGTCGGGTCGACGCCGAGGCGGGTCTCGAGGAACTCGAGGAGTTCGAAGGTCTTCGCCGCGAGCGCTTCCGCGGCCATGCGGTCGGCGGAACCGGCGTCGAACAGCGCCGCGTGCTTCTCACGGACGACCGACGCGCACGAGCCCGACGGTGTCACCACCGCGTCGTACGGGGCGAAGATCTCGCACATCCGCCGTGCGAGCGCGGCGGCGTCTGCGGGAAGACCGTTCGAGAGCATCGGCTGCCCGCAGCAGGTCTGCGCAGGCGGCACCTCGGGTGCGACGCCGCAACGCTCGAGCACCAGCACCGTCGCCTTGAGCGCGCGCGGCGCGAGCGCTTCGGCAAGACAGGTGGTGAAGAGCGCGACGCGCACCCGCGCAATGTAGCGTCAGCCCGCCGCGAGGCGCATCACGACCGGCGCGAGAAGCGGGGAGGCGATCGCGCAGACGATCGTGATCGCGAGCGCGGCGCAGAGCAGGATCGCGGCTTCCGTCGCGAGGAACACCGCGACGCGGCCGCGGCCGGCACCAAGGCGGCGCATGAGCGCGAGCTCGTCGGCACGCAGGCGGATCGAGAGCGCGAAGGCAAGCGCCGCCACGAGGAGGACAAGCACCGCCGTGGCGACGGCGACCGCGCCGAGCACGCGGCCGACGCCGAAGATCCGCTCGAGCACGCGCTCGATGAACTGGTCGGGCCGCGCGAGCTGGAGCGTCTCGCCCTTGCCCGTGAAGCGCCCGAGCAGGATCGCCTGAGCCTTTGCGTCGATCGGGTAGACGAGCGCAGCGTCGATCGGGAAGGTCGACGGGTCGCCATGGAAGTGGAAGTCGGCGGCGATGCCGTCGGCGGACTTTCGCTCGATCGGGAGCGCTTCGCCTGCGATCTTGCGGTCGCCATCCTGTCCGATCAGCGCGCCCGGCGCATCGCTCGCCGCCGGGTCGTCGTGGCGGTGCCCGAGCCCGCGGATCGACCACATGGTGCGGAGGTCGACGAAGAGGACGCCGTCGTCGGGGGTGCCCGTCGGCGGCAGGACGCCCGTCACCGTGAGTTCAAGCGGAAACACGCCCGCGAGGTCGGAGAGCGACGCTGGGTCTGTGAAGAGCCGCGAGCCGGGCGCGAGCCCGAGCGCGCGCGCCGCATCCGCGCCCGCGACGCACTCGCCGATCGTGGCGAACATCGCGCCCGACGCTGGCCGCAGTCCGCGGCGGTCGAAGTTGTCGATCGTGGTGCCGACGACGGGCGTCTTCTGCGCGGTGGCGCCGAGCGCGAACGGCACGGCTTGGCCGAGGCCGTCGCCTTCGATGCGGGCGAGGTCCTGCATGAGGAGTCCGCGCGGCGGCGTGGCCGCGAAGAAGAGCGCGCCGAAGACGAGATCCGACTCGCTGCCCTTGGCGCCGAAGACAAGCGGCGCGATCTCGGCGCGGGTGCGCATGTCGGCCGAGGCGCGCTCGAGGAGCGACGCGAGCGCGAGCGGCACGCCGAGCGAGAGGCCGAGGACGAGCGCGAGCAGCAGGCTGCGGCGCCACGAATGGCGCAGCGAGCGGACCGCGAGGAACGCTGCGTGGCGGAGCAGCGCGATCACGCGTCGCCTCCGAGCGCAAGCACGCCGCCGAACGCGCCGAGGATCGACTCGTCGTGCGTCGCGACGACGAGCGCCGCGTCGGCCGCGCGCGCTTCCTCGATGAGAAGCGCCGCGATCTCGCGCTTGAGCGCGGGGTCGAGGTTTCCCGTCGGTTCGTCGGCGAGGACAAGCGCCGGCCGCGTGACGAGCGCGCGCGCGATCGCCACGCGCTGGCGTTCGCCGTGCGAGAGACGGTCGATCGAGCGGCGCATCTTGTCGCCAAGCCCGACCCGCACGAGGAGCTCGCGCGCGCGCGCGTGTGCCGCATCGTCGAGCGACAGCGCGCCGTGGAGGCGGAACGGCAGCAGCGCGTTCTCGAGCACATCGAGCGACGCCACGAGTTCGAAGGTCTGGAACACCTGCCCGACGAAGCGCGCGCGGTAGGCGCGGCGCGCGGCGTCGCCCATCGACGAGATCGAGCCGCCATGCACGCGCACTTCGCCTTCGGACGGCAGCAACTCGCCCGACAGAAGCGCGAGCAGGGTGCTCTTGCCCGAGCCCGACGGCCCTCGGACCGCAAGCGCCGCGCCTCGTGCGAGTGCGATCGCCGGGACACGCAGCTCGAAGGCGGGACTCCCGCCCGACATGCGGCGGAACACGAGATCCGTTGTCTCGATGAGCATTGCGTGGGGTGCGGTCGCGCCAGCCGTCTGCACGCGCTCAGGGTAGCGGAGCGGGGCTATCCTGCGGCCATGCTCCGCCCCTCGCACCTGCTCGTTGCGTTGTTCGCCTCGATCAGTCTCCTGTTCGGCTGCAACCCTTCGACGCCCGCGGCTGCGACGCGTGCTCCCGGCGAGAAGGTGCGGGTCTTCGCGCCGAACCCCGCGCTTGCCTCGATGGTGCGCGAGCTCGGCGGCGGCGAGGTCGAGCTCGTGACGCCGTGGGAGGGCGCTGGCGACCCCGCGTATTGGAAGCCAACGCCCGACGCGATCCGCGAGATCCAGTCGTGCGACCTCATCGTCCTGAACGGCGCCGCCTACGAGCCGTGGGCCGCGCAGGCCGCGCTGCCTCGGGCGCGCACGGTCGACACCACCGCGGCGGTCAAGGCGCAGCTCATCGAGGTCGAGGGCGAGACCCACTCGCACGGCCCCGAAGGCGACCACACGCACGCGACGACCGCGTCGACCACATGGCTCTCACCGGCGCTCGCGCGCGCGCAAGCCGAGGCGATCGCGGGCGGCTTGCGGCCGTTCTTCTCGGATGCGCAGCGCGCAGGCGGGTTCGCCGCGCGCACCACGACGCTGCTCGCGACCCTCTCCCGCCTCGAGACGGCGCTCGCCGAACTCAGGACGCGCGAGCCGAGGTGGCTCGCGTCGCACCCCGTCTACCAGTATCTCGGGCAGGCGTCGGGGATCGAGATCGAGAGCACGCACTGGGAGCCCGGCGAGATGCCCGACGAGAAGGAGTGGACGAAGTTCCGCCTGACGCGCGCGGCGTTCCCGAGACCCACCGCGTGGATGTTGTGGGAGGACGAGCCCGGCCCCGAGATCCGCGCGCAGCTCGAGAAGGAAGGCGTGCGCGTCGCGGTGGTGCCGCTCGGTCCGGGCGCCGACGGTGAGTTTGCGTCGAGCTACGCGCTCGTTCTCGAGCGGCTCCTCGAGGAGCTGCGGCGTCGGTAGCGCGGTCGCTCGGGTAGACTGCCGGGATGCTTCGTCCGCTTGTCGTCCCGACGCTTCTTGCGCTCGCGTTCGCCACCCCTGATGTCTCCGCCCAGTCGACGCAGGGCCAGTCTCGGCCGGCGATCAAGCCACTCGAGGTGTTCTACGGGCGTCCGCAGGCGCCCGCGAAGGCGAAGGGCGCGCTTCGCCTTGCGACCTACAACGCGGAGAACCTCTTCGACGACTTCGACGATCCGACGCTCTCCGGCGAGTACGACGACATCAAGGAGAAGACGAGCGAGGCGCGTCTGAAGGCGGTCGCCAAGGCGATCCGCGAGCTCGACGCCGATGTCCTCTGCCTGCAGGAGATCGAGTCGAAGCGGTGCCTCGAGTGGTTCCGCGACACCTACCTGGAGGGCATGGGCTACGACCATGTGGCGAGCGAGGATGTCTCGTACTACCGCGGCGTCGAGCAGTCCGTGCTCTCCCGCGTGCCGATCGTGCGGGCGCAGGTCTTCGCGGGCGAGGACCTCGTCATCAGCGACATGGAGTCGCGGCGCACCGATGCGGAGGCGAAGCGCCTGGGCGGCGGGTGGGCGAAGCCGGGCGGGTCGATGCCCGAGCGATTCCAGCGTTCACCGCTCAAGGTCGACCTGAAGACGAAGGACGGCTACGAGCTGACCGTGTTCGTCGTCCACTTCAAGGCGGGCGCGTTCGACCACCAGCGCGAGCTCGAGGCGCTGCAGACCGAGCAGTTCGTCGAGGAATTGCTGCGGAGGAACCCCGACGCGAACATCGCGGTGCTCGGCGACTTCAACGCCCAGCCGAAGGCGATGAGCACGAAGGCGCTGCGCATCTCGGACGACGGACTCGTGAGCGGCTACGACTGGCGCAAGGACAAGGGTGAGCAGCAGGATGCGCCGCGCAATGCATATGTCACCCACGCGAGCGGCCGCTCGATCGACTTCATCGTGATGAGCCCTGGTCTCGCCGCGGACGCAGTCGAGGGCTCGTACTTCGTGCTCGGTACGCCGCACGCGGGCTCCGACTGGGATTGGCGCAAGGCCGACGAGATCCCGCCGCCCGTCGGCTATGCGAGCGACCACTACCCCGTGGCGATCGAGATCATGACGGCGCCCGACAGGCCCGCGAGCGCGTTCAAGCGGGTGGAGCCTGCACGCGAGACGCAGGCCGCCCCTCGACGCGACCAGTCGCCCGCGCAGCCGAAGCCCGCGGCGACCAGCGCCGACGCGAGCGGGCCGCGTCCCGTCGGGGATGCGCCCGCAGCCGTGCGTGCGCTTGCGGCCGAACTCCGCGCCGCGGGCTGGACCTATGTCCTGCCCGAGCCGAAGAGCAAGGCCGCGAAGTGGGGCAACACGGACACGCGCACGACCTGGTGGCCGGGCTACTGGAGGAACGACAGGACGAATCGGACCAGCGTGACGGAGCCCGCGAAGCCCGGCTGGATGGGCGATGGCGCTGAGAAGCCGAAGTGGCGCGACGGCGGCTCTCCGGGCCCCGTGAGCTGGGTCGAGTGGCTCTGCTCGAAGGAAGGTTCGGCGGACAGGTGAGCGCGTCGCCGCTCAGGAGTTACCGAGCAGCCGCATGACCTCTGTGACATCCTTGTCGCCGCGGCCCGAGACATTGATGACGAGCGTCTGGTCGGCGCGCATCGCGCGCGCGGCCTCGATCGCGCCGTGGATCGCGTGCGAGGTCTCGAGCGCGGGAATGATGCCTTCCATGCGCGCGAACAACTGGAACGCCTCGAGCGCCTCCGCATCGGTCGCCGCGATGTACTCGACGCGCTTGGTGTCCTTCCACCACGAGTGCTCGGGGCCGACGCCCGGATAGTCGAGGCCCGCGCTGCACGAGTGGACATCGGCGGTCTGTCCGAACTTGTCCTGCAGCACATAGCTCATCGAGCCGTGGAGGACGCCGGGTGTCCCGTGGGTGAGCGGCGCGGCGTGGTCGCCCGGCGTCGCGCCGCGGCCGCCCGCCTCGACGCCGATCAGGCGCACCGACGCATCCTCGACGAACGGATGGAAGATGCCCGCCGCGTTCGACCCGCCGCCCACGCACGCGACGACCGCGTCGGGCAGGCGACCGAGCTTCTCGAGGCACTGCGCGCGGCACTCGCGGCCGATCACGCTCTGGAAGTCGCGCACCATCATCGGGAAGGGGTGCGGGCCGACGACCGAGCCGATGATGTAGTGGGTGCCGCCGACCGAGCCCATCCAGTCGCGCATCGCCTCGTTGGTCGCGTCCTTCAGCGTCTTCGAGCCTGAATCGACCTCGATGACCTTCGCGCCCATGAGCCGCATGCGGAAGACATTGAGCTTCTGGCGGCGCACATCTTCGCTCCCCATGTAGACGCAGCACTCGATCCCGAAGCGCGCGCACGCGGTCGCGGTGGCGACGCCGTGCTGGCCGGCGCCCGTCTCGGCGATGATGCGCGACTTCCCCATGCGCTTCGCGAGGAGCGCCTGCCCGAGCGCGTTGTTGATCTTGTGCGCGCCCGTGTGGGCGAGGTCCTCGCGCTTGAGCCAGATCGCGGCACCACCCGCGTGCTGCGAGAGGCGCGGCGCGGGCGTCAGCTGCGTCGGGCGGCCGACGAACTCGCGCAGCAGCTGGTCGAGCTCGAGCAGGAACGACGGGTCGGCGCGCGCATCGCGGTACGCAGCGTCGAGCTCCTCGAGCGCCGAGAGCAGCGTCTCGGGCACATATCGCCCGCCGAACGCGCCGAAGCGTCCGCGCTCGTCGGGGACGCGCGCGATGTCCGAGGACGCGGTTCGTGCGGGAACGGCCGTCATGGTGCGTCCATCCGCTGCGCGGGTTCACGACGGAAGACGGCCATGACGGGACCCGAGAGCGCGTAGATCACGAACCCCGCGGCGAGCGCCTGCACGGGCCACCAGATGGCGATGATCACTGGCAGCACGATCTTCAGCAGGCTCTGGAATCCGCGGCGGGCGCGCAGCACGCGGTTCGCGAAGTGGTTGTAGCGGATGTTCGAGATCATCGCGAAGGCGACGACGATCGTGACAAAGGGTATTCCGAGCGCGGCGAGACGCGCGAAGGCGAGGCCGCCTTCGATGCCGGGCGTCTCGTGGAGGAGGTGCTGGTGAAGCACGATGAGGCTCGCGACCGTTCCGCCCGCGCCGGGCGAGGGGAGTCCCTTGAAGTAGAGATGGTCCTCTTCCTTGGCGCCGCGGACCTCCGCGTTGAAGCGCGCGAGGCGGAGCGCCGTGCAGCACATGTAGAACGCGGCGACCGCCCACAGCACCTTGGCGTAGGCGCTGTCGGCGGGTCCGAGGATCGTGAGTTCGCCCGCGGGGCCGTAGTAGTGGCTGATGAGGCGCAGCGTCATGAACGCGGGCGCGACGCCGAAGGTGATCACGTCGGCGAGGCTGTCGAGCTGCGCGCCTATGTCGGAGGTCGAGCGCGTCAGCCGCGCGACCGAGCCGTCGATCGCGTCGAAGAACATCCCGAGGAAGATGAGCGCGCCCGCGACCGTCAGCGTCGACCAGCCGAACGGCGTGTCGGAGATCGGCTTCGCCGCGTAGTGGATGGCCGCGAATCCGCAGATGGCGTTCCCGAGCGTGAGCAGCGTGGGCAGGACGCTGGCCGCGCGGCGGCGCCGTCGGATGCGGCCGAGCTCGCGCGCCGCCAGGCGGCGTTGGCCCGCTGCGGCGGCGTCTGTGAGAGTGTCCTCTTCGAATCGATCCATGGGCGGGAGGCGAAAGGCGGCGGACGGACTGCGCCTGCATCTATCGGCTTGCGGCGCGCGGCTCGGGCAGGATATCCGCGACCGAAGGCACGACCACGAGGACGGTGGCCCGATCGGGGAACGGACTGCGATCGAGGAGCAGCGCCGCGACGGTCGGCGGCAGCGGTGTTTCAGGACCCTTTTCGGGCTCTGGCGCGGGTGCAGCGGGCCGCGCGGCGATCAGGAGCACCTCGTCGGGTCCGAGCTCGAGCACCGCGCGTCCATCGGGAAGGTCGGTGCGTCGTGGCCGAGCCTGCGAGGGGTCGATGGTGGCCATCGCGACCTTCGACTCGTCCTCGCCGAGCCGGAACTCGACCCGCGCGCTCGCGGCCTCGACCGTCGGGAAGCACCAGCCTCGGAACGCAAGGCGCAGGATGCATTCCGCGCTCTCGCGCGGGCGACCCGCGACGAACATCACGGTCCCTGCGCGGACGGGCGTGGTGGCGAGGTCGGTCCACTCGAGCGGTTGTCCGAGGAGCGTCGACCGCGCGATGTTCGAGTCCCCGAGCGCCGCGCGGACCTCTCCGAGGCGCGCGCGCGTCGTGCGCCAGAGTACGAAGCCGTTGTCCGCGAGGTCGCTCTCGACCTCCTCCACGAGGCGATTCCCGGCGATGCGCGCGAACGCCGCCGCGCGCGGCTCGGCCGCCGCAGGAACGAACCAGCGCAGGCAGCTGAACCCGACGCCGGCCGGTGCGTCGTCTCTCGCCGATGCCGCGCGCGAGGTCGCGGTGCGCGCGGCGCTCCCGCCGGCGGCCGCGCAGCCTGCGTGCGCAGCCAGGCCGACCGCTGCGCAGACGATCGCCAGCGGCACTCCTGCCGGCCACGGCTTCATGCGTGGCTTCTCGCGGGGGCGCCGTTCAGCGCATCGATGAAGCTGCGGAGGCGGCTCCATGCGCGTCGATTGAAGCGGAAGGCGAGCCGCGGCAGCTCGCGGAACTCGAGCTCCTCCTCGAACGCGCCGACGACGCTGAACGAGCCCTCGCTGCAGAGATCCGCGCGGTACTCGCGCTCGAGCGCGCCGAGCTCCGCTGCGTCGGGCGCGCGATGAAGGCGCAGCACGAGGTCCTTCCCGACGAAGCGCATCGAGTGGAAGCGGCTGTAGAACGCGCTGATCTCGGCGACTGCGGCCGCCGGGTCGTGGTGCACCGAGTAGAGCCCGCGGTCCTCGGGCGAGATCAGCCCGCGGCGCGCGAGCGGCTTCACGCAGCCCTCCTCCCAGCCCGACCAGTAGTCGCCGGCCTCGTGCTCCATGAGGACGATCGGGATGAGGTTCGACTTGCCCGTCTGGATCAGCGTCAGCGCCTCGAAGAGCTCGTCCTGGGTGCCGAATCCGCCCGGGAAGACGGCCACGGCGTCGGAGTGCGCCATGAACATCAGCTTGCGCGTGAAGAAGTAGCGGAAGTTCACGAGCTTGCGGTCGCCCGTGATGACGGAGTTCGCGCCCGCCTCGAAGGGAAGCCTGATGCGCAGGCCGAAGCACTTGTCGACGTCGGGGCCCTCGTGGCCCGCCTTCATGATGCCGTCGCCCGCGCCCGTGATCACCATCATTCCTGCGTCGGAGATGGCCCTGCTGAAGGCCCGCGCAAGTCCATAGTCGGGGTCGCTCTCCGGCGTGCGGGCGCTGCCGAAGATCGAGATCTTGCGCGTGCCCTTGTATGGATTGAAGATCCTGTAGGCATGGCGCATCTCCTTGAGCGCGCTGCGCACGAGCTTGAGCTGCCCCATGTCGGCGCCGTCGGCCACGAGCTTCAGGCCCGAAAGCATGATCTCGGCCACGAGCTCGCGCGCCTCGTGCGATGGCTTCACGCCCGAGGCCTCGAAGAATCCGTCGACGGCAGATTCGATTTGCGAAAGATCAAGCGAAGGCCGCTGTGGCCGGTTCTGGTCGGAGTGTTGCTGCATGTGTCGGTCGTTCGTCTGGCGTTCGCCGTGGGTTCGGAAGGAACGGGACGGTCAGGGTAGGGGTTTCGAAGACGGATCGGCGGCCGGCGGATCCCCATCCGCGGGAAGGGGCACGCGCGCCTCGGGCACCGCGGGCACCGCGGGCACCTCCGTGATGCCCGGAAGCGGCGCAAGGGAGACCTTCGGGTCGCCCAGCGGGCCCGAGACATCGATCGCGAAGATGGCGCGCGTGAGTCCGCCGATCAGGTCGCTCACGATCGGGACCGTTCCCTTCGGATAGAGCCTCATGGCGACGGTCATGGTCGGGATGTCCATGGTGCCGCTGCCGGTCAGCTCGAGCGTGCCGCTCGAGAGGCGCGCCGACACGATCTCCGCGGTGTCGCCGCGGATGCGCGCCTCCGCGTCGGTGCGCTGGAGCGCGCTGTTGATCGGCAGCATCAGCTGCGTCAGCTGCAGCGCGCGCATCGCCACGGGCGTCGACGCGATCGTCGCGTCGCGCACGGAGACGCGCGCCGTGCCCTCGCGCGGCGGCGCGCCGCTCCCCGCGCTTCCCATCGGCCCGCCGAGCGAGAGGAAGCCGCTGATGCGGCCGCCCTCCCCGGGTCGCGAGGCCGAACCCGGCTCGCGCAGCCGTTCGTAGTCCGCGTCTGCGACGCGCAGCCGAATGTCGTAGCGGTTCAGCTCGCGGTCGATCGTCGACGCGATGTCGAAGCGGCCGCCCGCGAGGTCGCCGTCGGCCTTGATGGAGACCTGCCGCGCGTTCTCGCGCGACTCGATCGTGGCGCGCGTCTTGCCGACGGCGCGGCCGAGCACCGTGGCGCGCGAGGCGGACAGCGTGCTGCGGAAGCGGACCGATTCGGCCGAAGCGGGTTCAGAGCGGAAGGCGATCGGCATCTCCCCCGAGAGGCCCGTGACGCGCGTGCCCGCATCGAAGGAGGCGCCCTCGACGCGCAGCGTGCCGCCGAGGGCGTAGAGCGCGGCGTCGACTTCCGACGATCGGTCGGCGGGGGCCGCGGCGTCGGTCTGCTGCACATCGGCGATGCGCAGGTCGATGGCGGGAAGATCGAGAAGGAAGCGCCCCGTGCTCTCGAGGGAGATCGCGCGTGCGGCGTCGTCAAGCGGCGGGGGAAGGACGGCGCGAAGCGCGGGGGTGAGCGCGGCCGCGTCGAGCGTGTACTGCGCCGCGAGCGTCGGCGCCGACCTGAGGTCGACCATTCCGCGGAGGCTGACGGAGCCCGACGCACCCGACGAGAGCCCTCCGCGGAGATCGAACTCGACGGATGCCCCGTCCGCGACGATCCTGCTGTCGTCGTCGAAGGCGATGCCGAGCCGCGCGCCCTCTTCGCCGAGCTCGAGCGCGCGCGGCGAGAGCTCGAGCCGCTCGCCGCCGCGCGCCGTGTAGCGCGCGTCGTAGAGGCCGCGCACGCCGCGGGCACGGAGCAGCGAGACGATCGCGGGGCTTCTCGTCAGGAGCACGCCGCGCAGGAGCGGGGACTCGAACCGCGCACCGCTGATGCGCGCGTCGAGCTCGTCGGCCGCGAGCGGCCCCGACAGGCGGAGCATGCCGTCGGGCTCGCCGCCCGATGCGAGGCGGAACTCCAGGCTCTCCGCGCGGAGCGAGAGGCCGTCGACCGCGATCCGCCCCGCGATGCGGTCGGCGGAGACGCGCGCGCCGTCGAGGAGGATCTCGATCTGCTCGGGCGTCAGCGTTCCCTTGGTGACGGCGCCCGCCGCGTCGACCGTGCGGCGGATCACGCCGTCGATCACGCCCGAAGGGGCGAGCGCGCGGAAGCGGGCCTCCGCCTCGCGCTCGTCGCCCGAGAGGAAGTCCTCGAACGCGCGGTCGAGCGGCAGGTCGTTCAGCTCGAGCTCGACCACGCGCTCCGGGCCGACGAGATCGGCGTGGCCGCGCGCGACCACCGTTCCTGCGCCGCGGCGTCCGACGCACTGGTCGAACTGCACGCGTTCGGGCGTGATGTCGACGCGCGCCGTGCACGCCTCGAGCGCGAAGTCGTCGGGCCACGGCAGGCCCTCGCGCGAGAGCCATGCGCGGCCGTCCGCGTCGGGTTCCGCGCGGCCGTCTGCGAGCGCGAGCCGCACGCGGAAGTCCTCCGTGCCGTCGGGCCTGCTCGTCACGATCCCCGTCATGTCGAGCGCGCCAGAGAGACCGAGCGCGCGCAGCAGTTCGCCCGCGGGCGCGAGCTCGGTGCCCGGCCAGCCCTGCGGCACGGAGTCGCTCGCGTGGGGAATCGCCGCGAGCAACGCCGGGTTCAGCGCGTCGTTCTCGTCCGCGATCTGGATCAGCGGGCGCACGCCGCGGCCGCCCTCGCCGTCGCGTGGGATCTGCACCGAGCCCGAGATGGTGAAGCGGCCGCCTGCGGGCGTGGTCGCCTCGATGCCGCCGCCTCCGATCACGATCGCCTCGTCGAGGACCGTGAAGGTGCCGCGCTCGATGCGAAGGGGGTAGGGGAAGCGGCCGAAGAGAAGGCCCGCCGAGCGGACCTCGACGGAGCCCGTGACGAAGACGGGCTGCCCGAATCCGGCGGGGGAGTAGACGCGCATCGAGAAGCCGCAGCGGCCGCCGAGCGCGAACGGCCCCGCCGCGATGCTGCGCTCGAGCCGCGCGCGTGCGGCCGCGCGCAAGGGGTCGTCGCCGATCTGCGCGACCGCGCGTCGCTGGCTGACGAGGAGCGCCGCGTCGGGAAGGAGGTTCGCGGCCTCGAGGTTGCGCGCGGCGCGCGCGTCGAACAGAAGCTCGAGCGCGTCGCGCGGACCAGGCTCGAACGCCTCGAAGAGCCGCGCGTCGATCGGTGCGTCCGCGCACTCGACGCGCAGGTCGATCTCGGCGCCCGTGGCGATCCCCACGAGCGTTCCATCGATCGAGACGGACGCGCCGTCGGCGCCGAGCCCCGTCAGGCGCTCCACGACGACATTGTCGCCCTCGAACCGGATGAGCCCCTGCACATCGTCGAGGCGATAGCGGAACTGGTCGAACGCGCCCGACCCGCGCGAGAGCGCGAGCGTCCCGCTCGAGCGGAGTTCGCCCGCGCGGCCTTCCGCGGACGGTGTGTCGCGGGAAAGCAGCGTCTCGACATCGATCTCCCACGCCGTGATGTTGAAGTCGGCGAGCACCTTCACGGCCGCGCGCGGAAGGACGAGCATCGGCGCATCCGCCTCGCCGCCCGCGCTCGCCTCCGCCGCCGCGGAACTGAACCCGCGCACAGCGAGCGAGAGCGTGAACGGCGCGAGCCGCGCCGCCTCCTCGAGCCACTCCTCGCGCGCGTCCCAGTCGAACGCATCGAGCTGCCCGCGCGGCAGCTGCGCGGAGAACTCGCACTCGAACGGGAGCGCGAGCACGGGCCTCCCCGCGTCGCGCGAGCCGAGCTCGCCGCGCAGTCCCTCGAGGCTGAGCCGGTCGCCGTCGATCCGCAGCGTGCCCTCGCGGATCGTCATGCGCGGCGCAGCGTCGATCTCGACCGCCTCCCCGCCCGCGAACCCGACCCAGTTGCGCCGCGCATCGGGCCCGCCCAGGGTCTCGATCGGAAGGTCCATCGCCAGGCCGTCGACATCGAGCTCGGCCGTCGGCCCGGCCTCCGGCGCATACGAGAGCCGCGCGAGCGGAATGCGCCCGACGAGGCCAAGCCGCTCTGTCGACGCCCGCAGCGCGATCGGCACGACGCCGAGATGGTCGGGGTCGAGGCTCAGGTCGAGAAGCTCGACCGCGAGCGCGCGTTCATCGGGGTCGAACGAGCCCTTGAGCGACGCGATGGCGCGGCGGCCATCGAGGTCGCCGATTCCCGTGAGGCCGAATGAGAACGCGGCGGGGGCGCTCGCGTCGGGCACGATCGAGCCCGCGAACCGCACGGTGCCGAGCACCTCGTAGCCGTCGTCGGTCTGCACGCCGTGCTCGACGGCGAGTTCACCGATCGAGATGCGCGCGGGGCGCTGGCGCCGCGACTTCGTGTCGTCGTCGGTGGCGGGCACGAGGGCGAAGAGCGAGAAGTCGCCGGGCGACTCGCCGCGCTCCGCGAGCCTCAGCGTGAAGCGGTCGATGTCGACCGAGCGGACATCGACATCGCCGAACAGCAGCGAGAAGAGCGAGAACTCGAGCCGCGTCGTCTCCGCGCGGATGACCTCTCCGCCCTCTCCCGACCAGTTGCGGGCGCGGATGCGGAGGTCCTTGACGACGATGGTGTCGAGCCCCTCGAGCCAGAGCCGCGCCGCCGTGACGTCGCCGCCGATCGCGCGCGAGGCGGCGGGCAGGATGATCGACGCGAGCGTGGACGGTCGCGTGATGTAGAGGAGCCCCGCAAGCACGAGCACGAGGAGCGCGACCGCCGCGCGGACGAGCCGCTTCTTTGCGCGCGATGGCCGCAGGGCCTCTGGTGCTGGTGTTCTCGCGGAAGAGCCTGCGGGCATCGGGTGGGTATTCTAGGGATCTCGCTCGGAACCGCCGCCCGTGCTGCGCGGCCCTCGGCGGCTCCTCGACCGACTCGGACAGCGATCGGAACGACCTGAAAGGCCGAAGACCCATGACACCGCCGAACGATTCCCTCCCCGCGCATCCCCGTGCGCGCGTGCTCGTGACGGGCGCGGCGCGTCGGGTCGGCCGCGCCACGGTGCTCGAGCTCGCGCGCGCAGGGGTCGAGCCCGTCCTCACCTTCCGCACGCGGGAAGACGAGTGCCGCGCGACCGCGGAGGATGCGCGGGAGGCGGCGCGCGCCGCGGGATTCTCCGTGGAACCGCTCGTCCTGCCGCTCGACCTCTGCGACCTCGCGTCGGTCGATGCGTTCCTCGCGGCGCTCGCGCCCTCGGTCGAGCGCCGCGGTCTCGACGCGATCGTCCACAACGCGTCCGACTACATCGTCTCGCCGCTCGACTCGTTCGAAGGCGCTGCGCTCGCCGCGCCGATGGAGCGCGCGCATCGGGCGGAGGCGGTCGCCCCCGCGATCATCACGACGGCGCTGCGCGGAGCGCTTGCGAAGAGCGCGGTCGCGGGCGGCGGAGCGGTCGTCTTCTTCAGCGACATCTACGCGCTCGGCAAGCCGCGTCGCGGGTATCTCGCCTACACCGTCGCCAAGGCGGGCGTGCGTGCGCTCGTGGAGCAGCTCGCGGTCGAGCTCGCGCCCTCGATCCGCGTCCACTGCGTCGCGCCTGGCGTGGTCGCCTGGGCCGAAGGAATGGACGAGGCCACGAGGGAGGCGGTCCTTTCGCGCACGCCGCTTGCGCGCGCGGGCACGCCCGAGGACGCCGCGCGGCTCGTTCGCTTCCTGATCCTGGAGGCTCCCTATCTGACGGGCGGCACGATCACGGTCGACGGCGGTCGCAGCCTGCGCTGAGATCTCGCACGGTCACTCGACCGGCGTCGCCGCGCGGATCGCCTCCTCGACGCGCCGCCTCTCGCGCGCGCCGTCGACGAGCGATTCGAATCCCTCGAGGAGCGCCGCGGCCCGCGCGCGGTCGCCCGCGCGGAACGCCGCGATCGCCGCCTCCGCGCGCACGGCCGCGTCGGCGGGATTCGCCCGACGGGCGTCCTCCCACGCCTGCGCCGCCGAGGCGAGATCCCCGCTCGCGGCAAGCGCGCGTGCGAGCGCGTCCGCGATCGGCGTCTTCGCGCGGGTTTCCGGCGGGAGCGCGGCGAGGAGCCGCGCGGCATCCGATGCGCGGCCGTCTGCGACGAGCGCCGTCGCAAGGAGGATCCGCACCTCGAGGAGCTCGCGGTCGCGGGCGACCGCCTCGCTCGCCCGCTCGACCGCGCGCGTGGCGTCGCCGTCGAGTAGCGCGAGCTGCGCCTCGAGCCCCGCGCTCCACGCGTCGTCGGGCGCAAGCTCGGCGTGCCTCGCCACAAGGGGCCGTGCGCGCGCCGCGTCGCGCGCGGCAAGCGACGCGCTCGCCGCGAAGAGCACGGTCTGCAGGTCGTCGGGCGCACACGCAAGCGCCTCGTCGTAGAGCTCCACGGCGGTGGCGGCATCGCCCGACTGCCCCGCGAGGAGCGCAGCGAAACGCAGACGCGTGGCGTCGGGCGCGGCCCGCGCCGCCTCGCGGGCGAAGAGCGCCGCCTCGCGCGCAAGCGACTCCCGCTCGGCCTTCGGAAGCTCGGCCGCGTCGAGCTGGGCGCGCGCGAAGAGCGTGCGGGCCGCGAGTTCCGCAAGCCTCGCCTCGCGCCGTTCGGCCGGGACGGCCGCGAGAAGCTTGCGCACGAGGAGCTCCGCCTCGCGCGCGCGCCGCGCCTGGATCAGCTGCTCCACCGCGTCGGAGGCGTCCTCGATCTCGCGGAGGCGCGCCTCGCGCGACGCGCCGTCCGTCGACGCGGCGCGCGGCTCGTCGCCACAGCCGCAGACGAGGAGCGCGCCCACAAGGGCGAGCGTCGTCCACGCGGGCGCGGTTCGTGCTGGCTTCCGTGCGGGCATGCGCGGAGCCTAGAAGCCCGACTGCGGAGCGAAGAGGCCGTTCAGGAGGAAGCCGATGACCGCGCCGACCACCGTGCACACGACCGACACGATGAGCGCGACCGTCGCGTGGCGTCGCTGCTCGGGCTGGCCCATCGCGAGCGCAGCGCAGATGATCGCAGGGAGGCCCGTGAGGCACGAGCAGAGAAGCGCGAGCCCGCCGAGCACATACGCCGCGATGACGAGGCCGCTGGGGCTCGCCGCCGGAATCGGAGCGCCGGAGGGCGAGGCACCGAACTGCGGTCCGCCCGTCGCGAACGGATAGGCGCTCGGCCCGACACCTGGCGGCGGCCCCATGGGCGGAAGCGGTGGCGGCGCGACCGAGGCTCCGCCTGGAAGCTCCGAGGCCAGGATCCAGTTCGCCATGCCTTCGCACCACACATAGGCGTTCGGCGGAACGAGGCCTTGCGCACGCATCCGCTCGAACTCGGCCTCCGGGTAGGGGCCCGCCTGGCCTCCGTTGACGCTCACGAACCAGTTCGCCACGCGTGCCTCCTTGGCTGCGCCACAGCGTGCGGCACATGCGGTTTATCCGCGCCCGCGAGGGGCCGTGTCAAGCGGCGTATGATGCGCGCCCCCGAACGCAAGGCAGGACCGATGACCGCAGGAAGTGCAGCCGTGACCCACGCAGACCAGACGCGACCCTCGACCGAGCTCCCCAAGGCCTATGTGCCATCGGAGGCGGAGGGCGTCGTCCGCGCCCGCTGGGACGACGCGCGCTGCTTCCACGCCGAGCCGTCGGCGCCCGGCGAGGCGTACACGATCTTCATCCCGCCGCCGAATGTCACCGCCGCGCTCCACCTCGGCCACGCGTTCAACAACTCGCTGCAGGACCTCCTCACGCGCTACCACCGCATGAAGGGCGCGAACACGCTGTGGATGCCGGGCACCGACCACGCGGGCATCGCCACGCAGACGGTCGTCGAGAAGCGCCTCCTTCTCCAGGGGAAGAAGCGCACCGACTTCACGCGCGAAGGGTTCGTCGAGAAGGTGCAGGAGTGGAAGGACGAGTACGAGGCCACGATCCTCGGGCAATTGAAGTCGATGGGCTGCTCGTGCGACTTCGACCGCACGCGCTTCACGATGGACGAGACCTGCGCGACGGCGGTGCGCCACGCGTTCTGCACGCTCTTCAAGGACGGCCTCATCTACCGCGGCAAGCGCCTCGTGAACTGGGACCCCGTCACGCAGACGGCGCTCGCCGACGACGAGGTCGAGATGGAGGAGGTCGACGGGCACTTCTGGTACCTGCGCTATCCGCTCGCCGACGGCTCGGGCCATGTCACGGTCGCCACCACGCGCCCCGAGACGATGCTCGGCGACACAGCCGTCGCGATCAACCCGAAGGACCCGCGCGCTGCCGCGCTGCGCGGCAAGAAGCTGCGGCTCCCGATCGTCGGGCGCGAGATTCCAGTCGTCGAGGACGACTATGTCGTGATGCCAGCGTCGATGGGCGGCGACCCCGCCGATCCGAAGGCGCAGTTCGCGACGGGCTTCCTCAAGGTGACGCCCGCGCACGACCCGAACGACTGGGACATCGGGCAGCGCCACGGGCTCGCCGCGATCAATGTCATGGCGCCCGACGGCTCGATCAGCGACCGCCACGGCTGGATGGATGTCTCGGACGACGCGCGCGCGTTCGTCGGCCTTTCGCGCGAAGAGGCGCGCAAGAAGATCGTCGCGTGGTTCAAGGCGAACGGACTCCTCGAGGACGCGAAGCCGTACCGCCACTCTGTCGGCCACTCGTACCGCTCGCATGTGCCGGTGGAGCCCTATCTCAGCGACCAGTGGTATGTGCGCGTGACAGACGACCGCCTGCGCGGCACGGCGCTGCGCGCGATGGCGAAGGACCAGGTCGAGGGCGCGCTGCCGGCGGCGGTCGCCGCGGGCCCTTTGATGGCGGGCGACGGCGAACTGCGCTTCTTCCCCGCGCGCTACGCGAAGAACTTCCAGATGTGGCACGAGAACATCCGCGACTGGTGCATCTCGCGCCAGTTGTGGTGGGGGCACCGCATTCCCGTGTGGTCGAAGCGCGGCGAGGCGAGCGCGCTGGCCGCGCACCTCGGCATGCTCGCGTCGCTTCCCGCGTCGCGCGCCACCGTGCGCGCGTCGCGCGTGGCCGACGGCGCCGATCTTGCGATCTCCGCGCTCTCGAGCGCAAAGGGCGAGCACGATCTCCATGTCTGCCTCGTCGACGACGCCGACGGCGCAGCGCTCGAGGCCGTCGGCTTCAAGCGCGACCCCGATGTCCTCGACACCTGGTTCTCGTCGGCGCTCTGGCCGCTCTCGACCCTCGGCTGGCCCGATCCGTCGAAGTGGGCCGAGATGGCGGGGCTCCTCGACCGCTACAACCCGAGCTCGGTCCTCTGCACCGCGCGCGAGATCATCACCCTGTGGGTCTCGCGCATGGTGATGTTCAACCGGTACTTTCTCGGCCGATTGCCGTTCAAGCATGTCTTCATCCACGCGATGATCCAGGACGGCCACGGGCAGAAGATGTCGAAGTCGCTCGGCAACGGCGTCGACCCCCGCGACATCATCCACTCGCACGGCGCCGACGCGATGCGCTTCACGCTCGTCTCGATGGCGACGAACACGCAGGATGTCCGTCTGCCGGTCGACATGGTCGATCCGTACACGAACGAGGCCTTCACGCCGAAGTGGACGACGACGAGCGGCGGCTACACCGTCGCCGACGCGATCCAGTCGTCGCCGAAGGACGCGTCGAAGAAGATGGTCTCGGGCTTCGGCGCAGCGACCGGCGTCGCCACGCCGACCGCAGAGATGCCGCTTGCGCGCAACACGAGCGCGCGCTTCGACCTCGGGCGCAACTTCGCGAACAAGCTGTGGAACGCCACGCGGTTCGCGCTGTCGAACCTCGCGCAGGCGAGCGCGGAAAGCAGGTCGGAGCCGCCCACGCTCCTCGACCGCTGGATGCTCGCGCGCCTCGAGCGCGCCACGCGGCTCGTCGACGAGGCGATCGCAGACTACGAGTTCCACCGCGTCGCGGAGGCGCTCTACGACCTCGTCTGGCGCGACTTCTGCGACTGGTACCTCGAGGGCATCAAGCCGACGGTGCGCGCGAACGCCACGCAGCAGGCGATCCTCGCGAGCACGCTCGATGCGATCCTGCGGCTCCTGCACCCCGTGTGCCCGTTCGTCACCGAGACGCTCTGGGCAAGCGTGCAGGCGCTCCCGAACCGCGCGGTCGCCGGGCTGTCGCTCCCGCCGAGCCCGCTCTGCGCCACCGCCGCATGGCCCGCGCCCGCCGCCAGCCTCCGCGACGAGGCCGCGCTCGCCGAGTTCGCGCGCGTCCAGGCGCTCGTCGATTGCGTCCGCAAGGTGCGCGGCGAGCGGCAGGTGTCGCCGAAGCGCAAGGTCACGCTCTGCGCACCCGATGCCATCCGCACGCTGGTCGCGGCGGCGGGGGGCGTGGTCGAGACCCTCGCGGGCCTCGAGCAGGTCGCCCCGGTCCCCGCCACGCGACCCACGGGCGCCGTCGCCATCCCGTTCGAGGGCAGCGAACTCCTCCTCGACGGCCTCGTCGACGCCGTCGACGCGGGCGCCGAGAAGACGCGGCTCTCGAAGCTCGTCGCCGAGCGCGAGAAGCAGGCCTCGGGCATGCGCGCGAAGCTCGACAACGCGGGATATGTCGCGAAGGCGCCGCCCGCGGTCGTCGAGGAGACCCGCAGGAAGCTTGCGGAGATCGACGCCGACATCGCGGCCGCGAAGAGCGCGCTCGCGGCGCTCGGTTCCGCCTGACGGAACCTCGCGTCCCGATCGACGCCGCGAGTCCGGGCGTTCGGTCGGATTTCCTGCAGCCCGATGCGCGCGCAGGCACTACACTCGCCGCCGCGGGATTTCCCCCGCGAAGCGAGGTCTGCCATGCGGGTCGGAGCCTCCATCCTCGTCGTTGCCGCGGCCGCAGGGCTTTCGTCCTGCAATCCCGCGCCTGTCGCCCCCGCCGCATCGCAGGGCGTCGTCGCACCGCCGCCCGCGCCCGCGGCGGTCGGCTCCACGCTGCGCCGCACCGAGCCGATCATCGAGAGCTGGCGGTTCCGCGAGCAGCCGGGCGAGTGCATCGACATCGGCACCCACCGCATGCACTCGACGCTGCGCGACCCGCTCATCCGCGAGCGGATGCAGATCTTCCTGCCGACCGCGCTCGAGCACTACCGCACCGCGCTCGTGCCGCTTCCCGCGACCGACGCGCCGATCGACATCTACCTCTTCGGAACGCGCGACGACTGGATCGCCTACACCCGTGAACGCCTGCCGCGCGAGGCGGGCATCTACGAGCGCATGGGCCGCGGCGGCTACACCATCGAGGGCGACGCCGTCCTCTACGACATCGGCCGCTGGGACACCTTCACGATCGCCGCGCACGAAGGCTGGCACGCCTACACGCAGCGCGTCTTCCGCCATCCGCTTCCCGTGTGGCTCGAGGAAGGCATCGCCTGCTTCATGGAGGGCGTGCGGGGTTCGTCGAACGGCGGGCCGCCCACCTTCATGCCGTGGCGCAACTTCGAGCGCTACGGCGAGCTGCGCGATGTCGTGCGCCGCGGCCGCTTCGTGCCGCTCGAGCAGCTCATCGAGGGCACCCCGCAGGAGTTCCTGCAGAACGGCCGCAACACGCTCCTCGGCTACTACGCGCAGGTCTGGGCGCTCGTCCACTTCCTGAACGAGGGCGAGGGCGGGCGCTACCGCAAGGGCCTCGAGCGGCTCCTCGACGACGCGGTCGAGGGCCGGATCTCGGGCACGATCTGGGAGTCGAGCCGCGCGGGCACGCGCAACGAGCGCCGCATGGCGATCGGCAGGCAGGTCGGCCCGGCGGTCCTCCGCGAGTACTTCGACCCCGACATCGCGCGCCTCTCCGCGGAGTACAAGGCGTTCGTCGAGGCGATCGCCCGCCGCGGAAGCGGCGAGTGGATCGCGCGCGGCGAGTCGCCCGTCGCGGCCATGCAGCAGGCCGCGCAGCAGTCGACGCCGCCGGCGCAGTGAGCGTGGCGCGCGCGGCCCGCTTCTGTACACTCGCCCTGTGCTCAAGATCATTGCAGGCGAGTACCGCTCGCGACAGCTTCTCACTCCCGCAGGCGAGGACCGCACGCGCCCCATGACGGCGCGCGTGAAGGAGTCCGTGTTCGCCATGCTCCACGGGTGGTTCAAGGGCGCGCGGGTCCTCGACCTCTTCGCGGGCGTCGGCACCGTCGGCATCGAGTGCGCGAGCCGCGGCGCCGCCGAGGTCGTCTGCATCGAGCGCGACCGCGAGGTCTTCCGCTATCTCGAGCACAACATCGCGACGCTCAAGTGCGGCGACCGCGTGACGGCGGTCCAGGCCGATGCGCTCGGCCCGACCGCGCTCGCGCGCAGCCCGAAGCCCGTCGACCTCGTCTTCATGGATCCGCCCTACGCGTTGATGGTCGAGCCCGCCTCGCGCAAGCTCGTGCTCGGTCAGGCAGCCCGCACGCGCGGGCTCTTCGCGCCGAAGGGGTTCCTCATCCTGCGCACGCCCGTCGACCTCGACGAGGCCGAGCGCGCGCTCCCGGGCTTCAAGGGCCCCGAGAGCCACCAGTACAAGGACGACATGTGGGTCTACCTCTACATGCCCGACACGCCCGACACGCCCGACACGCCCGACACGGCCGACGGGCCCGGCGAGCCCGGCGCCACCGACGGCGCGAACGGCGAGGAGGCGACCAGTGCCTGAGATCGGCGGAGGACTCCCCGCGAGCGTCCGCGAGAAGGCGCGCTTCGAGACCTTCGCGGGCGTTCCCGCGCTCGTCGTGCACCCGTCGTTCGCGTCCGACGGCGCGTTCCTCGGCGAACGCGCCCCCGTCCTCCTCTGGATGCACGGCCGCACCGCGAACAAGGAGCTCGACCCTGGCCGCTTCCTGCGCCTCGTGCGCGCGGGCATCGCCACGGTGTCGCTTGATCTCCCGGGGCACGGCGCGCGCGAGGACATCGCGCTGCAGCAGCCCGAGCGCACGCTCGAGTTCGTCGAGCAGATGGCGGGGGAGATCGATGGCGTCGTCGAGGCCGCGCTCGCGACGGGCTGGTTCGACGATGCCCGCATGGCGATCGGCGGCATGAGCGCGGGCGGCATGGCCACGCTCGTGCGCCTCTGCCGCGCGCACTCCTTCCGCGCAGCGTGCGTCGAGTGCACCACGGGCTCGTTCGCGTGGCAGAGGAACCGCGCCATGTTCGAGCCGCAGCGCGCGGCGCGCCTCGACCCGATCCAGCATCTCGACGCGTGGCGCGCGATTCCGCTTCTCGTCCTCCACAACACGCTCGACGAATGGGTCGCCGTCGAAGGGCAGCGCGAGTTCGTCGAGACCCTCAGGGCGCGCGGGCTCGGGCGGGCCGTCGAGATGCACGAGTACGGCGAGACGGGCGCGCCGCATGAACACTCGGGCTTCGGCAGGTTCGCCGCCGACGCGAAGGACCGCCAGACGGCGTTCCTCGTGCGCGAGCTGCGCGACGGGTGAGC